>JAQXNV010000001.1 GCA_029098185.1 Oscillospiraceae bacterium
CCCCCAATAGATGATGGCTGGCAGTTCCCGCACGGGGTAATCCAACGTAGGGGCGGAGCCCCTCTTTGGTTCCCTTCTTTCTTTGCTGCCTTTCTTTCTTGGGAACGCAAGAAAGAAAGACAGTCCCCCGGAAGGGGTGAGGGCGGCGAGCCTGAACGGCTCGAAACCTGTTGCGAGGAAGCGCAACCACCATTGTTTTTGCTTTTCAGAAAGCAATTGGAAGTTACCCCTCAGTCTGCTTCGCAGACAGCCCCCCTGCGAGGGGGGCCGAGAATAGGCTGGGCGCAAAACTTCTTGCCTCCCCTATAAGGGGAGGTGCCGTCGTAGACGGCGGAGTGGTATCCCGTGAGCGGCCCCCTGCGAGGGGAATAAATACCCTCACACCAGGGCCGCAAAGGTATCCACATCGAAAAACGGATTGAGCGAAGTATTGATGGCCATGGCCACCAGATGAGACGCCCGGTCGATGAGCAGATCAATCTCCCGGGGCGTGACGATCATCCCGGCCCCCCGCGGCGAAACCGCCTGTTCGATTTGACGGTCGAATGTCCCGCCGCTCTCCTCCAGCAGCTCTCCGGCCAGTGTAACAGCATCCACCACCGTCGGCACACCCATGGCGATGACCGGCACGCCCAGCGTTTCCGCATTGATGGCCGGCCGGCTGTTGCCAACACCGGACCCCGGTGCGATCCCGGCATCACTGAGCTGTACCGTGCAGCCTAACCTTCCCAAAGACCGGGATGCCAAAGCGTCTACCACGATGACAACGGCGGGATGTAGCTGACGGATCAAGCTCTCCAGCACCTCCAGTGCCTCCATGCCCGTATTGCCCAGCACATTGGGACTGACCGACACCACCGGGCGAAAATAAGCGTGTCCCGTCAATTTTTCCAGCTCTCCCGTAATATGGCGGGTCGCCAGCACCTGCTCCGCCGTTTTCGGCCCCAGGGCATCCGGCGTAATGGAACGGTTACCCAGTCCCGCCACCAGCGCCATGCCCTTCTCCGGCAGCAGCGACCCCAGCTCCTGCGCAAGCACCGTGCAGTAGGCGTTATCGCTGTCAATGTGGTCGCTGAGGGGCTTCATCTCTATGGTAATGTACGTCCCCCGAGGCTTGTGATAAATCGATTCCTCCGACGCCCCCACGGTCAGCGTTGTCACCCGGCAGCCATCCTGTTCCCGCTCCTGCACCCCACCGGTAAAATCTCCTCGCAGTTCCCGGTCTTCCAGGGCCAGATCTGTCCTCACTTCCATACGATCTCCTCCTTTTGTCGTTCCCCTATATCGTATGAAAATCGGCGCAGATTATCGTATCACCACCATAGAAAGTTTTCACAGGGAAATTCTGGCGGAAATCCTGTTCCGTTTGTAAAAAAACAGTTGCAATTCTTGTCATTCCGTGCTATGATAATGGTTGTGTAATGAAAAATCGAGGAGGTGAAATCCATGCCAAACATTAAGTCTGCAAAGAAGCGCGTCAAGGTCATCGCGACAAAGACCGAGCGGAACAAGGCCATCAACTCCGCCCTGAAAACCGACATTAAGAAGGCAAACGTTGCCATCGAGACAAACGCTGACAACAAAGCGGAAGCTGTCCGTGTTGCCATCAAGGCCATCGACAAGGCAACTGCTAAGGGCATCCTGCACAAGAACACGGCTGCCAGAAAGAAGTCTTCTCTTGCCAAAAAGCTGAACGCTTGCTAACAAGGGTTCCATTGGTGATAGTAACAGAGCCAAACGGCTCTGTTTTTCTTTTTTCGCCGGGATTTGCGACATTGTTTACAGATTGTCAATTGACATTTCTCGGAAAATTCGGTATGATGAAACCATCAATTCGTGAGTGTATTGGATTAGATCGGAGGTGTCCCCCATGAAAAAAGGGCTCAAAAGCATTTTCGCAATCGTCACACTGGCCAGCATCGTTGCCGCTGCTGTCGCAACAGTTATCCTCTTCTTCGATAAGAAAAAGAAGGATGAAGAAGAACTGGAACAATATCTGGACTGCGCCATTCAATAAGCGGCGCACCAAAAAAATCCCCGGAATACCCCGGGGATTTTGTTTTGCCCATTGCGTATCACTTTTTAAAAAAGATGGCTGTTTGTGCCGTCTTTTTTTATGCTTTGTCGCCGGACTTTGACACCATGCCGGCCAAATAGCCGAAAAAGACCGCCGCTGTGATGCCGGAAGCCGCCGCTGTGATGCCCCCAAAAAAAGCGCCCAGCAGGCCGCTCTGCTCTACGGCCTCTCTTGTTCCGGTGGCCAGCGTGTAGCCAAAGCCAGTCAGCGGAACGGTAGCGCCGGCGCCGGCAAAGTCCACCAACGGCTGGTACAGTCCCACCGCCGTCAGCACCACGCCCGACGTCACGAACAGCACCAGGATCCGGGCCGGTGTCAGCTTGGTGAAGTCGATCAGCAATTGCCCAACGACACAGATCAATCCGCCGACCCAAAACGCGTTAAAAAATTCCATAATCGTCACCTCGCCGTCTAGTATTCCCCCAGACAGCCCGGTTATCCCTTTATTTTTTCGGCGTCTTGATGCCCTTTGGCGTCTGCACATACAGCTTGCCGCCGATCTCCCCGCTCTTGCATTCAAACTTCAACAGCTTGTCGCCCTCATACATGATGTGGCCCCAATCGTTTTCACTGCAATGGCCCCGCATTTTGTGGTCTACAGGAAAGCACTTTGTGGTGCCGTCCTTAAAGCCAAAGGTCAGCGTCATGGCCACGACGCCCTTGTGCACGACGCCCTGGCTGTCTGTGACTTCGCCGTATTCCCGCTCGGTTTTGAGCAGTACCGCCGGCCGATAGATCCGTTTTTTGCCGCCGCCGAATTTTTTTGTGCGCACCAAAATGCCGCCAACGATGAGAAACACGATGATGACACACACTACAATATAAAGAATCGTCTGCTGATCCATAGCCCGTCCTCCGCTTTGCCAATTTTCTGTATCCCTATTGTAGCACAGCCGGGCAGGAGAGTAAACCGTAAAATTTTCTGCCTATGATTTGTGCAGTATGACGAATTTGACCAAGGATTTTTCCCATAGACACCACCTTATTGAGAAAATCTATACAATTAGCAAATCTTTCAAAAATGAAACTTTTCCCGGTAAAAATTTCAATTTTGAAACCGTTTCCCAGGTGATGCACGAAAGCAGAAAGGATAAACAGGACAGTTTTGCCTTTGTCTATAGCATTGTTTCTCTTGAAAATAATTCTATAAAAACAAAAAGAGAAAATTTTTTTCAAAAAAATCGCATTTTTTATTGACAAGACAATCTCTATAGTATATAATAAGAGCAATGAATTTGAAAAAGCCGAAAATCCTCTGCTTTTTTCACATAACCGGCAAAAAGATTTTTGCAAGTTATCCTATTCAAAAATTCATTTTCGATTCTGTTTCCGCTGAATCCCATCCAGATCGCATCACAACAAGCGCTTTTCCCCGATGAGATTGAGCGGAGGCAGGAACTGGAACCTTTCCTGGTATTGGTCCCTGTCCCATCTGGCCGCTTTGGCGGTCACGCGAATTGGTCTTCTTTGTTCAGAAGAAACACGGTGTTTCTTTTCTGGGCCTCGCGAACGAATAGAACGGATTCGAACTACGGTCCGAATACCAATAAATCGACTGCAATCGTTTGTTGGGAGCTTCTCCCCCCGCCGCTTTTCTCTCTCTTCTTGTCGGCGGTCTGGAGAAAAAGCATATGTGCTCTTTCGTTTTAGGTGTCCGCGGACACAGCTTCTTAATTTTTTTCGAAAGTTTTAAATCGGAGAGCAAAAGTAGCCCGCCGTTTTCGGCAGGGCTACTTTTTTTGTGCCTGTTTCTCCTTTTTGCAAAAAAAATTCCTCTCCAAGCGAAATGGAGAGGATCTTTTTTTTAGCCAACGATAATTTTTCCGTCGGGCAGAATGGACTCGGAATGACGTACCTTGCGGTTTACCAGGGACAAGCCCAGGGAGATAGGGCCCACACGTCCGACGAACATATTGACCACCAAAGCGATCTTTGCCACGATGGTCAATCCCGGCGTAAAGGGTGCGTTAAAGCCGGTGGTACTGAACGCCGATACCGATTCATACAGGGCATCCAGCGTGGTGACCTGCTTGACCGACACCATGATAATGATGGCGGTGATCAGGGCGATCGTCATGCCGCAGACCACGATGGTCACGGACTGCAAAACCGTTCCCATATCAATGCGCCGCTTGAGGAAGATGACCTCTGACCGGCCCCGCAATACGCTGTGGACCGCCGCGAACAGCACAACGACTGTCGTTGTCTTGATACCGCCGGCAGTGGATGACGGTGAGCCGCCGATGAACATCAGGAGAACGCTGATGATCTTGGTGATGCTGTTCTGGCTGGATGGGTCGATAGGCGCAAAGCCGGCCGTTCTGGAGCTGGCAGACTGGAACAGGCTGACCAGCATTTTCTCAAAGAAGTTATAATCCTTCAGGGCGTGATTGTACTCGCTGATCATGATCGCCGTGGCGCCGGCCACCAGCAGGAAAGCCGTTGCCACCAACACCACATGGGTATGGAAGGAAAGCCGCTTTGTCGTTTCCCGCTTAGCCAGCGGCATCATTTTCCGCAGAAAGATGTCGCTGACGACGATAAAGCCCAGGCCGCCGACGACGATGAGGCAGATCAACGTAAAGGCCACCAGGGGATCATTGCCGAAGGTAACGGTGGAAACGCCATCGCCCAGAGAGGTAAAGATGTCAAATCCGGCGTTACAAAAGGCGGAGATGGCCGTGAACACCGACACCCAAATGCCGAGGGCGCCGGCCTGGGGCACAAAGCGGATCATCAGCACCAGGGCGCCGATCAGCTCCACGGAAAACGTAAAGGCGAAGATGGTCTTTAAGAGATGCTTTACGTCTAACGCGTCGGCGCCGGAGCTTTCCTTGGCCAGGGCCATATCCTTGATGCCCAGCTTTTGGCGGAACAGCAAAGTAAATCCCGTAGTAAAGGTGACAAGTCCCAACCCGCCGACCTGAATGAGCAGCAAGATGACGATCTGTCCAAAAACGGACCAATACTGCCAGGTATCGAACACCGAAAGGCCCGTTACACAGGTGGCAGAGGTGGCCGTAAACAGGGCATCCACCACATGAGTGAACTGGCCGCTGTTAGAAGAAAAGGGCATCGTGAGCAGAGCCGTTCCGGCAATGATAATGCCGAGAAAGCTGAGCACGATGATCCGTACGGGAGACCAGGACCGGGATTTTTTAGCCCTATGTCCCCCAAAAAGATTGTCCATGGATAAAACGCTCCTTAACGATCAAAAAACTAACATACTGTTTCATCATACCCTTTTCCTGTTAAAAAATCAAGGGCTTTTGTGAAACTACTGGTAAAATCTGTCACAAGAACAGGAAATAGAAAAAACCTCCGCACAAAAAATGCGGAGGTTTCCCATTGGCGCGCTGCAAGGGACTCGAACCCCTGACCTACTGGTTCGTAGCCAGTTACTCTATCCAGCTGAGCTAGCAGCGCACACTGCACTTCTTTGGGAAGTCAGCCTATATATAATAACACCTTTTCCCGGGAAATGCAAGTGGTTTTGCAAAATTTTTTTATTTTTTTTCGTTTTCCTCTCCGTTTCGCCGCAGACAGAATACACCGCAGCCATACGGCTCCAAAATCGCCGTACCGCCTACCGCTTTGCCCAGCAACGTTTGCGCAGATTGGTAGCCTTCTGGCAATTCCAGCGTCTGCTCCTGGTTCCAGCTATTGAGGGCAACGAGCAGCTCTTCCTCGTCGCAGCGGCGCAGGTAAGACAGCAAGCCATTGCCCGCCGCCACAGGATGAAATTCCCCTTCTCGAAACACAGGATGATCGCTGCGCAGAGCGCCCAGCTTTTCGTACCAGTTCAGCAGCTCCTTGTTCTCCTTGCCCCAGGGATACCCAGTCCGGTTAAAGGGGTCCTTGTAGCCCTCTACGCCGGCTTCATCGCCGTAGTAGATACAGGGAACGCCCGGCAGGGTATACTGCATCAGAGACGCCAAACGCATCTTTTTAAAGCCCAGCTTCCACTGCTCCTTCGTCATTCTGGCCTCCGACTGCCACTCCCGGCCCCGGTTGCGCATGGGCTCGCCAGCCAGCACGGTGATGGCCCGCTCCGTGTCGTGGGTACCGATGTGGTTCATCAGCAGCCGCACCACCTGGGGTGGATAATTCTCCAGCACCGACAAGATGATCTCCATGGCGTCCTCTGCTTCCATGCCGGTCAAAAAACCCAGGATGGCGTCCCGGAAAGGATAGTTCATCACGCTGTCCAGCTGGCCGCCTAAAAGATACCGCCGCCGCACGCCGTAGGCCGTCTTGTTGGAGGCATCCTCCCACACCTCGCCCAGCACAAGGGCGTCATCCTTTTGTCTCTTGGCGCTGGCGGAAAGGTTATCGATAAAGGCATCGGGCAGCTCGTCGGCCACATCCAGCCGCCAGCCGGATGCCCCCAGAGCCAGCCATTTCTGCACGATGCCGCCGTCGCCGTTGATGTACTGATCGTAGGAGGGATTCGTTTCCTTCACATTGGGCAGCGTATTGAATCCCCACCAGCTTTCGTAAATATCGGGCCACTGGTGGAAGGAATACCAGGGATAGTAGGGCGACGACTGGCTCTGAAAGGCACCGACAGAATCGTAACGGCCTTTCTGATTAAAATAGATGCTGTCGCTGCCGGTATGACTGAACACGCCGTCCAGCAGGATACGGATGCCCAGCTTTTTTGCCTTAGAGCAAAGAGATTTGAAGTCCTTTTCGGTGCCGAGGCTCGGGTCGATCTTACTGTAATCGGCGGTGTTGTACCGGTGATTGGAATGGGCCTCGAAAATAGGATTGAGATAGATGCAGGTGACGCCCAGCTTTTTGAGATAAGGCAGCTTCTTTTCGATGCCCTTTAAATCGCCGCCAAAATAATCGCTGTTGGTCACCTCGCCATTTTCATCGGGACGCCATTGGGGTTCGTCGTCCCAGTTTTGGTGATAGTGACGGTCGGCAGGGACATTTTCCTTTTTTGTCTTAGAATTGAAGAACCGATCCGGGAAAATCTGATACATGATGCCGCCGGCCAGCCAATCCGGCGTGGTAAAGCCTTTACGATAGACGGTGAGCTGCCAGCTGCCCTTATCGCCGGCGTTGTCGATGGCGCCGACACTGCCCCGCTGGCGACCGATGCGGCGGATGCCCCGGTACGTTTTGATCTCAAAATAGTAAAAGTACAATCCGAACTGTTCCGGGATGAAATGGCACTCCCACCACTCATCGAACTCGCCGGCCATGCCGCACCAGAACAGTTCCAGAATCTCGGTCTGCTTGGTGGAGTCGTTGATGACGCAGAGCCGGGCGGCACTGCATTTCAGATCTCTGGGGATCCGGATCTTAAAGTGGACTGGCGTACCTTCTTCCACGGCCCCCACCGGGTCCCGATACATCGGGTCTCTTGCGTTAAACATACGATTTCCCCCTGTCGTTTGACTGCTTTCCATATTTTATGATTATACCATAAAACGGACAGTTTGTGCACGCAAAATACTATTTTTTGTATTTTGTCTATGGACGCTGCCCTTTACGGACTTTTGTGCGCTGATTAAGGGCTGACCCACTGCGCCCAGGGAAGCTCATTCTCGGCTCCCCTAGGGTATCCGCTCCCGTAATACCCCTCCGCCGTCTTACGACGGCACCTCCCCTTATAGGGGAGGCAAGGGTCTGCGCTCGACCGATTTTGCAAACAAGAACAGCCATTCCCAGCAAAAAACGGGAATGGCTGCTTCTATTTTAATTAAGAAAGGTAACCTTAGTCGATGGCCTTTGTGGCGACCTGGGTGACG
Source organism: Oscillospiraceae bacterium (assembly GCA_029098185.1). GTDB lineage: Bacteria > Bacillota > Clostridia > Oscillospirales > Acutalibacteraceae > UMGS1071. Next base: position 7,840 of record JAQXNV010000001.1, read on the forward strand.
GCCTTTGCAAGGAAGTCATCTACGCTCATGACGCCGATGTCGCCATCCTTCCGGCTGCGGACAGAA
>JAQXNV010000002.1 GCA_029098185.1 Oscillospiraceae bacterium
GGGAAGTGAGATTACTTTAACTCGTGGTGCGATTCCGACAGGTTATAACGCATTTCAGCAATGGAATATTTCGCCCGCTGATTCTGTCACGATTACAAACGATACATTCACAATGCCAAGCAAGGCTCTCACAATTACCGCCCAGTGGACGTACATTCCGCCATACATCCCGCCGACGTACCCCATCATCACACAAGATCCACCGATCACCGATGAAAACGGCAACGTCATCACCACCATGACCCAAAGAAACGCTGACGGCTCCACCGTGGAAACCACCGTTCTCACCAAGGTCAACGGCGACACCATCACCACCGTGGTGGAAAAAGACAGCCAGGGAAACGTGACCAAAACCACGGAAACCACCGTGGAAACGATGGAGGGCGGCGAAACCGTCGAAACGGAAATCGTGACCGATGCAAGCTGCCATACGGTCACCACGATCACAAGCACCACGATTTTTGGCAACCAGACCATCCAGCGGATCGAAGCGACCCAAAATTCGTATGGAAATACCGTCACCACCACGGAGACCACCTACAAGGACATTGACGGCAACATCAGCCAGCGCTACACCGAGCATGAGATCAAAAACATCGGCAACGGCACCGATGCGGTGCTCACGCTGGATCAGGACGTGGATGGCAATATCACCGGCGCCCACGCCACCATCGATAAGACCGGCGCAACCAAGTCCAACGGCGTGCAAGCCACCTTTACAAAGAAAGTGTTCTCCCAACTGCTGGAACTCCACGACGGCGCCATGACCATCGATATGCATGTGACAAATGAGAAGGGCGAGCTGCGCTACGTCGTGCAGATTGATGTAAACAATCTGACACCGAAGAACGATCTGAAAATCTACCGCACCGATGGCGATGGCAATTTCATTCTGGTGAACAGCCGCACCTACACCACCGACAGCAAGGGTCAGTTGCGATTGGTAATTCGCTCCACCGGCAATTTCACCATGAAGAACGGCACCGAAGCAGCGGAGATCAACAAAGCGATTCTGGCAACGGTAAAAGCAAAGCAATCCACCGCAACGGTGAAGAAGGGCAAGACGATGACGTTTGCTTTCCATGACGATCTGGACATCCGCAATGTGAAGTCCATCACCTACACGACCAGCAAACCCACCGTCGCCACCGTTGACAAGAACGGAAAAATCAAGGCAAAGCAAGCCGGAACCGTAACAATCAAAGCAACCGTCACATTGAAGAACGGTACCGTCAAGACGGTGAAAATGACGGTCACGGTGAAGTAATTACATTGATTCCTGCAAGCAGAAAGGAGTCTCGGAACTGTTCCGAGGCTCCATTGTTTGTTTCTGGGATGCTGAAGCATCAACGCAGTGTATTTCCCAGCGACAAGTCATTGCTGAAAGCTCTGCACTTAGCCACTTTTGGGGCCACAAGAAAAAATGCTGGATTTTCACCCAGCACATTACATAAATGATAATTGCATAGAAGATCTTTTATAAAAATCTTTTCACAGGTCCTATTAATTCAATGCTGCACAAATGGCTGCTATCACGGTGTCATCGCTGTCTTTTTCAAACTTAGCGATCACCGGAATACCGTATTTGTCATGGATAATATCTGCTGCCCAGCAGAAAGTATCTGCATGACGCTCCATATTGCCGCTAACAGCAACACCTTTGCAACCGTCAGCTGATCGCTCCAGGAATTTCTCAACAACCGGTGGTACGATGCCTGCACCGTCGGTGTAAGTAATCAGAATATAATCACCGGTAACCGCTTCTGTGCCGGTTTCCAATTTCACAGCATCACGGACCTGTAATTTATCCATCAGCTTTTGTACATTGCCTGTTCTTGATGCGTAAACGATTGTCATCATTGTCGCCTCCTAAAAATTGATGAATCAAAAATTCTATTTGTATCATACAACGTTTGCCGACTACTGTCAATCTTCTGAAAAATTTTATCAATTCCGATTTATTCTGTATATATTCGCAGCAGAACGTATGCAAAAATGGTTGCAACCACACAGCAAAGAATGCGTAAAAATGATAAAATCAGCGCTCAGTCGGTTAGAACCCTTCCGTCACGGCTTCGCCGTGCCACCTCCCCTCAAAGGGGAGGCAAGAAGCCTTGCGCTCAGCTTTTTCTCGGCTCCCCTTGCAGGGGAGCTGGCGCAACGCAGTTGCGACTGAGGGGTGAAGAAATTACTCAGCTGTCTGCGCAGCAGACTGAGGGGTGACTGCGAATTGCTTTCTGAAAAGCAAAGACAATTACGGTTGCGCTTCCCCGCAACAGGTTTCGAGCCTTTCAGGCTCGCCGCTCCCACCCCTTCCGGGGGACTGTCTTTCTTTCTTGCGTTCTTTGGGAAAGAAAGGCAGCAAAGAAAGAAGGGAACCAAAGAGGCGAGTCCCTGTGCTACGCAAAGACTGCGTTGGCGTGGAAAATCAACAACGTGCTATTGCGCGGGAGCAACGCCTCGCCCGTCGGGCGTCCGACCTCCGCCCCTACGTTGGATTACCCCGTGCGGGAACTGCCGGCCATCATTTACTGGGGGCGCAAGCGCCCAGATACTCCCGTGGCAAGGGGCTTTACGCCGAGCCCTTTCTCAGCCCCCCCTTGCAGGGGGGCTGTCACCGCAGGTGACTGAGGGGTTTTCTTTTTTCGGAGCTGTCTGCGCAGCAGACTGAGGGGTGATGAATTTACTGAGCTGTCTGCGCAGCAGACTGGGGGGGTGATTTAAAGAGGGCAAAGCCATGGGCACACCCTTTTGGGCATGAAAAAAGCACGGCCCGATCTGGCCGTGCGCTGGATGGTTATGTGGCGGATCAGGTCCGCATCGTTTTTTGATGCTGGAGGATCCCATCCAGGGACTGCTGGAGGGTTCCCATCATGCTGCGGATCGCGCAGCCACGGTCTACGTCGTCGTGGTCCAAAGCCCAGGCGACAATGTAGCTCACCAGCGCATTGGTGTGGAATCGGATGAGGAACTGCCGGTACGGCTCGTCCAACAGGATGCCGGTGGAGCGCTCTGCGTCATTGATACACTTGGTGACAGCAGCAGGCAGATTCAGCCGGAAAAAGGCGGTTGCATCCTCGTAGGTGACCGACTCCAAAACGCAACGGACTACGGCTTCATTGTCCTCAATGTAGTCCAGCGCAAAGTGCAGTGTGCGTTCCAGCTCGGCCTTGGGGCCCAGGGCCTCTAGCAGGGCATTTGCGTCATCCTCCAGCATCCAGTGGAGCAGACCGTTCAGGTCCTCAAAGTGATAGTAAAAGGTCTTGCGGTTCAGGTCACAGTCCAGCATGATCTCGCTGACGGTGATCTTGTTGAAAGGCTTTTGCGCCATGGCTCGCTTCAGAGAAGCTGCCAACTTCTTTTTTGTGTTGTAAGACGTGATTGCATGTTTCATGTTGTGACACCTCAAAACTGTAATCCATTTTTCAATTGCCGATTCTTTATTATACGGGCAATTCCAGGGTAATTTCAATAGCTAAATGATATTTTCGACAAAACGTGCAGAAATTGTTTAAAAATGCGTTCTTTTTTGGAACATTGCTAAGGCTTTTCCCTCGACTTATTCATGCGAAGCAACAGCTTGCCCTGTTCCAGCAAAAGCGCTTTTTGGGAACTGGGCAACGCTCGATACACCCGCAAAAGCTCATCCTCACAATGGGTCCGCTCCGGACTGCCGTGAAAATCCAGCAGATAATCGGTGGAAACGTGAAAATACGCCGCAAAAGCCTTCAGCGTCTCAAAATCCGGTTCCCGGACGCCGCGAACATAGTTTCCAATGGTGGTGGCGCCCATATTCAAATCGGCAGCTAAGTCTTTTTGGGTCAGATCATTCTCATCCAGCAGCTCACGCAAAATCTCTCCGAATGTCATGGGAATCACCTCTCTATAATTCTAAAATAAAATAAAAAGAGACTGATGCAAAAACCACAAAATGAATTGAAAAGACACAAATAGTATGATGCTTTCTTTTTGTTATACCACAGAAATGTGTGAAAAAGTTGAGCTTTCTGTGAAGATTCCCTCACATTTCCAGAAAGATCTATAGCACAAACGGGCAACGATTTCCGATTTCGCCGTGCCAGTTCGGAAATAGACCTGTTCCTTTTGGCCATTTTATGCCATACTTATGCCATGCTCTAAAGAAACACCACAACCCGCAACAACACGAAGGAGGCATCTTTCATGAAACAGCAATCTTTCCGCAAAAAACTGACGACAGCCCTCATCACCATGAGCCTTTTGGCAGCAGCTACGCTGACGCCAATGACCGCTCTGGCCGCAAACAACAATCCCAGCGGCTCCGGTCACGAATATGTGATGCTGTGGCAGGAGAGCAGTGGTTCCACAGCCATTTATCGGGGTGACGGCGAAGCGTATAAAGTCTCCGGCGTCACCTACAACAAAAAGACAAATACCCTGACGCTGAACAACGTCAAGGCGCCGGACAAGATGCTGGAGATCAACGAAATGGGCGAAAACTTCACCATCGTTCTCAAGGGCACCAATACCCTGGGTACCATCCAGGCTTTTGGCTACGGCTATGGCGGCAGCGTACGTCTTTCCGGCACCGGCAGCCTGACGCTGAACAAGAATAAAGCCTACCGAAGCGCCATTTTGGTCCAAGCCGAAAGCGGCCCGGCTAAGCTGACCATTGACAAGGGCGTGAAGTTGACGGCCTATGCCGCAAAGGGCTACGACGCCTTTGCCATTACAAAAACAACTTGCGGCACCAACGCCCTGAACATCACCGGGACGACCTCCATCAAAAACACCGGAAAAGTCGCAGAGAGAACCACCTACCGGGCAATGTCTACCCAAAAGCTGCCCCTGTATGTGGCAACGCCCAGAAGCGGCAATGACGGCAACAAATATTGCGTCCAGAAAATCACCACCGCAGCAGGCGCAGAGCAGATCATTTTGAAGAAGATCGTCACCGACCCCACCTATGGTGATTTTGCCGTAGACGCTACAGACAAGTTTGGCAATGCGCTAAGTCCCTTTGATTTTGAGACTTCCGATACAGAGCAGATCTGGGTGGCCGGCGGATCAACCATGTATCTTGATGGCTACACCAACAAGAGCGATCCCAAAGGGATGTACGGTGTACTGAAGAGCGGCAGCAGCTACTATGTTTACAAAGTGAAAGAAAGCACCGTGGGTCTCATTTGTGAGCCTGTGAAGGATCAGCAGGGCGTAAAATCCCTGCCCAGCAATTACAAGCCGTTGACCAGCGGTAAAACCTACTATAATTACAGCTACGGCGGCACAACGTACACTACGCCAGCCGCTACTGCCATCTCCAAGCTGACAGCCAGCAAGAAAGCCTTTACCGTGAGCTGGAAAAAGGTGTCCTCCATCAGCGGCTATCAGGTGTCCTACAGCACCAGCAGCAGCTTCAAAACCGCAAAGACCATCACGGTCAGCAAGGATACCACCGCAAAGAAGCTGACCTCCCTCAGCGCCAACAAAAAATATTATGTCCGGGTACGCACCTACAAAACCATTGACGGCGCTAAGGTCTACAGTAACTGGAGCAGTGCAAAAGCAGTTACCACCAAGTAACTGATCTTCTCTAAAAAACAACAAGATCCCCTCCGGCGCAGTGTTGCTTCTGCGTTAGAGGGGATCTGTCTTTTGTAATCATCTTACCGCTTGCCCTATACCCTGTGGAGCTGTCCCCTTGTTTCTGCTCTGCTGACAAACCAGAGCAGAACACAACAGTGAACATAGCAGAAAAGCGCAGCAAAAAATCCATGGCTGTCCGTCGACAACCATGGATGCTGCGTTATTTTTTATGATTTTTACAGCCGGTCACAGGCAGGTGTACCCCATGAGGTATTCGTCTACCTCGGCGGCGCAATTACAGCCCTCCTCAATGGCCCACACCACGAGGGACTGTCCCCTGTGCATATCGCCGGCGGTAAAGACCTTTTCCACATTGGTCTGATAGTGGTTTTTCGCTGTCTGCACATTGGTGCGCTGGTTCCGCTCTACGCCAAAGGCGTCCGACACATAGGACTGACTGCCTAAAAATCCGGCGGCGATCAGCAGCATTTGGCAAGGCAGTGTTTCCTCACTGCCTGCAATGGGCACCATGCGCACCCGGCCTGTCTCCTTGTCCTTTTGCGCTTCCAGATGCACGATGGTCACGGCGCAGAGCTTTCCCTCCTCATCGCTGTGGAACTCCTTCACCGTGGTCTGATACCGGCGGGGATCCTCCCCAAACACGGCGATGGCCTCCTCGTGGCCGTAGTCTGTTTTGCGCACCCGGGGCCACTGGGGCCAAGGATTCGACTCCAGCCGCTCTGCCGGCGGTTCAGCCATCATCTCCAGCGCCGTAATGCTCTTGCAGCCATGGCGCATACAGGTGCCAATGCAGTCGTTGCCGGTATAGCCGCCGCCTACCACGATGACATCCTTGTCCTTTGCCGAGAAGAAGTTGCCGTCGGTAAGGTGAGAATCCAGCAGGCTTTTGGTGTTCTGCCGGAGAAAATCTACGGCAAAATAGATGCCTTCCGCCTCCCGGCCCGGACAATCCAGATCTCTCGGGTTCGACGCGCCGCAGCACAGCACAACGGCGTCATAATCCCGCAGCAGCTCCTCTGCTGGCAGCGTTCTGCCTACGTCCACGTTGGTCTTAAAGGTGATGCCCTCCGCTTTCAGCAGCGCTACCCGGCGGTCTACGATGTGCTTTTCCAGCTTCATGTTGGGGATGCCGTACATCAAAAGGCCGCCGATGCGGTCAAACCGCTCGTAAACGGTGACGAGATGGCCCCGTCGGTTGAGCAGGTCTGCCGTAGCCAATCCGGATGGGCCGGAGCCAACGACAGCCACACGTTTGCCGGTGCGCACTGCTGGGACACAGGGCTGGATCAATCCATTTTCCCAGCCGTATTCCACCAGGGCCAGCTCATTTTCCTTCACCGTCACCGGATCGCCATTGGCGCCGCAGGTACACGCTGCCATGCACAGGGCCGGACAGACCCGCCCGGTAAACTCGGGGAAGGGATTGGTCTTATGCAAACGATCCAGGGCGTGCTGCCAGTTGCCCTGATAGATCTGATGGTTCCATTCGGGGATCAGATTGTGCAGCGGACAGCCGGTGGTCATGCCGCCCAGCTCCACGCAGCTCTGGCAGAAGGGCACACCGCAATTCATACAGCGGGCGCCCTGCTCCTGCCGGGCAGATCTTTCCAGCGGACGGTGAAATTCCTGAAAATGCCGGATGCGTTCCAGAGGAGACTGTGCTGGGTTCTCCTGTTGTGTATACTCTAAAAATCCTGTCGGTTTTCCCATGATGCTCCTCCTTTATGCTCTTGTCACGGCGTAAAACGCTTCGATCTCCGCCTGGTCATAACTCAGGCCGGTCTCCTCCGCCTTGGCAATGGCCTTGCGCATTTGATTGTAGTCGTGCGGCATAATGCGCTTAAAGTACGGCAGATAATCTGTAAACCGCTCCAGGATCGCCTTACCCTTTGCCGAGCCGGTAGCCGCCACGTGTTGTTCGATGAGCGCTTTCAGCTCTTCGATGTCGTGGGGCTGAGAAATGGTCTCCATCTCCACCATGGTCTTATTGACCCGCAGATACAGATCCCGCTGTTCATCCAGCACATAGGCAATGCCGCCGGACATTCCCGCCGCAAAGTTTTTACCGGTCCTGCCCAGCACCACCACACGGCCGCCGGTCATGTATTCACAGCCGTGGTCGCCGACGCCTTCTACCACGGCATAGGCGCCGGAATTGCGGACGCAGAACCGCTCGCCGGCAATGCCGGAAATAAAGGCTTTACCGGCTGTTGCGCCATAGAGGGCCACGTTGCCGATGATGATATTCTCCGACGGCGTAAAGGTGGATTCCTTTGGCGGATACACGACGATCTTACCGCCGGAAAGGCCCTTGCCCAGATAATCGTTGGAATCGCCTTCCAGCTCCAGGGTCAGTCCCTTGGGCAAAAAGGCGCCAAAGGACTGGCCGCCGCCGCCATAGCATTTGATGCGATAGGTATCCTCCGGCAGAGTATTGCCGTATCGCTTGGTGATCTCGCTGCCAAAGATCGTTCCCAGTGCCCGGTCGGTGGAGCTGATCTTCAGTTCCATAGAGGCCGGTTCTCCCCGCTCCAGGGCAGGGCCCATCTCTTTTAAGAACACCGCTTCGTCCACTGTTTTTTCCAGGGCGAAATCATAGCTGTCCTTAGGATCAAAGTGGCGCATGGGACTGTCGATATAGGGATTGTTCAAGATCAGGGACAAGTCTACCATGTCTGCCCGGCCCACCTGCATATCGTGGCGGCGCTGGAGCTTATCGCTGCGGCCCACCATTTCATCAATGGTGGCAAACCCCAGCTTTGCCATGATCTCCCGAAGCTGCCGGGCGATGAACAGCATATAATTTTCCACGTGCTCCGGCTTTCCCCGAAACCGTTTGCGTAATTCCGGATTCTGGGTGGCGATGCCCATGGGACAGGTATCCTGGTTGCATACCCGCATCATGACGCAGCCCATGGCCACCAGCGGCCCGGTAGCAAAACCGAATTCCTCCGCGCCCAGCAGGCAGGCAATGGCCACATCCCGACCGGTCATCAGCTTGGAATCGGCCTCCAGCACAACGCGGGAACGCAGACCGTTTTGAATCAAGGTCTGGTGCGTCTCGGCCACACCCAGCTCCCAGGGCAGGCCCGCATTGTGGATGGAGCTTTTGGGTGCGGCGCCAGTACCGCCGTCATAGCCGGAGATGAGGATGACCTGGGCGCCGCCCTTAGCCACACCGGCGGCAATGGTGCCCACGCCGGCCTCGGACACCAGCTTTACATTGATCCGTGCGTCCCGATTGGCATTTTTCAGGTCATAGATCAGTTGGGCCAGATCTTCGATGGAATAAATATCGTGGTGGGGCGGCGGAGAGATCAGCGACACGCCCGGCGTAGAGAACCGGGTCTTTGCCACCCAGGGATAAACCTTTTTGCCGGGCAGATGGCCGCCCTCGCCAGGCTTTGCGCCCTGGGCCATTTTGATCTGGATCTCGTTGCCGCTGAGCAGATACTCGGAGTTGACGCCGAACCGGCCGGAAGCCACCTGCACGATGGAACAGGCTTTCTCGGTGCCGTATCGCTCGGCAGGCTCACCGCCTTCGCCGGTGTTGGAGTGGCCGCCCAAACGATTCATGGCAATGGCTAAGCATTCATGGGCCTCCTCCGACAGACAGCCGTAGGACATGGCCGCCGTCTTAAAGCGCTTGACGATCTCTGTTTCCGGCTCCACCTGCTCCAGAGGGATCCCACCGTTTTCCGCAAAGCGGAAATCCATCAGACCCCGCAGGGTGTGGGGGACCTCTGCGCTGTCCACGGTTTCGGCATACTGCGTATAAAGCCCATAGTCGCCGGTGCGCACCGCCTGCTGGAGCAGCGCGATGGTCTTGGGATTATAGAGGTGATCCTCGCAGCCGGGACCGGAGCGGAGCTTATGAGTACCGGGAGAATCCAGCGTTGTATCGATGGAAAGGCCCAGGGGATCAAAGGCGTGGTTGTGGCGGTATTCCACCACTTCGCCGATCTCTTTTAAGCCGATGCCGCCTACACGGGATACCGTATTGGTAAAGTAATGGTCGATGACGTCCCGGTCGATGCCCACCGCCTCAAAGATCTGGGCGGACTGGTACGACTGGAGAGTGGAGATGCCCATTTTGGAAGCGATCTTCACGATGCCCTGGAGCACCGCTTCATTATAGTCGTCGATGGCTACCGATTCTTCCTTATCCAGGAGCTTTTTCTCCACCAGCTCGCCGATACATTCCTGTGCCAGATACGGGTTGATGGCCGATGCGCCATAGCCCAGCAGCGTAGCGAAATGATGAACTTCTCTTGGCTCTGCCGATTCCAGGATGACGGAAAGGCTGGTGCGTTTTTTCGTCCGGACCAGATATTGCTGCAAAGCGGAGACCGCCAGCAGCGACGGAATGGCCACATGGTTTTCATCGACGCCCCGGTCAGACAGGATCAGGATATTGGCGCCCTTCCGATAAGCGTTGTCCGCCGCCATGAACATCCGGTCGATAGCCCGGTTCAGCGGCGTATTTTTATAGTACAGCAGAGAGATGGTCTCCACACGGAAGCCTTCCTTGTGCATACTGCGGATCTTCATCAAATCGATAGAGGTGAGGATGGGATTGTGTACCCGCAGGACATTGCAGTTGTCGCCGCTCTCCTGCAGCAGGTTGCCGTGACCGCCCAAGTTGCTGATGGTATCGGTGACTACCGCTTCCCGGCTGGCGTCGATGGGCGGGTTAGTCACCTGGGCAAACATCTGCTTAAAGTAGCTGAACAGTGGCTGATGCTTCTCCGACAGCACCGCCAAAGGCACATCCACGCCCATTGCCGCAATTGGCTCCTGCCCTGTCTTTGCCATGGGCACAATGGAATCCATCACTTCTTCATAGGTATAGCCAAAGGCCTTGTACAGCCGATCCCGTTCCTCCTGGGTATACCGGGGAATGTGGTGGTTCGGGATGGGCAGGTCATGGAGCTGCGTCAGGTTCTGGTCCAGCCACTCGCCATAAGGCTGGCGATGGGCATAGCGATCCTTCACCTCGTCGTCGTCGATGAGGCGGCCATCGTGGGTATCCACCAGCAGCATCTTGCCTGGCTGCAAGCGGGATTTCAGCCGGATCTTTTCCGGCGGGCAGTCCAGCACGCCTACCTCTGAGGACAGGATCAGCCGGTCATCGTCGGTGACGTAATAACGGGCCGGGCGCAGACCATTGCGGTCCAGCACTGCGCCCACCACATCGCCGTCGGTGAAGATGATGGCCGCCGGACCGTCCCACGGTTCCATGACGGTGGCGTAGTAATTATAGAAATCCCGGCGGTCCTGTCCCATGGCCTTATTGCGGGACCATGGCTCCGGAATACACACCATTACCGCCATGGGCAGCTCCATGCCGTTCATGACGAGGAATTCCAGGGTGTTGTCCAGTTGGGCAGAGTCAGAGCCATTGGGATTCACCACAGGATAGACCTTCTCCAGATCGTCCTCATCCATAATGGAGGACACCATGGTCTCCTCCCGGGCCAGCATCCGGTCGGCATTGCCCCGGATGGTGTTGATCTCGCCGTTGTGCAGGATCAATCGGTTAGGATGGGCACGCTCCCAGGAAGGATTGGTGTTGGTGGAAAACCGGGAATGGACCATGGCGATGGCCGATTCATAGTCGGGGTCCAGCAGGTCGCTGTAGAAGTTCCGGAGCTGATCGACCAGAAACATCCCTTTATATACGATAGTCCGGCTGGAACAGGAAACCACATAGGTATTGTCGTTGGATTGCTCAAAGGTACGGCGGGCAATGTACAGCTTCCGGTCAAAATCCAGACCCTTTTCCACCTTTTCCGGCCGCTCCACAAAACCCTGTTCAATATACGGCATACAGTCCAGCGCCTTGCTGCCCAGGATCTCTGGGTGGATGGGCACGGTACGCCAGCCGAGAAAGCGCATCCCTTCCTTTTCCACGATGATCTCAAACATTTTCTTGGCCTGCAGCCGCTTGAGCGTATCCTGCGGGAAGAAAAACATCCCGATACCGTAGTCCCGCTCTCCCCCCAGGGAAATGTTCAGTTCCTTTGCCGCTTTGGAAAAAAACTTATGGGAAATTTGCAGCAGGATGCCAACGCCGTCACCGGTCTTGCCCTCGGCGTCTTTGCCGGCCCGATGCTCCAGCTTTTCCACGATCTGCAAAGCGCTGTCCACGATGTCGTGGCTCTTGCGCCCCTTGATGTCCACCACCGCGCCGATGCCGCAGGCGTCATGCTCGAAACGCGGGTCATATAAGCCCTTTGGCTTTTGACTGCTCTCTGTTTGGATTCCTTCCATATCACTACTCCTTTCGCTGGGTGCGTGTTGTCCGTGCGTTTTTGCCAAAATGCAGGAAAAAATTAAAAAGTTGCAAAACATGATTTTTTGTGCACACAGCTTAGTTTTAGATTCAGCATACACCAAAACCGGGGATTATGCAAGTATTTCCCTGGATTTTTCCGATGTTTTTCCAATATTTCTTCTTTTTCTCCACAAAATTTTCCGGAAATTTCTCTAAAAAATTTTTTCACTTTTTACAAAATTCACAAAATTTTGCAGGATTTTATTTTTTTCTTTCATTTTTGTTGTAATTTATTCATAATTGGAGTATAGTGAAGCCAGTGGTACCGACAATGGAAAGTTTATGCGGTACGCTGGTTCCATTGCAATTTCTGCGTCAGCACGCAGTATATTTTATGGAAACGACTCTGCGGTCACATAGGCCGCTCTGCGAAAGGAAGGATAAAACAATGATTATCTCTGACATTTTCGGCACCAATGTATTCAGCCGTGCCGTAATGAAAGAACGATTGCCCGAAAAAGTCTATGAGGAGGTGGTATCCGTCATCGAAAACGGCGGTATGCTCAGCACCTCCTCCGCCGATACCGTTGCCGACGCCATGAAGTGCTGGGCAGAGGAAAAGGGCGCCACCCACTACACCCACTGGTTCCAGCCGCTCACCGGCAAGACCGCCGAAAAACACGACTCTTTCTTAGTGCCGCCGGATGAAATGGGCCATGCGCTCACCCAGCTCAGCGGCAAAAAACTCATTATGGGCGAGCCGGACGCCTCCTCCTTCCCCTCCGGCGGACTGCGCAACACCTCCTATGCCAGAGGCTACACCGCCTGGGATATTACCTCCCCCGCCTTTGTCAAAGAACAATCCTGCGGCAACGTGCTGTGCATCCCCACCATCTTCATCTCCTATACCGGTGAAGCACTGGACGCCAAAACACCGTTGCTCCGCTCTGTGGAAGCCGTCTCCCGAGAAGGCATCCGGCTACTGCGACTGTTCGGCAACACCACCGCCAAAAAGATCAACGCTTATGTAGGCCCGGAACAGGAGTACTTCCTGGTAGACCGGAAGCTGCTGGAGCAGCGCAAGGATCTGATCTATACCGGCCGCACCCTGTTTGGTGCTTCCGCACCAAAGGGACAGGAACTGGATGACCATTATTTTGGCAAGATCCGTGCCCGTGTCGGCTCCTTCATGCACGATGTCAACATCGCCCTGTGGAAGTATGGCATCACCGCCTCTACCCAGCATAATGAAGTGGCTCCGGCACAGCATGAGCTGGCGCCCATCTTCTCCACCGCCAACGTGGCCGTAGACCAGAACAACCTGACCATGGAGACCATGAAGCGGATCGCCTACGAGCACGGGATGTCCTGCCTGCTCCACGAAAAGCCCTACAAGGGCGTCAATGGTTCCGGCAAGCACAACAACTGGTCTCTGGGCACAGACGATGGCGAAAATCTGTTCCGTCCCGGCAAGCACCCGGAGGACAACCTGCAGTTCCAACTGATGCTGGCCTGTGTCATGCAGGCTGTCGACCGCCATGCAGATCTGCTGCGAGAGGCTGCTGCCGATGTGGGCAACGACCATCGTTTGGGCGCCCAGGAAGCACCGCCGTCCATCATCTCCATTTTCGTCGGCGATCATCTTGCCTCCCTCATCCGCAAGATCATCGGCAAGGAATTCGAAGATGTTACCGTCAGCAAATTAGATACCGGTGTTTCCACCGTGCCGCTGCTGCAAAAGGATACCTCTGACCGGAACCGGACATCTCCCTTTGCCTTTACCGGCAACCGGTTCGAGTTCCGTATGGTGGGCTCCAGCGACAACATCGCCGAATGTAACACCGTCCTCAACGCCATTATGGCCGAAGCCTTCTGCGATGCCGCCGATGCCCTGGAGAACGCTGAAAACTTTGAAGAGGCCTGCAAAGCATACATTAAAGAGGTCATGACAAAGCACCAGCGGATCGTCTTTAATGGCGATGGCTACAGCGACGAATGGATCGCCGAGGCTGCCCGCCGTGGTCTGCCCAACATCCCCTGCATGGTAGAGGCGATCCCCGTCCTGACACAGCCCGATGTCATCGACCTGTTCCAGAAATTCAACATCTTTACCGCTGCGGAGCTGGAATCGCGGAAAGAAGTTTCCTTTGAGACCTACTCCCACAAGATGGCCATCGAGGCCCGGACCATGATCCATATGGCCGGCAAGCAATATATCCCGGCGATCATCCGCTATGCTGCGTTCCTGGGCGAGAGCATCTCCTCTGTGGAAGCTGGCGGCGGCGATGCTTCCGTCCCGCGCAAACAGCTTCGCAAGATCACCAATCTGCTCAACCACGCAACAGAAGCCCTGGAGACGCTGGAAGTTGTCTTTGCCCAGGCAGATAACCATCCCACCGCCCAGGAAACTGCCCGGTATTACCGTTATTCCGTCGTGCCCGCCATGGAGAATCTCCGCGCGCCCATCGATGAGCTGGAAATGATCGTCTCCAGCGATTTCTGGCCGGTACCGTCCTATGGCGATCTGATGTACGACGTCTGAGAACAGATCCTGAAAACCGCCTAAAATACAAAAACCAATCACAACATAAACATCCAAAGCGACAGGAACACCTGTCGTTTTTTCATTACAAAGCAGAAACCCCATGGCGCCGAAAAGACGGAACCATGGGGTTTTTCTGGAGCTGGAGATCGGACTTGAACCGACGACCTGCTGATTACGAATCAGCTGCTCTACCGACTGAGCCACTCCAGCAAATGCTTTTGTAACGGAAGCATCCGTAACGTAAATTATACCAAACCGCTCTGGTCTTGTCAAGAAAAAGTCCGCAAAAACTGATCTTCCCAAAGAAAAACCGCTGTCCTAGGAGAAATTTCTCCGGGAACAGCGGTCATTTTCATTTTACGGAGAACACATCCGTTATGCCTCTATCAGCTTGCTCATCAAGGTGTAGCCCTCGTCTACATACAAGCCGGTGCTGGCGGCATCAGCCTCGGTGTAGCGGGCCGGGCCGTTGTCTGTCTCTGCATTGCTGCGATAGATAACAAACGGGACCGGATCAGCAGTATGGGTGCGGATCTCCAGCGGCGTCGGATGGTCTGGCATCAGCAACACGCTGAAGTCCTCTCCCGCCGCTTTCAGTGCGTCCATCATGGGCTTTAACACCTGCTGGTCGATCAGCTCGATGGCCTTGACTTTATTTTCCGGCTCAAAGCGATGGCCACACTCATCCGGCGCTTCCATGTGGACATAGACAAAATCATCGCCGCCCAGCAGCGCGTCAATGGCGGCCTGGGCTTTGCCTGGGAAGTTGGTGTCGATGTTGCCGGTAGCGCCTTCTACGTCGATGCTGTTGAGCCCGGCGCAAATGCCGATGCCCTTGATCAGATCCACAGCCGACACCACGGCGCCCTTTTTGCCGTACTTCTGTTCAAAAGCGGTCAGGTTTGGCTTTCTGCCCTCGCCCCAGAACCACAGGGACGATACCGGATGCAGTCCCCGCTCGATGCGGCTCTTGTTCACCGGGTGATCCTTCAGCAGTTCTCTGGACCGCTTCATCATCGCCAGCAGCAATTCACTGTTCTGGCCCTTGGGCAGATAATCAGTGATCTTCTGCTCCAAAATATCGTGGGGCGGCGTCGTCTTGGCGCCGTCTTTGGCATCCCGCAGCACCAGGCAATGGCGATAGCTGATGCCCGGATACAGATTCAGCGTCTCGGTCTTGAACACCTCGTTTAAATCGTTGATGATCTGGGTAGACTCCGCTGTAGTGATCTCGTCACAGCTATAGTCGATCATGGTGCAGTCCTCATAATTTTCGTCGTCAGACAGCGTGACCGTATTACAGCGATAGGTCACATCATTGAGATCTAACGCAATGCCCATGCTGACTGCCTCCAGCGGCGACCGTCCCGTGTAATAGATCTTGGGATCGTACCCCATAGCGGAAAGGTTTGCCGTGTCGCTGCCCGGCGGCATCCCCTGGGGCACCGTTTTCGCCATGCCGCAAACGCCTCTCGATGCGATATAGTCCATGGTCGGGTGATTAGCCACCTCCAGCGGCGTTTTACCGCCCAGGCCGGCAAAGGGGCGATCTGCCATGCCATCGCCTAAAATGACAAAATATTTCACAATGGTCCCTCCAAAAAAGCTCCCTGTTACAGATTGCAGTAAGATGGAAATCAACGGCAAATCCCGTTGCTTTTGCGCAAAAGGGGGGATTTGCCAGTGGTTTCTTCTCTTTTATTATACAAAGGGGACTTCGGAACGTCAAGGCTTTCTTCCCGTCTGGATGCTGTGAACACAATTCACAGAAACACATCAAATCTGACCCAATCCACTATAATGCAAATAGAAGTAAGAGGAGGTGTAACGGATGGGTTTAAATGAAAAACTTCGCTCTCTGCGGGAAAAATGCGGCCTGACCCAGGAACAGGTCGCCAAAACCCTCAACATTGACCGCTCCTCTTACACCTATTACGAAACGGGAAAAACAGAGCCCAGTATCTCCTCCCTCATCAAGCTGTCCAACTTATTTAAGGTCAGCGTGGAGGAACTGCTGGGCAGTGAGACGCCTAACGCCGTGCTGGTGCGGGATGGAAGATCCGGCCGAAAGCCGCCGTCCCGCCCGCCGCAGAATCAAAGCCACATCTATGATCTGGACAAGCAGGAAAAGCAACTGCTGTGCTATTACCGCTCCATGGAAGAGGACAAGAAAAAACAGGCTATGGCTTTTCTGGAATCGCTGATCCAGGAAAATGGCGAAACACCTGCTGATAAATAACAGCTTCTTTTTTTCACAACCGCACCATAAACAAAAAGGACATCTTTTTACAGATGTCCTTTTTGTTATGGTAAATTTCAATGAATCGGTGTACGCTTATGTTTTGTAGAACTCAGGCCGTTACTGGTTCTGCCTTTTGTTCCATAGAAGCCATGAGCTGTTCTGCCTTGTTAATATCGCTGAGCACCTCGTTCAGCGTGGTGACCAGGTTGGTCTCCAGGTGGCTCATGGTGACTTCTGCACCCGGTGCGGCACTGGTATCCACAAATGTACGCAGGTCAGCCAGGTGATAGTTCTTCTCCTTCAGCCGGTGATTGATCATGCTCATCCGGTTGATCCACTCTTCCTCCGCCAGCAGGAAGGCTGTGATCTGCTCATTCTGGGCATAGCGGTTGGTGTTCTTTATCCGCTGGTTCGCCCGGCGTTTTTCCATCAGGATGCCGTGTACCGTATCGTAATCACAGTCGCCCGTATTGAGCACGCCCCGGAGCTTGTCGTTGATGGCCAGAGAAGCCTTGACCTGCTTCGACAGCGTTTTGGGGATGGTGTTGGGGAAGATCAGCGTATCGACGAGCTGCAGGATGATGCAGGCTGCGGCGATGTATCCCAGCCGGTACAGAGACAGCGAATACACCTGCGTCGGATCAGACAGCACCATCAGCACCACAGACATCATGGTACCCATCATGGTAGAGAAGTCGAAGTCGGTGAACATATCGCCGATGAAGCACAACACCACGGTGATCGCCAGGTGGACCCACAGGTTCTGGGTGATGGAGAAGGCGATGAGCAGGATGACAACGGCATAGATCGTGTTGATGATCCGGTTCTTGCCGCCCTTGTTGCCCAGTTCAATGTAAGGCTGTGCGGTGATGCCAACGTATAGCGGCCACATATAGGCCATTGGGATCTGGAAAATCGAGGTGATGCACACGCCGATGGCTGCCAGGATAGATACCTTTAAGGCAAAGATCACGTTGTAAACGTTGATGGTACTGCGTACCCAGTCGCCAAAGGTACGTTTGGTCTCTTCCTTATCCACATGGTACACTTCGCCCTGGATAAAGTCGTCCATTTCCATGCGCACTGCATCCAGCACTTCTTCGTGATCCAGGTTTGGATTCATGTGGCTGTACAGTTCATCAAATTGTCTGGAGATCTCTTCTTCGCTGATCTCGTCGTTTTCAAACTTTTGGATGGACTGCAGCATATTGTCCAGCAGATGATACATATCATCGGTCATGGTCTTGCCGCCCTGGATATAGTTATCGGTGACGGTCTTATTGATCCGCTTTAAAATGGTCAGTGTGCGCATCATATCGTGGCCGGCCTGCCAGTGAGACAGCACAGACATCTTGGTGCCCATGGCGCTCTCGATGCCGCTGACGGTCTTTTCGATGATGACGCTGCGCTTCATCAGCTCTGCCTTGTCCTCGTCGTTATAAACGGCCAGACATTGTGTTTTCATGTTCTCGATGGCGCCGGTCAGTGTCTCACCGATCTTCTTGCGGAATTTGTTTTTGTGCAGCAGCATATTGATGCCCATAGCCAGCAGCGCTGCGCCAGCGTAGATGGACGCCCGGATCAGCACATCCCAGCCATAGACCGGATAGTACAGCAGCATGGAAAAGCTGAGCAGTACGGGCATATAGGTATTACTGCGGGATTCTGAAGTGAACATATAGATGGCCGCAAAGAAGGTCACCAGTGTCACGGCTGTCATCATGATGATATAGCCGATAGTCCCGGGACTAAAGAACGCATAGCCTAAAAAGGCCATGCCCACAATGCCCACGTTGGTGACCACCATGGTCAGCGTATTCTTCAGCGGTTCCAGGGTATAGTCATTGCCCAGCGTCATCAAAACGCCCAGCAGCGCCATACCGATGGCTACGCCGTTGCCACGGCCAAAAAACATGGAGGCCACCATAATGACGGCCATCAGAACGGCCATGAAGAGTACCGCTGTGAAAAACTCCTTCCGGATCCGGAACTTGAAATGAAACAGCTTCTTTTTTTCTTTTTGTTCTGTTTGCTCGCTCAAGATAACTCCTCCTTTTTTGCATATAGATCCCGGCTAACTTCCTGCATCACGTCGGCGCACCGGCGGGCCAGCCCCACAAAGGTTTCCATATTCTCCTTGCCCATCCGTTCGGTGACCAGTTGGGCAAATTGAAACGTCTTTTGCTGAGCGGCCTGTGCCAATTTTGCACCGCTGTCTGTCGCGACCACAAGGGTATTCCGTCGATTCTGCGGGTCGGTGATCCGCTGGCAGTACCCTTTCTGCTCCAGCGTCCGCAGCATTTTGGAAACGGCCTGCGGCGACAGCTGCAATTCCTCTACCAACGCTCCCACACGCACCGGCGCATTTTCTGTACCGTCCTGCTCCCGCAGATGCAATATCGCAAAAAGCGTATAAAATTCCGCAGCAGAAAGCGACTGGTAAACGTTGTTAAAGTTGCTTTTTCGGAGTTTCCGCAGCGTGAACAAAAACGCAAACTCCAAAGTTTCCGGATCGCACATCGTGAATCGCCTCTCCATATCGTGAGATAAAGTTAATAGTTAACCTGGTTGATATTTACTATCATATCATAGCCGCTGCAGGAAGTCAATGACAAATTTGTGAACATTTTCTTTTTGCATTTGCTAACCGAACCAGATCGTTTCATCGGCGCTAACGCTCTCTAGAAAATGCACAATGAAAAAAAGAACACCCCGAGAGGTGTCCTTTTTTGGCTATGCTAAAAGTTCAAGAAAAGGGTCAATAAGCGAGTTTATACGAATGTCGTTAAGCAGCTGCTTTCGCTCGTTTTTCTTTCTCTGAAGCGACAAGCTGCTCTGTTTTGTTAATATCGCTGAGCACTTCGTTCAGAGTAATAACAAGGTTTGTTTCCAAGTGACTCATGGTGATCTCCGTGCCCGATGCGGCACCGGTATCCACAAAAGCGCGGAGATCGCCCAGATGATAATTTTTCTCTTTCAGGCGATGGTTGATCATACTCAACTGGTTGATCCATTCCTCTTCCGCCAGCAGAAATGCGTCGATCTGCTCTTTCTTTGCGTATCGATTGGTGTTTTTGATCTTCTGATTGGCACGGCGTTTATCCATTAAAATACGGTGAATGGTTTCATAGCCGCAATCCTCTGTCTGCAAGGCCAGGCGCAGTCTGTCGTTGATGGCCATGGTTGCCTCCACCTGCTTCGACACCGTTTTGGGGATGGAGTTGGGGAAGATCAACATATCGACAAGCTGCATCAAAATACAGGCGGCAGCGATATAAGCAACGCGGTAGAAGGTAACGGAATAAAGCTGATCCGGCTGCATAATCACGTTGAGGACCACTGCGATCATGGTACCCATCATTGTGGTGAAGTTGAAGTCCACAAACATATCTCCAATGAGACACAGGACAACCAGGATGGCTAGATGGACCCAAAGATTTTGTGTAATGGAAAAAGCGATGAGGATAATCACCACTGCGTAAAAGGTGTTGATGATCCGGTTTTTGATGTTTTTACTGCCCAGTTCAATGTAAGGTTGCGCAGTGATGGCAATGTAAAGTGGGAACATATATGGCGTAGACAGGTTAAAAATAGAGGTAACACAAACACCTGCCGCCGCCAGCAGCGATACTTTCAGGGCAAAAATGACATTGTAGACATTGATCTTTCCCTGAAGCCAATCGCCAAAGGAACGTTTTGATTCCTCCTTATCGGCATGATATACCTCGCCCTGGAGAAAGTCATCCATTTCCAGGCGAACTGCGTCAAGGATCTCCTCATGATCCAGATGGGGATTCATCTGGCTGTAGAGCGTATCGAATTGCTTGGAGATTTCGCTTTCGCTGATCTCGTCGTTTTCAAACTTTTCGATAGACTGGAGCATTTCCTCCAGCAGGCGGCGCATTTCTTCCGTCATGGCCTTGTCTGCGTCAATGTAGTTGTCAGTGATCGTTTTGTTGACCCGCTTCAAAATGGTCAGTGTCCGCATCATATCGTGGCCGGCCTGCCAGTGAGACAACACGGACATCTTGGTGCCCATGGCGCTCTCGATACCGGTAATGGTCTTGGCGATCACGATGCTCCGTTCTTTCAGCGCAGATTTGTCCTCACCGCTATAAATGGCTTCACACTGGGTTTTCAGGTTGTCGATGGCGCCCGTGAGAGAAGCACGGATCTTCTTGCGGAATTTGTTTTTGTGCAGCAGCATATTGATGCCCATAGCCAGCAGTGCTGCGCCGCCATAAATAGCCACCCGGATCAACAGCTCCCAGCCATAGACCGGATAATACATCATCATCGTAAAGCCCAGCAATACCGGCATATAGGTATTGCTCCGCTCCTCTGAGGTAAACAGGTAAATAGCGGCAAAGAAGGTCACCAATGTCACCGCTGTCATCATGATCGTGTACCCAATGGTACCGGGATCAAAGAACGCATAGCCCAAAAAGGCCATGAGCACGATGCCGATATTGGTGATCACCATGGTCAGCGTGTTCTTCACCGGTTCCAGCGTGTAATCGTTGGACAGCGACATGAGGATACTCATGACGGCCATGCCCAGGGCCATACCGTTGGACATACCAAAAGGAATGGAAGCCAGCAGAATGACGCCCATAAAGATAGCCATAAACAGGATGGCCGTGAAAAAGTCCTTCCGGATCCGGAATTGGAAGTGGATCAACTTCTTCTTTTCGGTTTGTTCTGTTTGCTCGCTCAAGATAATTCCTCCTTTTTTGCAAATTGTTCGCGGCTGATGTCCTGCATGGCATCGGCGCACTGGCACGCCAGCGTGACGAATGATTCCATATTTTCCCTGCCCATCCGCTCGGTGACCTGACGGGCAAAGTGAAAGATACGATCTTTTGCCTCTTTGGCCAATACTTCACCGTTTTCCGTCACAAAGATCAATGTGGTACGGCGATCCCGGGGATCGGCAATGCGTTGACAATATCCTTTTCGTTCCAATGTCCGCAGCATTTTTGACACCGCCTGGGAAGAAAGACGCAATTCCTCTACCACGGCGGACATTCTAACGCTGGGAGCCCCTTCTTCCCGCAGCCGCAGAATCGCAAACAGTGTATAAAATTCTGCGGCAGACAGAGATGGATAGATCCCGTTGAGCTGATTATTTCGGAATCTGCGCAGGGTCAGCAGAAACGTTTCCTCCAGACAGCCTTGATTGCGCATAAGGATCGCCTCTTCCTAATTTTATATAAGTTAATAGTTAACCTGGCTAACTGTTAACATCATATCATAGCCGCTGCAGGAAGTCAATGACAAATTTGTGAACATTTTCTTTTCTCCCCGCTTTCCAAAAATGTCGGCCATTTGAACTATTTTCGGGGCTGTTCCGTAAACGGGCAAAACGGTGTGCTGCGCCGATTTTCCCCTCATCAAAAACATCCCACACGCTGACGATCTTGTCAGAATGTGGGATGGTGTTATGGGGAAAACCCAGGCCGTTACGCCTCGGCTTTTTCCGGTGTTTCCGGGTGATGATGGGGATGTTCTTTTTTCCAGATGACAAAGAACATGATGGCCGACATGATCACGCTGACAATATCGGCGATAGGCTGGGCAAAGACGATACCGTCACAGCCAAAGAGGGCATTGGCCGCAAAGATGACGGGAATAAACACGAAGCCCTGCCGAGAAATGGACAGCACCATTGCGGGGATCGACTTGCCCATGCCCTGGAACGCATTGGTGAGCAGGAACAGCAAGCCCAAAAACGGCACCGACAGCATGATATATTTCAAATAGCGGGAACCCAGCTCCACGATCTCCGGCTTCGACATGATGAGGCTGACGAAATAATCGCTGCCGAAGAAGATGACAATGGTGAACAAAATGGCCACGATGGTGGCGACGACGCCGGTAAACTTCATCACACTGCTGAGGCGTTTCCGGTTGTTGGCCGAATAGTTGTAGCCGATGAGGGGCTGCACGCCCTGACACAGACCGATGAGGATAAAGACCGGGAACATATTGACCTTCAGGATGACGCCGATGGAGGAAAGCTCTACGGCGCCGTAGCCGGCGGCCAGGTTGTTCTGGATGATGTTGGAAATACACATGAGCATCGAGTTGAGCGATGCCGGGATGCCGATCATCAGGATGTTCTTCAGCTCATGGCTGTCGGGGATCATGTACTTCGGCGAAATGGTCAGGTGCTTGCTCCGGAAGAGCAGATACCACAGGTAGAACAGCACGGCGAACACGTTGCCGAGAACGGTTGCGATGGCTGCGCCCACGACGCCCATGTGCATGGCAAAAATCATGATGGGGTCCAGCACGATATTGAGCACACCGCCGATGGTCATACCGATCATGGAGATACCGGAAGCGCCCTCCGCCCGGACGATCTGACCGAGAGAGAAGCTGAGCATGACGATAGGCGAGCCCAGCAGCACCCAGAAGCTGTAATCATAGGCATATCCCATGGTGGTGCCCTGCTTTGCGCCCAACAGCGTCAGGATAGGCTCCATAAAGAGGAGACCCGCGCCGGTGCAGATAAGGCCCAGGGCGATACAGGCATAAAAGCTAAAGGACGACGTCTTTTTGACCCGCTTGTAATCCTTTACCCCCAGCAGACGGGAAATATAGGAGCCGCCGCCGATGCCAAAAATACTGGCCAGCGCCATCAAAAACGTAAAGAACGGCATAGCCAGGGTGACTGCCGCCATTTGGTTTTCGTCGTTGAGCCAGCCGATATAAACGGTGTCCGCCATGTTGTAAATGATCTGGACCAACATACCCAACACCGTAGGCAGTGCCAGCTTTGCAACGGCTTTTGGCACGGACATGGTTTCAAATACATCTGTTTTCATGCAAGACCTCCTGTTCGTTTGGCGAGTCCTTTGTTTTTGGACAAAGGAAAAGCAGTGGTTCGCCCCACTGCATTGTTCTCGCGTCAAATTCCTTTTCTCAAACTAATTTCAGTTCTTAACTATTATACTCCTCCCCGGATGGAAAGTCAACGGACCCGCACAAGTTCAGCGTTTCCACAAAAAAATTGCGTATGGCCATCAAAACCATACGCAATCCTATACAAGGGATCCCCTCACCCCTCAGAACCGCACGATGATCGTTGCGATAATCAGGAACGCCAGGGCGAAGATCACGCCTCCGCCAAACAGCAGTAAGCTGAAGGACAAGCCTTTGTTGAGGGTCTTTTCCTTTGTTTTTCCTTTGTAAATACCAAAGTCCTCTTCCAGCGGAGCCACAAAACGGGCAGGTCGCTTGTAGAACAAGATCTTCTTGAAGAAGGCCACGATCCAGTCGACCAGCGAACCGGCGATCCGGGCGACAAAAGCGCCGCAGAATGGCAGGACGGTCAGCAGAGCTGGACGATAGACCTTATCCTCCAGGTTGAGCCACTTGGGCCATACGTCAATGTAGACCCGCTGGCCCTGTTCGTTCTTCTTCATCAGGCAGCCCCGGACAAAGAGGAAGTATACGATGACGCCGATGGCCAGGGAGACGCCGGCGCCTTTCAGGTTGGCCAGGGAGAAGTAGTTCACCGCGTGTTCTATGCCGTGGCTGTTGGCAAAGTGGTCGCCCATAGCGCCGATGGGGTCCATCAGCAGGTTGGGCAGGCAGCCAAAGACAGGCAGTGCGGCGACCAGGATCAGCAGTGCGGCGATGACCGGAACCGAAGCGAACTTCTTTTTCTTGTCCATTTCCGCCTGTCTCTGGGGATCTGTATTTTTCTCCACAAAGACAGCCACAAAGATCTTGGTCATGTAAGCTAAGGTCAGACCGCCGGCAAAGAGGAACAGTGCCTCGACGATCTTAAAGAACACAGCCAGACCAGACATCTCAGGCATCATGGCCAGATATTCCACCATGCTTTCGTGGATGAGCGTCTTGCTGACATAGCCGTTAAACAGCGGCACGCCGGCGACGCCCAGCATGGGGATGACCGTGATGATGGCCAGCAGCGGTTTTCTGCGGCCGAAACCGCGGATCTTGTTCAGGTCGAACTCCTTCATGCAGGTGAAGATGATGCCTGCTACCATGAACAGCGGCAGCTTGATCATGGAGTGGTTCAGCAGATGCAGGAAGGAACCCTGCACCGCAATGGCGTTGTGCTCGCCCAAAATGGCCTGCATGGCGATACCCACCAGGATGAAGCCCACCTGTGACATGGACGAACAAGCCAGGGTGCGCTTAAAGTTGGTGGAGAATACCGCCAGCACTGCGCCGATCACCATGGTCAGCACGGCCAGTACCAGGAGGATCATGCCCCAGGTAAAGTCGTGGAGGAACACGTTTGCGGTAATAACGAGGATGCCGAAGATACCGCACTTACTGAGGATGGCAGACAGCAGCGCTGTTGCCGGCGCCGGGGCAGCCACATAGGACTGGGGCAGCCAGGTGTGCAGCGGGACCATGCCCGCCTTTACGCCGAAGCCGAACAGTACCAGCAGGCCAGCCACCAGCAGATAACCGTAGTTTGGCGCAGCAGAAGCGGCGTTGACCAGTTGATCCATTTCCAGGGTGCCCAGGATATTGTGGAGCATAAAGAGGCCCATCAACGTCATCAGGCCGCCCAGCACGGCGAAGGCCAGGTAGCTGTTGGCCGCTTTGGTGTGGAACTCGTCCTCGCCGCCGCTGGCCACCATGACATAAGAGGTAAAGGACATGATCTCAAAGAAGATGAATGTCGTATACAGGTTTGCCGAGAGGAAGATGCCCATGGTAGCGCCATAGGTCATCAGCAGGAATAGATAGTACCGGTTCCGATTGTGCATCCCCTCGAAATATTCCCGGGATTGGAGCGTGGTGGCGAACCAGATAATACCGGTGAGCACCGCCATGACCATCCGGAAGCTGTCCGCCCGGAAGTGGAGGCCAAAGTTGGCAAACCACTGGAGCGTAAAATCACTGTGACCGGAGGTTCCGCCGGTAAAGCACAGGCCGATGGCCATACACAGCTCGGCAGCCGTTGCGGCCAACGCGAAAAAGTCTCTTCCTGTTTTAGAGAACCGCCCGATGATGTAGGACACGATGCCTGCCACAAAGGGGAACGCTACTAAAATCAGTAACAAAAAATTGCCTTCCAGAATAATCACCTCCTAACCGGTTAGAACAGACCTGCCGCGATTTGTTCAAAGATGTGAATGATCGGAGCAGGATAGACGCCGATGACGATGGATGTAATGGTCAGGCCGATGAGCGGGATGGTCATCAGCTTGTTGGGGTCATGGACGTCCTTGTTGAGCGTCTTGACGTCGATGTCCTTAGGCGGGAAGTACGCCTTGAGGATAACGTCGAAGAGGTACAGCGCTGTGAGCAGCGCAGAAATAATCAGGACAAAGGCGCCGATGTAAGCCAGTGGGTTGCCGCTGTCGATGGCGGCGGTGCCCAGGTAGAACTTACTGGTAAAGCCCATGAGCGGCGGGATACCGATGAGGCCCAGGGACGAAATGGTAAACGTCGCAAAGGTGATGGGCATTGCCCGGCCCATGCCGTACAGCTCATCGACGTGCTCTCTGCCGGTCTTGTAGATGACTGCGCCTGCAACGAAGAACAGGGTGATCTTCAAGACGGAGTGGAACAGCATATGGGTCACGCCGCCGACCAATCCCTCCGGCGTCATGATGGTGATGCCAAAGAGCATATAGGACAGGTTACTGACCGTCGAGTAAGCCAGCCGGCGCTTAAAGTGTTTGGTGCGCAGCGCCAGAGACGAGCCGGCGATAATGGTGATGATCGTTGCGCCCATGGCGATGTACTGTGCCCAGGAGCCACGGAGGAAATCGATGCCGAAGTTGTAGAACGTCACCCGAATGATGGCGAAGATACCGGCATTGACGACTGCCACGGCGTGGAGCAATGCAGAAACAGGCGTCGGTGCGACACCGGCAGCGGGCAGCCAGTCAAAGAACGGGAAGATAGCCGCCTTGACGCCAAAGCCGAAGAACGCCAGCAGGAAGCCGACCAGCAGCAGGTTCTCCATGCCGGACACGAGAGCCGGGTCCAGGATGCCGCCGAAAACGAAGTCCAGGGATGTGCCGTAATTCATCAGCAGCATGATGGCGATAAAGCCGAAGGACGCGCCGGAGATGGAGTAAGCAACATACTTCTTACCGGCGGAAGCGGCCTTCTTATCCATAGCGTGCATAACCAGCGGCAGCGTAGCCATGGTCAGCAGCTCATAGAAGAAGTACATGGTAATGAGGTTGGACGAGTAGGCGATGCCCAGAACGACGCCGAAGCTCATGGTGAAGAAGGAGAAGAATTTGTTCTCTTTTCCCTCGTGCTTCATGTACTCAAAGGAGTAGAACGTTGCCACGACCCACAGCACGGAAACGATCATGCCAAAGACGACGGACATACCATCTATCCGTAGCGTCAGATTGATCTTGTCCGTAAAGTAGCAGAAGGTAAACTTCTGATTTTGGACCGTCAGCAGTAAAATAATGGAAAGAATGGCGTTGGCGATAACGACGCCTGCCACATAAATTTGACGCTGCATCCGCTCTTTAAAGTTGAGGATGAGCAATCCCAAGCCTGCCACGATGGGCAGCAGGACGGGGATCAATAATAACCATGCCATATTGTTTCCCCCTCCTTACAAAATCGCGCTGCTGATGCAGCTGATCGCAGTTGTCAGACCCGTTGGGAACATACCCAGCAGAGCTACCGCCGCCGACAAGATGATCAGCGGTACGGTCATCAGCGCGTTGGGTTCTTCCTTCTTCAGGGTGGCATAGTCAAAATCCTTCCCCGGGAAGAAAGCGTCCCGCACGATGCTCAGCAGGTAACCGGCGGTGAGCAATGCCGAAGCCATCAGCACCGCAGCGCCCAGGAATGGCAGGAAGCCCATACCGTTCATGGCCGCGTCGATGCCGCCGGTTGCCAGGAACCATTTGCTGACAAAGCCGGCCAGCGGCGGAATACCGATAAGCGACAGGGAGGCAAAGGTAAAGCACCACATGACGATGGGCATCTGTTTGCCGATCCCCTTGAGCTCGTAAACGTAGGTCTTGTGTGTCTTGTAGATGATGGCGCCGGCGCAGCAGAACAGGATGTTCTTGGCGATAGAGTGGAACACTACCTGGAGCAGCGCGCCGGTAAAGCCGTCGGCTGTCATGAGGAACAGGCCAAACAGCACATAAGAGACGTTGGAAACGGTGGAGTAAGCCATCCGTTTTTTGAGCAGTTTCTCCTTGAACGCCAGCATGGAGCCCATAAAGACGGTACCGATAGCCAGCGCCAGGAGCGTATACTGGACCCAGGTGCCCCGGAGGAAATCCGGGCCCACCATAAAGTAGGTGACACGGATGATGGCCAGCACGCCGCCCTTGGTGATAACACCGGAGAGAACGGCGGAAGCCGGTGCCGGTGCCACAGGGTGTGCCGTTGGCAGCCAGGCGTGCAGCGGCAGCATACCGGCTTTACAGCCAAAGCCGATCATCATCACGAGATAGACAAATAAGATCAGGTTTTCGTTGCCGGCTACCAGCTCCATGTTGAGAGAGCCGCCGGGAACGAAGGACAGCGTCTGGCAGAACTTGTTGAGGAAAAACATACCAAACAAGCCGCAGCCTGCGCCGAATACGGAATATCCTAAGTACTTGAGACCGGCCGCAATAGCCTCCCTAGTCCGGGAGTGGATGACCAGCGGCACGGTGATAATGGTCATCAGTTCATACATCATGTACAGGGTCGGCATGGTGGCGGTAAAGGCCAGGCCCACCAGCACACCCATGGTCATGGTGTAAATGCCGAGGAATCTTTCCTCGTTGCCCTCGTGGGTTATATATTCGAAGGCGAAGAACGCCACAAGCGCCCACACGGATACGATGAGGCACGAGAAGAATCGTGCCAGCCCGTCTAGCTGGAAACCAATGCTCAGGTTTCCGCTGATGGTCCACACCGTGAGCGTTGTGTCGGGCAGAAACGCCAGTGCGTATACCATCAGGGCGTCTATGATAACGACCGCCGAAATATAGATTCTGCGTACTTTCCGGTCATGCAGGAAAAATACGGCGGCGCCTGCTAAAATCGGAAATAAAATCGGGATCAACAGCAGGATACCCATCGACAAACCACCTCACTTTTCATCAAATTATCAATACGTTTGGAACAGCTATCTGATCCGCAGTGTGAGAACACTTTTGCGGATGTCTTAGCCCAGCAGGGAAATGCCCGCGCTCAGAATATCTGTCAGCGGCTGGTAGCAAATGCCCAGGGCAAAGTTGCACGCGATGAGCAGTACCATGGATACCACAAAGCTGACCGAGGTCCGAGGCTTCTCGTGCGGTTCTTCGTGGAGCGCCAGTTCTTCCTCGTCATCATCGTCCGCTTCCGCGCCATGGCCATGGGCGTCTTCATGGGCATCGTGGGCGCCATGGGCATGTTCGCCCTTGCGTTGCTTCGGTGTCCAAATGTTGATACAGACTGGGATATAATACAGCGCGTTGAGCACCGTACTGATGGCCAGTGCGATGAGCACTACCGTCAACCGGAACCAGTCGCTCTCGATGGCGCCGGTGGAGAAAAACAGCTTTGGAATAAAGCCGGCAAACAGCGGGATACCGATCATCGACAGAGAGCCGACGGTAAAGGCGATGCCCGCCAGAGGACTCTTGAGTGCCGTGCCCTTGAGGGCTTTGATCTGATAGTTGTGTCCCGCGTGGTTGACCAGATTACCGGCTGCGCAGAACAGCATGGGCTTGGTGAAGGCGTGGGCCAGGATGTGGTAGCACGCCGCCAGGATACCGATGTCGGAACCGAGGCCGATACCCATAAAGACATAGCCGATCTGGGCAACAGAGGAGTAGGCGATCATCCGCTTGATGTGCCGCTCCTTCAGCGCCTTCAGCGAGCCGATCATCATGCCGGCGATGCCGAAGATCAGGATCACGTCGTTGACGTGGAGGGTGGAAAGCATTTCCGGGGTGAACATCCGGTAGACCATTTTGATCAACAGGATGAGGTAGCCTTTGAGCACCAGGCCGGACAAAATGGCCGAGGAGCTGGTGGTGGAGGAACCGTGGGCGCCGGGCAGCCAGGAGTGGAAGGGATAGACCGCGCTCTTGATGGCCACGCCCAGGATCATCAGGCCCATGACAACG
Organism: Oscillospiraceae bacterium; assembly: GCA_029098185.1. Lineage (GTDB taxonomy): Bacteria > Bacillota > Clostridia > Oscillospirales > Acutalibacteraceae > UMGS1071. Next base: position 29,739 of record JAQXNV010000002.1, read on the forward strand.
GTGAGCGGGATGGCGTATTGGCCTGTCTTAAAGAGGGGGACCAATACTTCCTGGATGCTGGAGAACAGCAGCTCGCCGGTCATGTTATACAAGATGCAGACGCCGAACAGGAATAAGCCGGAGCCCAGCAAGCTCATGATCAAATACCGGATCGTCGCCACGATGGTCTCGCCGGAATCCTTGATCATGACGATGGCGCAGGCGGCGATGGTGTTGATCTCAATAAAGACGTAAGCGGTAAACAAGTCGTTGGTGTAGATCAGTGCCAGCAGGGAACTGAGCAGCAGGTTCTGCATCAGGAAATAGAGATACAGCTTTCTGGGACGGACGTCGTTGTAAATATCCGTCAGACCGCCCAGGATGCTCAGCGCCATGACCAGGCAGAACAGCGTGGCCATCAGCGCTTCCAGGGGACCAGCCCGCAGTTCGTTGCCCCACGGCGCCGGGAAGTGACCCATCATATATGTATAGCTGGTGCCGCCGTCGTGACTGAGCAGTGTGCCCAGCAGTACCGCGTTCATGGCGCCTACGACGACGATGACCGCAAAATTGATCTTTTGCGCCACCTTGCCGTGATTGCGCACAAAGGGGGTCACCATGCCGGCCATCAGCGTCATCAGGATACTGAAGGCCGGGAAGTTATAGACGAAGGGCATCATGTGGTCCATCAATCACTGCCCCCTTCCTTTTTGCAAAGCACCAGGATCTCGTCCAGGTTCAAGGTGTGATATTTTTTGTAAAGCCGCATCACCAGGGCCAGGGAGAACGCCGTGACGCTGACGGAAACGACGATGCCCGTCAGGACCAGGCCGCCGGGGACCGGGTTGATGTATGTTTCTGCCGAGGCCGGAACGGTAACGTCTGCCGGCACCGGCGCGATTCTGCCAAAGACAAAGCCTCTTGCCGCGAGAAAGAGATAGATCGCCGTATCCATAATGTTGAGGCCAACGATCTTTTTGATGAGGTTACTTTGGAGCAGCAGATTCATGAAGCCGATGCCGAACAGGATCACGGCAGCGATCTCATAGTAGTGATTCAAAATATAATCCCACATCCTAGATATCTCCTCTCGAAAATAGTGAATAGAAGCCATACATGGTGCAGGCAACAATCATGCCGACACAGATGTTCAGCGGGAGGATGAGACCGCCGCTGAGGATGGCGCCGGGAATGCCCTTTGGAATGTAAGACTCCAGATGGTTGGCGCCGGTGAAGAAGGAATACGCCTTAGAGCAAGCGTACACCAGCAGCGCCGAGCTGGTAATGCCCGTAAAGGTCTTGAAGGTGAAGAAAGTGTCCATCTTCTTAAAACCGTAGGCCGACGCGTACAAGATCAGCGCCGCACCCATGATGGCACCGCCGGAGAAGCCGCCGCCTGGAGAGATGTGGCCGTTGAGGACCACATAGGCGCCAAACAGCAGGATAAACGGCACCAAAATGGCAGCCACAGTCCGCAGGATGATGTTCGGATGGCTCTTTGCCAGCATTTCCTCCCGGCGGAGACGGCCTTCTTCTTCGGGGTCCAGAGCGTCGGGATCTTTCCGCAGCAGAATGATGACCGCCGAAACAGCGATAAACAGCACGGTGGATTCGCCCAAGGTATCGAAGGCACGATAGTCCAGGATCATGCCGGCGATGATGTTGGCGGCACCGGTATCGGTGAGGCCGTCCTCAATGTACTTCTGGGAGACCTCGTTGTTGGTGGGCGCGTCCGGCACACCAAAGGCCGGCAGATCGCTGACCGTATACAGCAGCAGCCCGATGAGCAGGCAGCAGAACACGATGGAAGCCACAATGTACAGCTTCCGGAACCGCTTGAGCTTGTGCAGCTCGCTGACAGGCTTGCGCTGCAGGTCCTCTGCAGCCACACACCCCGGCTCCGGGATCTCTACGGGCCCCATGGGATCGCCGTCCACCCATTTTCTCAGCTTCTTCCAGGGAGAAAGCGTGCTTTGCTGCACCGTTTGATTGTTCTGTTCCGTTTTTGGATGATGAATATCCTTAGGCATCGTCTTCTCCTTTCTCCTCCTGGTCTTTCTGTTTTTTCTTTTCGCTCTTTTTAAAGTGGAGCTCGCCCACCTTTTTCAGCGTGATGAAGAATAAGATCGTCGTCACGCCGGCGCCGACAGCCGCTTCGGTACCTGCCAGGTCAGGGGATTCCAGCAGTACCCAGATGATGGACATCACGACGCTGTAGGACATGAAGATCAGCACGGTGGTCAACAAATTCTTCTGGACCGTGGCCATGATGGCGCAGGCGATGAGAAACGCCAGCAAAATCATTTCCAATGCGATCATTTGTCGATCACCTCCTCCTCAAAGGAATCCTCGTCCTCTGTTTCCTGCGAAACATACTCTGCCTTGGCAATCAGGTGGCTGGCCAAGGGGCTGGACGCCCAAATGAAGGCAATACACAAAATAAATTTCAGCGTGGTGAAGGTGAACCCTGTCAGGATCATCACGCCCACAAGGCACAGCAGCGCGCCCATGGTATCACACTGAGCGGCAATGTGCATCCGGTTTAGGACATAGCGAAACCGGAATACGCCGAAGGTGGCGGCGGCAAAAATAAAAATGCCCACACTGATAAACACCGCGGCGATAATAAATCGTACCATCATTCCTTTTTCGCCTCCTCTTGACTTCGATCCTCGATCTCGATCTTGATGATATTGCGGCTCTTCTCATTTCGCTCCCGCAGAACGACGATCCGCGAAATGATGACCACCGCCAGAAAGCTCAGCATAGCGTAGATCAAACAGACGTCTGCCAAAAAGCCTTCTTCCAGAAAAACGGTGAGGATCGCAATGAACACGATGGCCTTGACGCCGATCATGTTGGCAGCCACCAGCCGGTCTGTAAAGCGGGGGCCCAGGATGGCCCGCAGCAAACAGAAAGAAATAATAATGGAAAGGACGATCATAATAATAATGAAAAAGATCGTCGAATAGGTTGTTGCCGCAAACATTATTTCTTTCCCTCCATTTCCCGCAGCTTTACGACAAAATCACACTCGTCAATCCCATCGGCCATGCTGGCGTCCAGGGCATGGACACAGAAAACATCGTCGCAGACATTGACCGTGATGGTACCCGGCGTGATGGTGATGGAATTGGCCAGCGCAACCTTGCTGGTGTCCTTTTTCAGGTCGGTCTTAAAGTAGACCATCTTTGGCTCGATCTTGCTCTTGGGGTTGAGCACGATCTTGAGCACGCCCCAGTTGGCCTTGACGATCTCCTTAAAGACCAGCAGGCCATAAAGGACCATTTTGCCGAATTTCTTCAGCACTTCCTTTTCCTGTTTCGGCCCGAATCCCATGACCTTCCAGACAAAGAGGTAAAGGGCGGCGGCGAGCACGATGCCGAAAATCAGGATCTCGATGGTGAACCGGCCGTTAAAGACGATCCACATCCCTACGAATAATAAGAATAGCATGTTATCACCTCAAAAACTTTCATTCCAAGCGCAGCCGGAGGGGCTGTCAGTGACTGCTGGACGCACCCGCTTCGCCATGCGCTGCGCCTTCCGCTTCCGTGCCGTGGGTTCCGCCCGCAACTGTTTCGCCGTGGGCCGCCGTGGTGGATTCGCCGCCATGTTCCCCGCCGACCGGCGCTGAAACCAGGAACAGCAACGCCGCGCTGGCTGCCAGCGTGACAAGGACACAAAAAAATTGTTTCATGGAAAAACCTCCTGACCGGCGACTCCCCGCCGGACACGCCGGAGGGAACCCCTGATGGTTCGCCGTAATGATGTGTTGTTCCGCGCCGGTGGACAAGCCCCCGAAACGGAGATAACTATACGGATTAAATTATGCGGGAATCTTCACAAAATGTCAATAGTTTTTGTAATTTTTCTCTACCTTTACCGAAAAGACAGAAAAAATTTTTGTAGAAAGATGCACAAAAAAATCGCCCGAAAGTATCACACAAACCCGGTTTTGTCTCGTTTTTCCCGTTGGGCGGCTGTGAATATTCTGTAAATTCTGTTAAAAGTAAACGAAAAAGGGGATTTTCTTTTTCTTCGCCATCAGAAGCGACAAAAAACTGGAGAAATATTCTAATCTGCCCCTCCCCTGCCGTGTTGTCCCTCTGGCCGTGCGCTAAGCCCATTCTCGGCCCCCCTCGTAGGGGGGCTGGCAGATGCGCAGCATCTGACTGAGGGGTTTTCCTTCAAGCCACTCCCGTGTTACCCTTTCGTCACGGCTTACGCCGTGCCACCTCCCCTTTAAGGGGAGGCAAGGAGCTTTGCGCTAAACTTTTTCTCGGCCCCCCTCATAGGGGGGCTGGCAGATGCGCAGCATCTGACTGAGGGGTGGATTTGTGGGGCTGTCTGCGAAGCAGACTAAGGGGTGATGAAATATCGCTTCCTGAAAAGCAAAGACAATTACGGTTGCGCTTCCCCGCAACAGGTTTCGAGCCGCTCAGGCTCGCCGCCCTCACCCCTTCCGGGGGACTATCTTTCTTTCTTGCGTTCTTTGGGAAAGAAAGGTAGCAAAGAAAGAAGGGAACCAGTAAGGGGGTTCCACCCCCTTTGCTGGAGTATTCCCCGTGCGGGAAGTGCCAGCCATCATCTACTGGGGGCGCAAGCGCCCAGATACTCCCGGGACAAACGTTTTGCGCTAACGGGGGACTTCAGCAAGGTGTCCTACACCATCCCCCGTGTTTACAGCTTGTTTACTTGCCATTTTTGTTAGGGTGTGCTATGATAAAAAGAAAATCAACAGAAAATTGGAGTGATCTTTTCCTATTATGGACGGTGGAAGTATCGCAATGGTCGCCGCAATGGTTGGCCTGATTATCTTGTCCGGCTTTTTTTCCGCAACAGAAACCGCATTTTCCAGCTTGAACCGCATCCGTGTCAAAAACTTGGCCGCTTCCGGCCACAAACGCTATGCCCTGGTCCTGAAGCTCAGCGAAAAATATGACACGCTGCTGTCTGCGATCTTGATCGGCAACAACATCGTCAACATCTTGTGCACCTCTATCGCAACAGTATTCTTCACCAAGTACTGGGGCGATTTTGGCGTCACCCTGTCTACCATCGTCATCACCGTGGTAGTCCTGCTGTTCGGCGAAGTTTCTCCGAAAACCGTGGCCAAAGAAAAGGCCGAAGCCTTTGCCGCCTTTTCTGCGCCGGTCATCCAACTGCTCATGTGGATCCTCATTCCCATCAACAGCTTCTTTATTGTATGGAAAAAGCTGCTGGCAAAGGTATTCCACCTAAACGGCACCGCCGGCTTTACGGAGGAAGAACTGATCACCATCGTGGAAGAGGTCGAGAGCGATGGCGTCATCGACCAGCACGAAGGCGAGCTGATCCGCTCCGCCATCGAGTTTAACGATCTGGACGCTGCCGATATTTTAACGCCCCGCGTCGATGTCATCGGCGTAGAGATCTCCACCTCTATGGAGGAGATCCTGCGATTGTTCCGGGAGCATGAGTACACCCGGATGCCCGTTTACCGGGAGGATATGGACCACATCGTGGGCATTCTCCACGAAAAGGATTTCAACCAGAATCTCATGTCCGGCAAGGACACCATCGAGGACATCATCAAGCCTCCGGTCAATGTGTCGGAGGGCATCAAGATCTCCAAGCTGCTGCGGCTGCTGCAGTACCACAAGTCCCACATGGCTGTCGTTGTAGATGAATTTGGCGGCACGGCGGGTATCGTGACGCTGGAGGATATTCTGGAAGAACTGGTCGGCGAGATCTGGGATGAGCACGACGAAGTCACCGAGGACATCAAGAAAAACGAGGATGGCTCTTATACCATTAGCTGCAACGCCGGGCTGGACAAGCTGCGGGAGATGTTCCACATTGAAAAGGACTACGACTGCGCTACGGTCAGCGGCTGGGTCATGGAGGAACTGGGCAAGGTGCCGGAGGAAGGCGATACCTTTACCTACGATGATCTGAACGTCACGGTCACCAAGGTCGATTTTCGCCGGGCCGTCGAGATCCACGTTGTGGTGGCAAAAAAAGAAGGATCCTAAGAAAAAACAGGCGGACAACAGTCTGCCTGTTCTTTTTTGCACAAATTTTCCCCTTTGTAAATAATTCTTTTCCCCGCTGGCAATCCTAACCTCACAAACTATTTTGTGAGGTGTTCCTATGAATCCCAACGACAACCATCCTTCCACCACCGTCCAGCAGAGGAATCGGCGTCTCCTGTATTTTGTCGTCCTTCCCATCTCCCTGCTTCTGGCATTAGCCGTCGTCCTCTTTTGTATACTGTACCCCTCTGCCGCCGTGCCGGCCTCTACCCTGGCCGGCGATGGGGAAAAACAGTCGGTGCTCTCCAATTTTTCCGACGATCTGGGTCAGGAGACCGCTCTCCAGTTTGTGACGGTAGAAAAAACAAAAGCGGATCTCAGTCAAGGCAGTTTGGTCCTGGTCAATAACGATACCGTCTGGCCGTTCCCCAAAATGGACAGCCTGGTCAACGTTTACGATAACGCTGTCACCGCCTATTCCCTGTCCGGCACAGACCTGCTGCTGCAAAAGGAAGTCATGACGCCCCTCAACGACATGATGACCAATTTTCGACGGATCACCGGTTTTTCCCAGGTGATGCTGTCAGAGGGTTATCGTTCCGAAGCGACCCAGGCCGCCGTTTATCAGCAGGCCCAGTCCCTTTACGGCGACAACGCCGATGAGATAGCCGCAAAGCCGGGCCGCAGCGAATATCATACCGGCTACGCCATCGGCTTTAGCCTGTATACCGATGACGGCGTAGTGATGGATTTTTCCAGCGCCGAAGAATGTGACTGGCTGCTGCGCAATTGTGATCGTTACGGCTTCATCCAGCGGTATCCCGAGGGGAAGGAATCCATCACGGGATACGCCGCCCAACCGTATCACTTCCGCTATGTGGGCAAGCCCCACGCCTACCTCATGCGGCTGAAGCAATACTGTCTGGAAGAATACCTGGAATACGTTTCCCATTATCCCTACGACGGCAACCACATTCAGGTGACCGACAATGAAAATCAAAAATATGAGATTTATTACGTTCCCGCCGGGGACGAGACAACAGCAGTTCCTGTGCCGGAAGATCGACCCTATACGATTTCCGGCGATAACCAGGGCGGCTTTATCGTCACAGTGACGCTGGAAGCCCCGTAAAGCAACGCCAAACAGCAAAAGGCCCCTGCCCTAAAGGAAGGCAGAGGCCTTTTGTGCTGCTTGGGAAAATGGGGTTCCTTATGCGTCTGTTTCTCTGGTGCAGTCGGTGCAGATGTCCTCTTCCGATGCGCCGAGGCAGTCGACAAAGGGATCGCCCACTACGGGCACAGCGCCGAATTCTACCGGCACTTCCACGCAGATGGTCTGGCTGATGGTGAAGTGGCATACGCCATTCTTCGTACCGGCGCAGGGCTGCTCGCCTGCCACAACGACGGGATCACCACAGCAGTGGGTCACCGTACGGCCTGCATGGGCAAAGGGTCTTACCGTTACCGGCACGCAGACGGTCGCCCGCTGAAAGCCAACGGCTGGACACGTTCTGTCTGTATGCTCCGGCGGCATGACCGGTGAAAATTGACTGGTTTTCATGATCGTTCCTCCTTTCCTCTCAGACTACTTTCATTGTATGCGCCTGTCCATGATTTGGTTCCTCGTTCCGTTTGATGCCTTTGCGCTCCCCCGAAAAAGAGGAAAATTTTTCAGCTCACCCATTTTTATGCAACGTAAAAAATCACGCCGCCCCTTGTGCATTGCTGCCCTGTAGGACGGCGTGACGCCATAAAAAAGGACGGCAGACAAATCTTCTTTGTCCCCGTCCTTTTGCACCCCTTTCTTAAAAGAAAAGGGATCCTTTGCGGAATGATTAGTTGATTTTGCAGGAGTTGAAGCCTGGCAGGCAGCGATCCTCACCCTTTGGAGCATCCTCGATGCCGGCTTTCTTAGACAGTTCCGCAACTCTAGCTTCCAGAGCCTCGACGCGAGCGGTCAGTTCTGCAAGTGCTTTTTCATTACTCATAACATGCAACCTCCTTTTTTAGATAGTCAGATTATAGCAGAAGTTCCCAGAAATGTCAAGAAAAAATCTCAAATCGTTAGCTAATGCTATCCCCTATTTTTCGCCGATCACCGCGCCGTTGCTTTTGTGTAAACAGCAGAATATAGGCCGTATCCTTCTGTCTGTCGATCATTTCCGTGTTTTGAAAATAAAAACGGTCAAAACCGATTCTGGACCCTATGTTGGCATGGGCAAATACCATAAAATGCAGCTCCTTAATGCTACTGCAACTATTGCTGCATTTACTGTAGTTGATGTGACGTTGCAAGTGATCCCTATAGAATCTTTTTCATTGCATGCTTCATAAATTACACCTTTTGCCGTAAATGCACTTCATTTTCTCCTTTAACGCACTGCTTTAAACTTGATATAACCTTTATATTGGGCAGGAACTCGGTTATCTATATCTGTAACGTATTTTTGTGCCGCCGAACCTTTATCACCGTATACGGTAAATCCCTTTTTCAGCACATCTCCCTTTCCGGTTTTCGGCGCAGTATATCCAAGTGCCCCCACACCAATGGATGTTACCGTCTTGGGCACTGTGATCGACTTCATGGCATCACAGCGACCAAATGCACCTGCTTCAATCTTTTTCACACTGGATGGGATCTTCACACTCTTCAAACTACTGCATCCATTAAATGCGTACTGGCCAATTGTTTTTGTGGTAGACGGAATCGTATAAGTGCTTCCTTTTGCATTGGGATAAGCAACCAAACAAGTCTTTTTCTTATCAAAGAGTACGCCGCCCACAGAGGTATACTTCTTATTTTTCGATGATACATTGATCTTCTCGAGTTTTTTGCACTCAGTAAACGGATTGCCGTGCGCCCAATAGCGTTGCATTGTTTCACGATCAAAATCTTCTTGTCCAATCTTCGTCACACTGGCTGGAATGGTAATCGTTTTTAAGGAAGAACATCCTCGAAAGGCATAACTATCTATCGTGGTTATGCCTTCACATAATGTTACTTTGGACAGGTTTTTGCATCCAGCAAAAGCATACATAGAAATTGTCTTTACAGTAGATGGAATCGAGACAGACTTTAATGTGGTAGAATTTCCGAAAGCACCAGTTTCAATGCGAGTTACTTTTTTCCCTCCAATCTTTGATGGAATAGACACTGCTGTTTTCGTACCACTGTACCCAGTAATTGTCACTTCATTTAAGAGAGGAGTATATTGGAATCCATCGGATGTAGTTTTGGAACTGACAGGCATCTCAACGGTTTCCGCATAAGCAACGCTATTCGTCACTTCCGGCATGATGGTTGTTGCAACTGTAGCTGAGCTCCCGGCAAGGATCAGGGATGCAAGTAATGATGCAATTAGTTTTTTCGATTTCATAATGGACACGACCTCCTGTTGTATGTTCTGCTGTAATTAGTTTTGCGCGTTTATCATTTTCAGACTACGCTAATCCTTGTGATCTTCCGCACAGTCCCCCTTTTCATCGGGTTGGCGCCGATTTCTCTCTCGACTAAAATGTACTGGGCTGATTCCGAGAAATGATGCAATATAAGTGTGGGGAATGACATCGATCATTCCGGGATATGTCTTTTTAAACCATTGAATCAGATCCGCAGCTTTATACCGACAAATTGCTTGTTTTGCGCCCCAGTGTTCCTCTGTTTGCATAATTAACAATTTATTGTATAGCTTTAAAACCTCCGGATACTGCTGCAATAATTCCATGATCACCGCAACAGGCAATCCGATCAGTTCTGCTTCTGTCAATGCGACGATATTGATTTTTGCGATAAGCGTATCCTGTAAAGAGTCGCTGGGCATCACGGGTGTTCCTCTACGAATCCCAAAACAATCGGTGATCTCTTTCCCATCTTCATCGAAGTAATAGCCTCGTAAAATTCCTCTGTTCAGAAAAAACAGTTTTTCCTGCATTTCTCCGGCAGAAACAATCATCTCTCCCTTTTTAAGATGACGCATCTCCGATTTGTTGCAGAGGTCATCTAATAATTTCTCATTGGTCAACGCAAAAATGCTTTGATAAAATTCCCTCATGTGGGCCATCACCTCACTGATCGTGGTCTGGTGACTTCTAAAACATTTCCATAAGCCGCTTTATTCCGTCACCACTTTTCATAAATTATGAGACAACTGCAACATTATTATAGGGCAATTGCAACATTTGTGCATTAACAAATGTTAATGCACAAACCGAATAACCACACATTTTATTGAGAAATATTCCTCTTATTTTTTGTACAAAATAACAATTTTGAATAAACTACGATGAACCTTTGTGGCGTTTCTTCAAACTGCCCCTCCTCATCTAAACAGCAATACTCCAAAATACGAAAATGATTCCAAGTGACTCTAACCGATTCGATTAAAATCTATTCGATAGATTGGAGAGGTTTTCATTTTGGAGCGATGCTGTCTAGGCGAGGATACCGTTGACGGGTACGCTAAAACGACAAAAAGCGGCAAGGCCAAAGCCCTGCCGCAAAAAGTAGGTTTTCCCCGTAGGTGGATTCATATTTGACAGCAAATCATGGCGTCATAATTTTCCCGCTCCACAAAATTGATGTCCGGGAGAATCTGCCTGATCTGCTTTGCCCAGGTTTCATGGCCGCCGTAGACGACAATTTTGCCCGTGGTGTGTACCGGAAATGCAATGGCCCTCTTTAGCTCTGGGACAGCCGTGGAGCAACACCGGAGCAACCCAATGCAATGGATACGGCTTGAAGATGCTTTAACGGATTTTAGAAACAAAAATAAAAACACCGGAAAACCGCATAAATACGCGATTTCCCAGCGCTTTGAGGCAAAAGAAAAGACGGCCCGAAGGCCGTCTGCTTTGGTGCGCAGAATCGTTTTCCGCAAGCCTACTTGCGCGGGGGCGAGCTGCCAAAAAAAAGAAAGCCTCCACGCAAATTGCGTGCCGAGGCTTCTTGACTGGTGCGGATAACAGGACTTGAACCTGCATGAACTTGCATTCATATGGACCTGAACCATACGCGTCTGCCAATTCCGCCATATCCGCATATTTTTTCTCAACCAGAGAACGTATATAATCATACCATGGGAATGTCGAATTGTCAACCCTATTTTGAAAATTTTTTTCTTTTTTGGTTTGTCCCGGTTTTCTGTATAAATCGTCCGCTGCCGCCGTACAATGAAACTAGAATGAACCGCCATAAGGCAGAATCGAGGACGTCATGAAATACACCATGCTGGGCACCACCAAAATTCCACAGATCGCCGTGGGCACCTGGTCCTGGGGCACGGGACCCATGGGCGGCAGCCAGATCTTTGGCAGTCATTTGCAGGAAACCGATCTAAAGCCGGTGTTCGACCGTGCCCTGCAGATGGGCTGCACGCTATGGGACACGGCGCCTGTTTATGGCATGGGTGCTGCTGAGACGATCCTCGGCCATCTGGGCCACGGGAATCCCGCGTTGCAATTGTCCACAGATTTTCTCCCCGTGGCATTACAGCGACAGTGTGCCATGGAAAGATCCCTGGACCGAAGCCTTTACCGCATGGGGACAGACCATGCGGAGCTATTTTGGATCCATGCGCCCAGGAACATCGCCAAATGGACACGGGCGCTGATCCCTCTACTTGCATCGGGAAAGCTCCGCTATGCCGGCGTCTGCAACCACACATTAAGCGAAATCAAAGCGGCTGACAGGATCCTGCGTCAAGCCGGGTTCCGACTGGCGGCTGTCCAAAACCATTACAGTCTGCTGTATCGCGTCCCGGAAGAAACAGGCATCCTCCAGTGGTGCCGCCAAAACGGCGCTGTATTTTTTGCCAACATGGTCCTGGAGCAGGGCGCGCTGACTGCCCGCTACACGCCGACCCAGCCCATGCCCAAGCGCACAAGGCGAGGACGAGCATACCCGCCCATGGTGCTCAAACGGCTGGAACCGCTGTTGTCCCTGATGGAACGAATTGGCCAGAAGCATCGGGCAGACGCTGCCCAGATTGCCATTGCCTGGGCCATTGCCAAAGGAACAGTCCCCATCGTCGGCATGACAAAGCCGCATCAGGTTTGCAGTGACGCTCTTGCCGTACACATCCGGCTGACCCGGGACGAGATCACCCAACTGGAACAGGAAGCCGACCGCACCGGCGTGAAGATCCCAGGACCATGGGAAAAAGAACTGTGCCCCCAATGATGGCAAAAACGCCCCGCCATCGGGCAGAGCGTTCCAATTTCATAACAGATTCTGATCCTGCTTACAGCAGACGCACAGCCGTGCCGGTGACCAGCACCTCCGCTGCCCCCTGAACGATCGACGAGGTGGCGTAGCGTACCCCTAAAATCGCGTCGGCGCCCAGAGAATCAGCTTGCGCCATCATCCGTCGAGTGGCTTCGTCTCGGGCCTCCTGCATCATCTCCGTGTAGGCGCGCAGTTCGCCGCCGATCATCCCTTTCAGTCCGGCACCAATATCCTTAAACATATTCTTCGATTGCACCATACTGCCGCTGACCATCCCCAGCACCTGAAATTTTTGGTCGCCTAGGTTCGAGATCGTTGTCAATACCATTTTTCTTCCTTCTTTCCAATAAATTATGGTAAAAACCGTCTTGATTTTACTACAATCTCCCATGGATGTAAAGAAAAAAGCTGTATGATTTTTCATCCTAATTTTTGGCGAAGCTGCTGTAAGATCACCTTTTCCCGCCGGGATACCTGCACCTGGGTCATCCCCAGACGCTGGGCCGTTTTGGTCTGCGTTTGGCCCTGAAAATAGCGAAAATAAACGATCTGCTGATCCCGCTCCTCCAGCTCTCCGATCACCTGATGGAGCGCCAGGCGTTCCCCGATCTTCTCCGCCTGTGAATCCACGGCGATGTCGATCTGCCCGCCATCGTCCTCTTCCGCAGTGAGCGACATGGGCCGCTGTCCGGCATTGATGGCCTGGGCCGCTTCCGCCGGCGCTACCCCCAACAGCTCTGCCAACTCACTGACCGTGGGACTGCGCCCTTCTTTAGCGGAAAATTCCGCCGTCATCCGGGAAGCCTTCAGCGACAATTCCTTTAGCGACCGCCCCACCTTGATGGCGCCGCCATCCCGAAATAATCGCCGCATCTCCCCCAGGATCACCGGCACGGCATAGGTGGAAAACTGAATGCCCCGCGTCTCGTCAAAGCCATCTACGGCCTTCACCAACCCCAGACATCCTGCCTGGTACAGGTCGTCGTACTCCATGCCCCGGCCCTTTAGTCGCTTGGCACAGGCGTGGACCAGTCCCAGGTTGTCCTCGATCTTTGTGTCTCTGTCCGTCATGGCTCACGCCTGCCCCTCGTCGCCCTTTCGGACAGCCATCCGCTTTTTCAGCGTTACCGTAGTGCCTTTGCCTACGGTGGAACGTACCTGCACCCGGTCCGTAAAGCTCTCCATCACCGAAAATCCCAGCCCGGCCTGCTCTGCGCCGCCTGTAGTAAACAGCGGCTCCCGGGCCTTTGCAATGTCCGCAATGCCGCAGCCTTTGTCCCGGACCCGTACAGTCACCATTCCGTCATCGTCCAGCCGGACCATGAGATAGATCTTGCCGATGGTATCCCGATAGCCGTGGACGATGCAGTTGGTCACCGCTTCGGACACCGCCGTTTTCAGGTCCGACAGCTCCTCTACGGTAGGATCTAGCTGAGAGACAAACGACGCTACTGCCGCTCGGGCAAAACCTTCATTGACCGAATAGCTGAGCATGGTCAAACGCATTTCATTTTGCATGATATTTCACTTCCTTTGCTGAATCTGAAAAAATTTCCCGGGAGGTGTTCTGCGCATCCTCTTCGTTTTGCGCAGACTCCTCCTCGTCTGGCTCTACCTGCACCAGCTTATGGATGCCCGACAACACCAAAAGCTGTTCCATCCGGGGCGAGATATGGATGATACGCACACGACCACCCAGGTTCTGCATCCAGCGATACCGCCCTAAGATCAGCCCGATGCCGGCACTGTCCATAAAGGTGATCCCGGAAAAATCGAGGATCAGCTCCGCCGGACGAGTCTGGGCCGCTTTCTCGTCGATCTGCTCCCGCAGCTTTGCCCCGTTGTGATGATCGATCTCACCGCTGAGCAGCGCCGTCAGCTTGTCCCCTTCCAGATGAAATTTCACGCCCATGTTCCTTCGCTCCTTTGCAAATAAAAAAATCCTTTACCGTGTCTTTCACGATAAAGGATTTTGTGTGGAAAATGTGTCACAATCCGTCGCCGGATTTATTTTTCTTTGAAAAAGGCCATGGCCAGCGGCCGCACATCGGCGCAGAGGAACAGAGAGCCGCAGCAGATCACGGCGCCGTCCGGCCCGGCTAGGTCGATGGAACGACCGACAGCGCCGGGAAGATCGTCCCATGGCTCGGCAGGCACATGCTGCTCCTGCCACAGCGACGACAGCGCTTTTGCGGACATGGCCCTGGGATTACCGGGCTGCACGGTGATGGCTGCATCAATATACGGCGATAGCTGCGCAACGACTGCCTCGCAGTTTTTGTCGCCCATCATGCCGGTGAGACAAATGGTCTTTTTGCCCTTAGTCAGCGTCTGTAGTGATGTACTGAGCAGCTTGGCGCCTTCCGGATTGTGGGCGCCGTCAAGCCAAAAGAGCGGACGCTTCCCCAGCAGCTCCATCCGTGCGGGAAACCGGGTAGAGGCAAATCCCCTCTGCACCGCTTCCTGTGTGATCTTCCAACCTTTTTCCCGCAGTACGTCGATGACTGCAAGGACTGTCGATGCGTTTTCCAGTTGATAGCATCCCGCCATGGGCAGCGTGTATGTGGTTTTGCCATCGGTAAAGCGCAGATGATCGGGACAGCTCTCCAGCAATCGTACAGCAGATGGCTTAACGACCCGATTATTTTTTCTCGCCGCTTCCGATAAAATCACAGAACGGGCTTCTTCTGGAATGGCGCTGCCCAAAACGACGGTGCCGTTTTCTTTTAAAATGCCGCTTTTTTCCCTGGCGATCTGGGACAGCGTATCGCCTAAGATCGCCATGTGGTCCAGCGCGATGGAGGTGATCACCGACACTTCTACCGACCCCGGCAAGATCAGATTGGTAGAGTCGATGCGGCCGCCGACGCCCACCTCCAGCACAACCACATCGCAGCGCTGTTCCCAGAACCACAGCAGCCCTACCATAGTCACTACGTCAAATTCCGTGGGGAAAAGTCCCTCCTTCTCCAGCGCATCTACGGCAGCAAGGACCTGTTCTCCAATGCGGCACAGGTCTGCTTCGGGGATCATCTCCCCATCCAGCTCGATGCGCTCCCGAAAGTCCAGAATATAGGGCGACACGAACCGCCCCGTACGATAGCCGGCTTCTTGCAGGATCGACGAGGTCATCGCACAGGTGGAGCCTTTGCCATTGGTCCCCGCCACATGGACAAACCGCAGCTTATCCTGGGGGTCTCCCAGCTTTTTGGCCAAGGCCCCCATAGGCGTTAAGTCTGTTTTCCACGTTTTGCACTGGGCAAAGCGACAAAGTAATTCCCTTTGCGTCATCGGGTTCCCTCCTGTAAGAGAAGCCTCCCCATAGCGGGAAGGCTTCCTTGTTTTTTCTTTATTTTATCTATGAGCGTTCAATAGGATCTTCTTCGTTATTTTCCGTTGAGCGCTTCCAGGCTCGATTCGATCAATGCGATCCGGTCGGTCAAACGGGCAAACTCCTGCCGCACGCCTTCGACGACCTTCTCCGGCGCCTTGTTTAAAAAGCCCTGGTTGTTCAGCTTGCCGCTGCACTGCTGAAGCTGCTTTTTCGCCGATTCCAGTTCCTTAGTCAACCGGGCAGTCTCCGCCTTTTTGTCCACCAGCTCATCCATGGGGATGTAAACGGTCGCGTCATCGGTAACGACGGTCACAGCGCCTTCCATGTCAAAGCTGCTGCCGATCTCTACCTCGTTGGCATAGGCCAATTTCTTCACGATGGCCTCACCATTTCGGAACGTCTGCTGCTGCTCTGTGGCGATAAAGACCTTCGCCTTCTTGGACGGCGGCACGTTCATTTCGGCTCTGCGGTTCCGCACGCCGCGGATCACATCCATGAGCCGCTTCATTTCCGCTTCCGCCTCCGGGAAGTTCAGCTTCTCATCGTACTCCGGCCAAGACGAGATCATCAGTGCTTCGCCTTCGTGGGGCAGCGTCTGCCAGATCTCCTCTGTGATAAACGGCATAAAGGGATGGAGCAGCTTCAGCGTGCCGGTCATGACCCAGACCAGCACTTCTCTGGCGTTCTGGGCAGAAACAGCATCGTCGCCATTCATGCGGATCTTTGCGATCTCGATATACCAGTCGCAGAAGTTATCCCACAAGAAATCGTAGATCTTCTGCACGGCGATGCCCAGCTCGAATTTCTCCAGGTTTTCGGTGATCTCTTTGGCCACCCGGTTAAAGCCACTGACGATCCATTGATCCTCGGTGGTCAGCGTCTGGGGCAGCTCACCCTTTACCTCATGGCCCTCCAGATTCATCAGGATGAACCGGGCAGCATTCCAGATCTTATTGGCAAAGTTCCGGCTGGATTCCACCTTCTCCGGAGAATAGCGCATATCGTTTCCGGGGCTGTTGCCGGTGGCCAGCATGAAGCGGAGCGCATCGGCGCCGTACTGGTCGATGACCTTCAGCGGGTCGATGCCGTTGCCCAGGGATTTGGACATCTTGCGGCCCTGCTCATCACGGACGATGCCGTGGATAAAGACGGTCTCAAAGGGAGTTTTGCCCATGTGCTCCAAGCCGGAGAAGATCATCCGGGCCACCCAGAAGAAGATGATGTCGTAGCCGGTGACCAGGGTGTTGGTCGGGTAGAAATACTTAAGGTCCTCAGTCTCACGGGGCCATCCCAGAGTGGAGAAGGGCCACAGGGCCGAGGAGAACCAGGTGTCCAGCGTATCCTCGTCCTGGTGAAGATGAACGCTGCCGCACTTTGGACACTTCTCTGGCGCTTCCCTTGCAACGATGGTCTCGCCGCAATCGTCGCAGTACCAGGCAGGGATCCGGTGGCCCCACCAGAGCTGACGGGAAATGCACCAGTCGCGGATATTTTCCATCCAGTTAAAGTAGACCTTATCGAACCGCTCCGGTACAAATTTCGTGTCGCCATTGCGCACAGCGTCGATGGCCGGCTTTGCCAGGGGTTCCATCTTGACAAACCACTGCATGGAAACTCTCGGCTCTACTACGGTACCGCAGCGATAGCAGGTGCCCACGTTGTGCTTGTGGGGCTCCACCTTGACCAGGAAGCCTTGCTCGTCCAGTGCTTTGACGATGGCTTTCCGGGCATCCATCCGGTCCATGCCGCAGTATTCGCCGCCATTTTCATTGATGACACCGCAGTCATCCATCACGTTGATGATGGGCAGGTTATGGCGCTGACCCACTTCAAAGTCGTTGGGGTCGTGGGCAGGGGTGATCTTCACCACGCCAGTACCAAATTCCATATCGACGTAGGTATCGGCCACAATGGGGATCTCCCGGCCCACCAGCGGCACGGTAACGGTCTTGCCCACCAGCGATTTGTAGCGCTCATCGTCGGGATGGACAGCCACCGCTGTATCGCCCAGCATCGTCTCCGGACGAGTGGTGGCCAACTGGATGTAGCCGGAACCGTCGGTCAGCGGGTAGCGCAGATGCCAAAAATGGCCGTCTTTTTCTTCATATTCCACCTCGGCGTCGGAGATGGATGTCTTACAGTGAGGGCACCAGTTGATGATGCGCTCGCCACGGTAGATGAGGCCCTTTTCGTACAGCCGCACGAACACCTCACGCACCGCTTCGGAGCAGCCCTCGTCCAGAGTAAAGCGTTCCCGCTCCCAGTCGCAGGAAGAGCCCAGCTTTTTGAGCTGGGATACGATGGTGCCGCCGTACTGCTCTTTCCATTCCCAGGCCCGCTTGAGAAAGCCTTCCCGGCCCAGGTCCTCTTTCGTGAGGCCCTCTTTTTTCAGCGCTTCCACGATCTTTGCCTCTGTGGCGATGGAAGCGTGGTCGGTACCCGGCAGCCACAGGGTACAGTAGCCCTGCATCCGGCGCCAGCGGATCAGGATGTCCTGGAACGTTTCGTCCAGGGCGTGGCCCATGTGGAGCTGGCCCGTGATGTTGGGCGGCGGGATGACGATGGTATATGGTTTTTTCTTTGGATCGGGCTCGGCGTGAAAATAGCCGTTGTCCATCCAGAACTGATAGATTCTGTCCTCCACCTCATGTGGATCATAGGCTTTGGCAAGTTCCTTGCGCATTGCGTTTCCTCCTCGTGCCGGCGGTGTTCCGGCGTCGTTCTTCAAAAATCGTTCAATCTTTTTTATTATCGCACGTTCCCGATGGTTTGTCAATTGTCGGGAAGAATAGGCTGGGCGCAAAATCCTTGCCTCCCCTTTGAGGGGGGGTGGTCATTGCGAAGCAATGATCGGAGGGGTAACACGGGAGTTTCTGCTGTAAAACCCCTCAGTCAGATGCTCTGCATCTGCCAGCTCCTCTGCAAGGGGAGCCGAGAATAAACTGGGCGCAAGACCTCTTGCCTCCCCTTTGAGGGGAGGTGGTCATTGCAAAGCAATGATCGGAAGGGTATCGCGGGAGTTTC
This sequence comes from Oscillospiraceae bacterium, assembly GCA_029098185.1. Lineage (GTDB taxonomy): Bacteria > Bacillota > Clostridia > Oscillospirales > Acutalibacteraceae > UMGS1071. The sequence continues at coordinate 48,316 of JAQXNV010000002.1, forward strand.
TGCTATATAACCCCTCAGTCACCTTCGGTGCCAGCTCCCCTGCAAGGGAAGCCGAGAATAACCTGGGCGCAAGACCTCTTGCCTCCCCTTTGAGGGGGGGTGGTCTTTGCGAAGCAATGATCGGAGGGGTAACACGGGAGTTTCTGCCAAAGGGAAGCTTTTCAATAGCAACCCCTCAGTCAGATGCTGCGCATCTGACAGCCCCCCCTTTTGAGGGGAGCCGAGAATAGGCCGGGTGCAAAGCTCTTGCCTCCCCTATAAGGGGAGGTGGTCATTGCGAAGCAATGATCGGAGGGGTATCACGGGAGTTTCTGCTATAAAACCCCTCAGTCAGATGCTGCGCATCTGACAGCCCCCCTTTTGAGGGGGGCCGAGAATAGGCTTAGCGCAAAAAGAAAACCGCGCAGACAATCCTGCACGGTTTTGCGTTTTATGCGTGTTCCTTTTTCATGAGGTCGCCCAGGCCAACGTGGACAGCCTTTGGCGTCTTTTCGATGAACTCCCGCAGGAAATCATCCCGCTGCTGGTCGCTGTCGAAAGCCCGCAGGGGAATGCCCATCTCGCCGTTCATGTCCAGCTCTAAATAAATGAACTGCTTGCTCTTTTCGATCCGCTCCACACTGCTGTATTCGATCTCCGAGGTACGGCTCACGGTGTACACCTCAAAGTAATCTTCTTCCAGCGTGATGGTGGTCTGAGGCATCAGATCCTCTTTTCGCTGACGGTACAGCATCACTTTGACGGATTTCTTCATCTTCCGCCGTAAAAACCACATGATGAATCCAAATACAGCGACGGCCAGTCCCACCATGATAAAGTAGGTATACACCGGGAATTTACACATATAGCCAATGACCAGCATGGCCGCCAGATATGCGCAGGCGATCATGATGGCTGTGGGAATGGTGCCGGCATTTTTCCGGGTCGCCCGGAAATAGTTAAACGCATACAGCTCGTCCTCATCAAATTTATAGGTGATTTTCATCGGGTCTCCTCCTTTTGATGACACAGCGGCTGACCGCCGGTCTCTTTTTCACGCGCTTCTTCCAATCTCATTTATGATACCATAAATTCTTCCATTGGTAAAGCATTATTTCCCGACACGATCCGTCACGCTTTGTCCTGTACAAACAGCATCGGATACAGCTCCGCCACCGTCTTTGCAAAGTGCTCAGCGCCTTCTTTCACCATTTCCTCTCTTGTTCCGTAGCCGTACAGCGCGCCGATAAACGGTACCTCCATCACCCGCGCCCCAGCGGCATCGAATCGGGTATCACCGATCATCACCGTTTGTTCTCTGGATGCGCCGGTCTCCTCCATACAGCGCCGGATAAGTCCCGGCTTATCGCTCTGCTTATCGGAGGTATCGGCGCCGGCGTTGCAAAACACCAGCTCTCCCAGGCCCAGATACTCGATCACTCGATCGGCCATGGGCTGGGGCTTTGAGGTGGCGATACACACCTTGCTGCCCGCCGCTGTCAGATCTTTCATCAGCTGCAGCATTCCCGGATAAAGAGAAGTGTTGAAGATCTCTCCGGCATTATAGTATTTCCGGTACAGCTTCATGCACACCTCCGCCTGGGGTTCCGCCATGCCGGCATAAAGCATCAAGCTCTGGCAGATGGGCGGACCGATGAACTGGGTATAATCAAAATCCTCCGGCATCTCCCAGCCGTATTCCACGAGGGCTTTCTTTGCCGAGGCAATGATCCCCGGATGGGATTCGGACACCGTGCCATCCAGATCGAACAACACTGCGTCATACTTTCGCTGTTTCATAAAGCGCCCCTCAGCCATTTTGCTTTCGCTGTGCGGCCTTTTGCAGGAACCGCTCTGTTTTTACAGAAGCTCTGGTGTGACTGCCCGTGGCGATCTCGCCGGCGTCATCCCAGGCCCGCAGGGAAAAAGTATACGTTCTGCCGTCGGTCTCCAATAAAGTCGCCTCAGCCGTAACAGTCATGCCCACTACAGACGGCGCTGTATGTTCTACGGTGATCTGGGTGCCAACGGTGGTGATCCCTTCTGCCAGATCGCTCTGGGCCAGATCGGCCGCCGCACCTTCCATCAAAGCCGCTACCATCGGTGTGGCGAACACCTCTACGCTGCCGCTGCCAACATTACAGGCCAGCAGGTCCGGCGTCACCCGAATTTTTCTTGTCGCTTTTTGTCCAATCGCAATCGCCATGTATCCTCGCTCCTTTTTTTGTGGTATACTGACAGCAGACCGCTCTTTTCTATATCAGAGCTGCTGTCGTTTTTCGTCAGACATCGTCATTGTACCATAAAATCTTCCCGTTGAAAAGGAGGCAATCCCCCTGCAATTTTTGACAATCTCCCAACGCAGATCCCCCGATGGTCGCCGCCGCATCCAATTTCTCGATGAGCTGCGGGGCCTGGCTGTAGTCTGCATGATCGTTTATCACGGCTTTTTCACCTTTTCCACCATGCTCCACTGGGAATGGGCCACGTCGCTGTTCCAATTTTTTACGCCGCTGGAGCCGGTGTTTGCCGCCCTGTTTCTGGTCCTTTCCGGCATTGCCGCCAATTTGACCCGCTCTAATCTCAAACGAGGACTAAAGCTGTCTGTGGTGGCCCTCGTCGTATCCGGTGTGACCATCATGGTCACGCCGGACCAGCCCATCTATTTTGGCATCCTCCACCTGCTCTCCGTGGCCATGCTCCTGACACAGCCCCTGCTGCCCCTTTTTGATCGGATCCCTGTTTGGACCGGTGTGGCAGTCTGCGCCGTCATCGTTGCCCTGACCTGGAATGTCTGGGCCGGGTATCTGGGCTTGTTCACCGTTCCGCTAGTGATGCTGCCCCGGTTTCTTTATCAAACCGACTGGCTGTGCTGGCTGGGCGTTTATAGCGGTAATTTTTATTCCGCAGACTACTTCCCTCTGTTTCCGTGGCTTTTCGTTTATTTTGGCGGTGTATTTTTTGGCCGTTTCGCCAAAAAAGGCCGATTCCCGGAATGGACCTACCGCCGTCATGTGCCGTTTTTGGCCTTTCTGGGCCGCCATGCCCTGGTGCTGTATCTGGTTCACCAGCCGGTGTTTTACGGCATCAGCCTGCTGTTTACCCTTTTCGGCGGATGAGATGTAACGGCCCATTCTCGTCCCCCCTCGTAGGGAGGCTGGCGCAACGCAGTTGCGACTGAGGGGTGACTGCAAACCGCTTTCTGAAAAGCAAAAACAAATACGGTTGCGCTTCCCCCCAACAGGTTTCGAGCCGTTCAGGCTCGCCGCTCTCACCCCTTCCGGGGGACTGTCTTTCTTTCTTGCGTTCCCAAGAAAGAAAGGCAGCAAAGAAAGAAGGGAACCAAAGAGGGGCTCCGCCCCTACGTTGGATTACCCCGTGCGGGAACTGCCAGCCATCATCTATTGGGGG
>JAQXNV010000003.1 GCA_029098185.1 Oscillospiraceae bacterium
TCTGTGCTACACAAAGACTGCGTTGGCGTGGAAAATCAACAACGTGCTATTGCGCGGGAGCAACGTCTCGCCCGTCGGGCGTCCGACCGCTGCCCCCTTTGCTGGAGTATTCCCCGTGCGGGAACTGCCGGCCATCATCTATTGGGGGCGCAAGCGCCCAGATGCTCCCGGGGCAAAGGTTTTGCGCTCGGCCCATTCTCGGCTCCCCTCGTAGGGGAGCTGGCAGATGCAGAGCATCTGACTGAGGGGTTTTTAAAGCCACTCCCGTGATACCCTTTCGCCGTCTTACGACGGCACCTCCCCTCAAAGGGGAGGCAAGAGGTTTTGCGCTAAGCCAATGATCTTGCAAATAAGAACAGCCATTCCCAGCAAAAAAACGGGAATGGCTGCTTCTATTTTATTAAGAAAGGTAAACTTAGTCGATGGCCTTTGTGGCGACCTGAGTGACGGCCTTTGCAAGGAAGTCATCTACGCTCATGACGCCGATGTCGCCATCCTTCCGGCTGCGGACAGAAACAGCATTCTGCTCCACCTCTTTGTCGCCGACGACCAGCATATACGGGATCTTCTCCAGTTGTGCTTCACGGATCTTATACCCGATCTTTTCACTGCGCTGGTCGGTTGTTACCCGCAATCCAGCAGCGGCCAGCTTTTCCTCGATCTTCTTGCAGTCGGGAATGAGACGGTCGCTGATGGGCAAAATGCGTACCTGCTCCGGCATCAGCCACATGGGCAGCGCTCCGGCATATTTCTCCAGGAGCAATGCCAGCGTCCGCTCATAGCAGCCGATGGATGTCCGGTGGATGATATACGGATTCTTCTTGGTGCCGTCAGCGTCTACATACTCCATGCCGAATTTCTCCGCCAGCATCTGGTCGATCTGGATGGTGACCAGCGTATCCTCCTTGCCGTGGACGTTCTTGATCTGGATGTCCAGCTTCGGGCCGTAGAAAGCCGCTTCGCCAACGCCCACCACATACGGAATATCGAGATCCTTGAGGATCTTCTCCATGGTGCCCTGTGCCTCGTCCCACTGCTCCTGCGTACCGATATATTTCTCTCGGTCATCGGGATCCCACTGGGAGAAGCGATAGGAAATATCCTCGTACAAGCCCAGTGTTTTCATCATAAAGATGGTCAGCTCCAGACAGCCGCGGAACTCATCCTCCAACTGGTCCGGCGTACACATCAGGTGGCCCTCGGAGATGGTGAACTGCCGTACCCGGATAAGGCCGTGCATCTCACCGGAAGCCTCGTTGCGGAACAGCGTCGATGTCTCATTGTAGCGCAGGGGCAGATCCCGATAGGAGCGGGGCTTATTGAGATAAGCCTGATACTGGAACGGACAGGTCATGGGGCGCAGCGCATAGACTTCCTCATCTTTTTCCGGGTCGCCCAGGACGAACATCCCATCCCGATAGTGATCCCAGTGGCCGGAGATCTTATACAGATCGCTCTTTGCCATGAACGGCGTTTTGGTCAACTGCCAGCCACGGCGCTGCTCCTCATCCTCTACAAAGCGCTGCATCTGCTGGATGACTCTGGCGCCGTTAGGCAGCAGGATCGGCAGTCCCTGGCCGATATAATCGACGGTGGTAAAGTACCCCAGTTGGCGGCCAATAATGTTGTGATCCCGCTTTTTGGCTTCCTCTATCCGAGTCAGATGCTCCTCCAACTGAGCGGCTTTCGGGAAGGAAATGCCGTAGATGCGCTGGAGGCCCTTGTTTTTGGAATCGCCGCGCCAGTAAGCGGCAGTGGCGTTTGTCAGCTTCACGGCCTTCAGGCAGCCGGTGGACATCAGGTGCGGGCCGGCGCACAGGTCGGTAAACTCACCCTGTTTATAGAAGCTGATGGGCTCGCCCTTGCCGGCGTGTTCGGTGATCAGCTCCACCTTGTATGGCTGATCCTGTTCCTCCATCAGCTTGGTGGCCTCATCGGCAGGCAGCTCAAAGCGCTCCAGAGGCAGGTTTTCCTTGATGATCTTCTTGATCTCGCCCTCGATCTTGGTCAGATCCTCCGGCGTTAGATGGCGGGGCAGGTCGAAATCATAGTAGAAGCCGGTATCGATAGACGGGCCGATGGCCATTTTGGCTTCGGGGAACAAGCGCTTTACGGCCTGGGCCATAACGTGGGAGGTGGTGTGCCAATAGGCCTGCTTGCCGTCGGGATCGTCAAAGGTGAGGATCTCTAGCTGGCAGTCCTCCGTAATGGGTGTGCGCAGGTCTACGACTTTCCCGTTGATCTTTCCGGCGCAGGCGGCTTTGTACAGGCCCATGCCGATGGATTTGGCAATGTCTGCTACAGACACGCCAGCTTCAAATTGTTTTACATCGCCTTTCAGCGTTACGTTTACCATGGTGTGCTCTCCTTTATGGTTTAAATTTGATTTGCTTATTTTGGGGTGTCCCCGGCCCACTCTTGGCTCTCTCTGAGGGGTTGCCGAGAATTGGCTTAGCGCAAACCCCTTGCCTCCCCTTTAAGGGGAGGTGGATGCCGTCGTAAGACGGCAGACGAAAGGGTATCACGGGAGTAGCCGCCCTGCAAAAAGAAAACCCCTCAGTCACCTGCGGTGCCAGCTCCGTAAATCAACCCCTCAGTCAGATGCTCCGCATCTGCCAGCTCCCCTATGAGGGGAGCCGAGAACGGGCTTAGTGCAAAAGAAAAACGCCCCTCTCTCCCCGCTTTTTGCGGAGAAAAAGGGGCGAAGAGATCTGCTTCGCGGTTCCACCCAAATTCAGCGGCATAGCCGCCCTTTACTGACCGATAACGGGGTCGACCGTCCTGTCTTAGCATATCGGTTCGACAGACTGCTCCGAGGCGGTATCTCCGGCGCTCCTGTTGGGGCGGCTTTCAGCCGGGGACCGCCCCTCTCTGTCACAGGATCTGCGCCTTTGCTTCCTCATCTGTGCATTTCGGTTTTCTCGATTAGTTTTATACTATCACGATGTCTTTTCCCTGTCAAGCGCCTGTTCCCGATAAATTTTCCCGCCGGAAATCTTTACAATGTCTTGACACTTACCCCAAAAATGGAATACAATTAGGATTGGACCTTTCTATGCTATTGGAAGGCCTACGGGTGAACAAAACCGTTTGGTTCATTCATAAGAAAGCCCCTCTGGGCTTTTACCATGATTTTATGTTGAAAAGAAGGAGGTGTATCGAGATGGATGTAATCAGTATCAGTCTGCTCATCGCCGCCATTGGCGCCGCTGTGGTGTTTGGCGCCGGCGGTTTCTTTGTGGGCAATTTCTACCGCAAAAAGTCTACGGAAAACACCATCGGCTCCGCCCACCAGGAAGCCAACCGCATCCTGGATGAGGCCAACAAATCTGCCGAAGCCGCCAAGAAAGAAGCGATCCTGCAGGGAAAAGAGGACGTCCAGAAGCTGCGGGAGTCAGCGGAACGGGATCTGAACGACCGGCGAAGGGAAGTCCAGCGGCAGGAGCGCCGGATGGTGCAGAAGGAAGAGACGCTGGACCGGAAGATCGAAAACCTGGAGAAAAAAGAAGAGACGCTGAGCCGGAAGATCCAAAAAGCGGACGACCGGCTCCAGGAAGTAGACGCGCTGAAAGCTGACCAGATGGCGGCTCTGCAAACGATCTCCGGCTTTACGGCAGAACAGGCTAAGACGTATCTGCTCCAAAAACTGGAGGACGAGCTGACCCACGAAAAAGCGGCAAAGATCCTGGAAGTGGAACAGCACACCCAGGATGAAGCCGACAACATGGCCCGGGAGATCATTGCCCAAGCCATTCAGCGCTGCGCGGCAGACCACGCCGCCGAGGCGACGATCTCTGTCGTACAACTGCCCAACGACGAGATGAAGGGCCGGATCATCGGCCGGGAAGGCCGGAACATTCGGGCCATTGAAACACTGACCGGCGTCGATTTGATCATTGACGATACGCCGGAAGCCATCACGATTTCCAGCTTTGAGCCGGTTCGCCGGGAGATTGCCCGGGTGGCGCTGGAAAAACTGGTGGCCGATGGCCGGATCCATCCGACACGGATCGAGGAAATGATCGAAAAAGCCCGCCGGGAGGTGGAAGCCACCATCAAGCAGGAGGGCGAGCGCGCCGTTATCGAGGTCGGTATCCACGGCCTGCATCCGGAATTGGTAAAGCTCATTGGCCGTCTGCGCTATCGCACCAGCTACGGACAAAATGTGCTCAACCACTCTATTGAAGTGGCCCATCTGTGCGGCATTATGGCATCGGAACTGGGCATCGATCCTGTTTCCGCCCGCCGGGCCGGACTGCTCCACGACATCGGCAAGGCCCTGGACCACGAGGTGGAAGGCTCTCACGTTGCCATCGGTGTGGAGGTGGCCCGCAAGTACAAGGAGAGCGAAGCCATTCTCCACGCCATGGAAGCGCATCACGGCGATGTGGAACCAAAGACCGTGCTGGCTTGTATCGTCCAGGCGGCCGACGCGATCTCTGCCGCCAGACCGGGCGCCAGACGGGAGAATCTGGAAAACTACATCAAGCGTTTGGAGAAGCTGGAAGAAACGGCTTCCTCCTTCGACGGTGTGGCCGGCTGTTATGCCATTCAGGCCGGCCGAGAGATCCGGGTCATGGTCAACCCGGAGATCATCGACGACGACAAGATGGTCCTGCTGGCCAGAGACATCTGCAAAAAGATCGAAAGCGACCTGGTCTATCCAGGACAGATCAAAGTCAACATGGTCCGGGAATCCCGGGCTGTGGACTACGCGAAATAATAGAACGAGCAAACCCCCGTCTGCATCTTGAGACGGGGGTCGTTCTTTTGCTATTGCCAAAAAAGAGATCCCCGGAGTTGCCGCTCCGGGGATTTCGCTTTGTGGACAAATGCTTCACATACGATCAACAATTTTATTCTATCTAATTGTTTTGTCCTTGTCAAGGGGATGATGGATGTTCTATACGCCGATAGAGAAGCGCGTGCCAGACCGGATTCTTTTAAAAGTTTCCTTGCCCTTGTCCCGCAAAATGTGCTACACTAAAAAGAAAACCATTTTCCTTCGGGAACAGGAGGTCTATCCATGCGTATTCTGGCAATCGGCGATGTAGTCGGCAGCGTTGGCTGTAAATTCTTGCGCAAGCATCTGCCCAGTCTGAAAAAGATCAAACAAATCGACCTGGTCATCGCCAACGGTGAAAATTCCGCCGACGGCAACGGCATCACCCCAAGCTCCGCCAAATATCTGCTGGACAGCGGCGTCGATGTCCTCACCGCCGGCAACCACACCTTTCGCCGGAGAGAATGCTATGACTTCCTCGACGAATGCGAAACCCTGCTGCGCCCGGCCAACTATCCCAAAAGCACCCCCGGTCATGGCTGCTGTATCTTCGACATGGGCCGCGTCCGGGTAGGCGTTATCAATGTGATGGGCACCGTGTTTATGGAATCTCTCGACTGTCCCTTTGAGGCGGTGGATAAGCTATTGCCCAATCTGCCAAAGATCACGTTGGTAGATTTCCACGCCGAAGCTACCGGCGAAAAGGGCGCTCTGGCCTACTATCTGGACGGCCGGGTGTCGGCCGTGTTCGGCACCCACACCCATGTGCAAACGGCAGACGAGCAGATCCTTCCCGGCGGCACCGGCTTTATCAGCGATGTGGGCATGGTTGGGCCCATCCGTTCCATCCTGGGCGTAAAGCCGGAGATCATCGTGCAGAAAATGCGCACCAAGATGCCGGCCCGCTTCGAAAACGCTGCCGGCGACTGTCACATGGACTGCGTCCTCTTTACCATTGATGAAAAATCCGGCAAAACGACGGCTATAGAGCGGTTATCCATTCGGGATTAAGGGCGTTTACACTGCTGTTCAGAATTTTATTGGGAATTTTTCATAGTCTATTCATGGAACACAACGACAGATGTGCTATACTGAAACAAAAGAATCGGGTATTTTGATTCATTTAAAGGAGAGTTTTATGCAAGTTTTAACTGCCGCAACCTTAAAAGACGCATTGATTTCCGCGTCTAATCATCTGACAAACCATCAGCAGGAGGTCAACAGCCTCAATATCTTCCCCGTTCCCGACGGCGACACCGGCACCAATATGTCCCTGACCTGTCAAGCCGCCGCAGCCGCTATGGCCAACGTCCATTCCGACAGCGCGTGGGAGATCGCTAGGATCGCTTCCAAAGCCCTGCTCCGTGGCGCCAAGGGCAACTCCGGCGTCATCCTGTCCATTTTGTGGAAGGGCTTTGCCAAGGGCATCGAGGGACAGGATACCGTCTCCGGCGCTGCCATTGTCGATGCGCTGGAATTGGGCGTCACCATGGCTTACGGCGCCGTGATGGCCCCCACCGAGGGCACCATCTTGACCGTTGCCCGCCTTGCTCAGGAAGCCGGTAAGGAAGCCCTGGCCGTCAACGACGGTCTGCTCCACGTTTGGGAAGCCATCTGCGACGGCGCCCGGGCTGCCCTGGCCCAAACGCCGGAGCTGCTCCATGTGCTCAAGCGGGCCAACGTCGTCGACGCCGGCGGCATGGGCCTGTGCTTGATCTTCGAGGGGATGCGCTCTGTCTTTGCGGAAAACACCGTGATCCAGCCCAGCGACGGCACTGCTGTGGTGGTAACTTCCAACCACATTGGCGACGATGCCTTCCAGAAAGCCGCTTCCGCCTACGACGGCGACACCACCTACGGCTACTGTACCGAGTGCATCATCGACCGGAACAACGACCGCTCCCCCGCACAGCTTCGGGAATATCTGACCACCATTGGCGACTGCGTCGTCGTTGTGGATGATGAGGAGATCATCAAGGTCCATGTCCACACAGAGGACCCGGGCAAGGTGCTGACAAAAGCGTTGGAGTTCGGCGCGCTGGTCACTGTTAAGGTGGACAATATGCAGTCCCAGGCCGACGCCCTGACAGAGCAGTCTGCCGCACCGGCAGAGCCTACGGAACCATTTGGATTTGTGGCGGTCGCAGCCGGCGACGGAATGCAGTCCCTGTTCCGGGAGCTGGGCTGCCATCAGGTGGTCAGCGGCGGCCAGTCCATGAACCCCAGCACCGAGGACATCCTCAACGCTGTGATGCAGACGCCGGCCAAGGTGGTCTACGTTCTGCCCAACAACAAAAACATCCTCATGGCTGCCGAACAGGCCGCCTCTCTTACAGAAGATCGGGAAGTGGTCATTGTGCCTACCCGGACCGTTCCCCAGGGCATCTCCGCCCTCATCGCCTTCAGCAGCACCCGTACACCGGAATCTAACCGGACCGTCATGATCGATGCTGCCCGCCATGTGCAAACCGGCAAGGTGACCTATGCGGCACGGGATTCCAAATTTGGCACCACAAAAATCAAGCAGGGCGATCTGCTGGGCCTCATCGACGGCAAGCTGACACTGGTGGAAAAAGAACACGATCCCGTACACACCGTTGTCCGGCTCACCCGCTCTATGCTAAAGAAGGATACCCACTTCATCACCCTGCTGTACGGCGAGGGCATCACCGAGGAGCAGGCCAACACAGCGGCGGAAAAAATCAAAGCAAAGGCAGATAAATCCGTGGAGATCAATGTGATTTACGGCGGCCAGCCCATTTACTACTTCACGGTATCCGTGGAGTAAATCGGTATGGCTTCCCTGTTTCAACTGGATCTGACTACGTTAAAAGGCGTCGGCGAAAAGCGCGCCAAGCTGTTCCAAAAGCTTGGGGTGCAGAGCGTCGGCGCTCTTTTGCGCAATTATCCCCGCGCCTACGAGGATTGGCGGCAGCTCTCCTCCATCGCCTGCGCCCCCATGGGCGAAGTCTGCGCCATTAAGGCAACCGTGCTCCACCGCCCTACAGAGACCCGCATCCGCAAGGGCATGACCCTCTACAAAACGACAGTCACCGACGGCGAACAGGACTTAAAGCTGACCTTTTTTAACAATCCCTACATCCCCAATCTCCTGCTGGAAGGAGAAACCTATGTCTTTTACGGCAAGATCAGCGGCAGCTTTCTCCACCGGGAAATGACCTCACCGGAGTTTTGCCGGCAGAGCGACGCATTGCCCATCCAGCCCATTTACCGCCAGACCGAGGGGCTTTCTTCCCGGCAGATCAGCAGCGCGGTAAAAAATGCCTTTGCGCTGCTGCCGGAGATCATTCACGATCCCCTGCCGGAACCCGTGCGGAAAGCGTATGCCCTGTGCCACCTGCGGTACGCTCTGGAAAATATCCATTTTCCAAAAGATCTGCAAGCGTTGTCCATCGCCCGCCACCGGCTGATCTTTGAAGAGCTGTTGGTGCTGCAACTGGGATTGCTCCAGCTAAAAAGCCAGGGCAAGCAATCGGTGAGCCACCACCCCATCACCGACTACAGCGAGGAATTTTGGAAGCTGCTGCCCTTTACCCCCACCAATGCCCAGCGCCGGGCCGTAAAGGAAGCGCTCCGGGATATGTGCGGCAAGGAGACGCCCTATCCCATGAACCGGCTGGTCCAGGGCGATGTGGGCAGCGGCAAGACGGCGGTGGCGGCGGCGCTGTGCCATTCTGTCATTCGAAGCGGCAAGCAGGCGGCGCTGATGGCGCCTACAGAAATTTTAGCCAAACAGCATTTTGCATCGTTGTCCAGCTTTTTGGAGAGGACCGGGATGCGTCTGGGTCTGTTGACCGGCTCCATGACGCCATCGAAAAAGCGCGCTGTCTGTACAGCGTTGCAAAAGGGCGACATCGACCTGCTCATCGGCACCCATGCCCTCATCAGCGACAGCGTACAGTTCCGGGACCTGGCCCTTGTCATCACCGACGAACAACACCGATTCGGCGTGCGGCAGCGGTCCTCTCTTTCGGAAAAGGGCAACGATCCCCATCACCTGGTCATGTCGGCAACGCCTATCCCCCGGACATTGGCGCTGATGATCTACGGCGACCTGGACATCTCTGTCCTGGACGAGCGTCCGCCGGGCCGACAGGACATTGCCACCTATGCCATCCCCAGCAAAAAACGGCCTCGCGCCTTCCAATTTCTGCGAAAACATATCGAGCAAGGGTATCAATGCTACATCATCTGCCCTCTCATCGAGGAGGGACAGAGCGATATGGCTTCTGTCATGGACTATACGGAATGGATCAAGCGAGAATTCTTCCCTGATCTGGAGATCGGCGTGCTCCATGGCCGGATGAAATCCAAAGAAAAAGAGGCGGTCATGGAGCGCTTTGCCGGAGGAAAGCTGCCCATCCTGGTGTCCACCACTGTGGTGGAGGTGGGCGTCGATGTGCCCAACGCCGTGGTCATGGTCATCGAAAACGCTGAACGGTATGGCTTATCCCAGCTCCACCAATTGCGGGGACGGGTCGGCCGGGGCAGCGTAAAATCCACCTGCATCTTGATCTCCGACGCCCAAAATGAGGAAGCCGTCACCCGGCTGCGAACCATGTGCCAGACCTGTGATGGGTTTCAAATTGCCGAGGCAGATCTGCGTTTGCGGGGGCCAGGCGACTTTTTCGGGACGAATCAGCACGGGCTGCCGGACCTGAAGATCGCCAACATGGCTGATGATCTGGAAACGCTGCGCCTAGCACAGACCGTTGCCCGGGAAGTTTTATCGGAAGATCCGGAACTATCTCAGCCAGCGCACCGAGGATTGCGGGGCGAAGTGCGGATGCTGTTTCAGCAGGTGGGCAAAAACGGCATGAATTGAGCGCCAGAGAGCGCTCTTTTTTGCGCCCGGATTTTTCTTGGCCCCCCTCGCAGGGGGGCTGGCAGATGCGGAGCATCTGACTGAGGGGTGACTGCGAATCGCTTTTTGAAAAACAAAGACAATTACGGTTGCGCTTCCCCGCAACAAGTTTCGAGCCATTCAGGCTCGCCGCTCTCACCCCTTCCGGGGGACTGTCTTTCTTTCTTGCGTTCCCAAGAAAGAAAGGCAGCAAAGAAAGAAGGGAACCAGTAAGGGGGTTCCACCCCCTTTGCTGGAGTATTCCCCGTGCGGGAACTGCCAGCAATCATCTATTGGGGGCGCAAGCGCCCAGATACTCCCGGGACAAAGGCTTTCCGCCCAGACCATTCTCGGCTCCCCTCATAGGGGAGCTGGCAGATGCGGAGCATCTGACTGAGGGGTTCATTTGCAGAGCTGTCTGCGAAGCAGACTGAGGGGTTTCTTCTAGTCACTCCCGTGGGGCAATGAGACGGGAAATGACATAAAATGATTCTTGTGCCGAAAAAAGAATTGCATCCTTGTCGATTTTATGGTACGATAATTTCGTAGTTTTTCTACAGATCTCCTGTTTGAGGATTCCGTTTGCGTGATTCCTTCACGCATCGTGGAATAAATTGATTCGGCTATTTTTTTAAACAAAGAGGCGATTCAAATGAAAACAACTGATGTTGCTGCTGCCCCGGAACAAAAACAGGGCTTCTTCCGCCGGGAACTTTCCCAGTGGTTCGGCAACGTGGTCGGCGACCTGTGGGGCGGCGCCGTTACCACTTTTGCATTGCTCCCCGAAGTCATCGGCTTTATGATCGTTGCCGGTGTGCATCCTTACATGGGCTTGTTCACCTGCATCTGCCTGACCGTTCTGCTGGCCTTTATCGGCGGCCGGCCCGGCATGATCTCCGCCGGTGCGGGCGCTACCGCCCTCATCCTCGCCGGACTCATCAAGGAGTACGGCATGACCCATCCGGAATATATTTTCGCCGCTGTCATTCTGGCCGGCTTGTTCCAGTTTATCCTGGGCGTCTGCCGGGTGGGCTCTCTGGTAAAGTTCATTCCCCAAAGCGTCATGCACGGCTTTGTCAACGGCTTTGCCATCGTCATCCTCGTTTCTCAGCTAAAGCTGTGCATCGGCCGCACCTGGGAAATGTACATCCTCATCGCCGCCGGCATTGCTATCATCGTACTGTTCCCCTTCCTGAAAAAGGTGGTACCGTTCCTCAAAAAAGTGCCGGAATCCTTTGTGGCCATCGTGCTCATCACGGCTTATGCCCTGATCTTCCACAGCAATGTGACCAACATCGGCGATATGGGCGACGTGACCGCCAGTTTCCAGTATGTGGGCTATGTGTTTACCCATATCGGCGGTATTTTCACCAGCGAATGCTTCCTGACCATCCTGCCCACGGCCCTTTCCATTGCCTTTGTGGGCCTCATTGAGTCTATGCTCACCTCCCGGATGGTCGACGACGAGACCCAGACCACCAGCAACAAGAACCGGGAATGCCGTGCCCAGGGCATCGGCAACATGGTCTGCGGTATGGTGGGCGCCATGCCCGGCTGCGGCATGATCGCCATGACCGTCACCAATCTGAAGGCTGGCGGCAAGGGCCGGCTGTCCCAGTTTGTCGCCGGCGTTCTGATGGCGGCACTGCTGTTCACTCTGCCCTTCCTGCTGGAGAGCATTCCCCTGGCGGCGTTGTGCGCTGTCATGTTTGTGGTGGTATTCCACACCATTAACTGGGATTCCATCCTCCATGCCGCTAAGATCCCCGTCAAGGAGACCGTCACCATGGCCCTAACGGCCATCATCGTCATTGCCACCAACAACCTGGCCATGGGCGTTGGCTGCGGTCTTGTTCTGTCGGCTATCTTCTATCTGTTCCACCGGTTCACCTCCGGCGGCGTCCAGATGGGCGTTTCCTATGGCTGTCTCGGTGCGGCGGTCGGTCTGGGCATCAGCGGCCTGCTGGGCTTTTCCTGGGGCTATGCCATCGCCATGGTGCTGTGTGCCATCGGCGTGGGCCTGGCTTCCATGGCGCGCAATGAATCCGGCAAAGCGAATTTGAAGGTGGTTTCTACCGTGTCGATGGTCCTGTGCATTGCCGTCGGTGTGGCGGTCATCGCCGGCGCCAGCATTGGGTTCCACATGGGCCCCTGGTATACGCTGATGGATGCCGCGCAAAGCGCTGCTAACGGCGAAAGCACCTTGTATGTAAAATAAGTGCGGAAAATCAGGAACCGTCTCCTTTTTTCGGGGGACGGTTCTTTTTTTGGGCTTTCCGCTAAGCCGATTCTCGGCTCCCCTTAGAGGGGAGCTGTCTGCGTAGCAGACTGAGGGGTGATTGTTTTCGCAGAAAAGCTGGCAGATGCGCAACATCTGACCGAGGGATTTTATAGCAAAAACTTCCGCAGGGCAGATACTCCCATGATACCCCTCCGATCATTGCTTCGCAATGACCACCTCCCCTTATAGGGGAGGCAAGGGGGGTTGCACCAAGCCTTTTCTCGGCCCCCTTTGTAGGGGGGCTGTCTGCGTAGCAGACTGAGGGGTGATTGTTTTCAGAGAAAAGCTGGCACCGAAGGTGACTGAAAGGCCATCAAAATGACTTTTGAAAAGTAATAACTGTTATTTGTTGCACTTCCCCACAACAGTTTCTCGAACCCTGCGGTTCCAGGCTCCCACCCCTTCCGGGGGACTGTCTTTCTTTCTTGCGTTCCCAAGAAAGAAAGGCAGCAAAGAAAGAAGGGAACCAGTAAGGGGGTTCCACCCCCTTTGCTGGAGTATTCCCCGTGCGGGAACTGCCAGCCATCATCTATTG
>JAQXNV010000004.1 GCA_029098185.1 Oscillospiraceae bacterium
GCGCATCCAACCTGAAAGTCGGCGACATCGTGCCCGCTGCTCTCGACGGCTCCACTCTGCCCGGCGGCATCAAGATCAAAAAGGGCAAGCTCCGCGGTGTGGAGAGCAACGGTATGCTCTGTTCCCTGGGCGAGCTGGGCCTTACCGTCAACGACTTCCCCAACGCCATTGAGGACGGTATCTTTGTCCTCGACGAGGAAGTACCTCTGGGAATGCCGATCTGTGAGGCCATCGGCTTTAACGATACCAAGGTCGAGTTTGAGATTACCTCCAACCGGCCCGACTGCTTCTCCGTCATCGGCCTTGCCCGGGAAGCTGCCGCTACCTTCAATAAGGAACTGCGCCTGCACACCCCTGTCGTCAAGGGCGGTAACGGCTCCTGCAAGGGGATGCTGGACGTGGCCATTGAGGAGCCGGATCTGTGCCCGCTCTACAGCGCCAAGATCGTCAAAAACGTGCGGGTCAAGCCTTCTCCCCGCTGGATGCGGGAACGCCTCCGTGCCATGGGCGTGCGCCCCATCAACAACATCGTGGACATCACCAACTATGTAATGTTGGAGTATGGCCAGCCCATGCACGCCTTTGACCTGCGGTTCATCGACGAAGGTAAGATCCGTGTCCGCCTGGCAAAAGACGGCGAGACCATCACCACGCTGGATGGCGTAGAGCGGAAACTGGCCACCGATAATCTGGTCATCGCCGACGCCAACAAGCCCGTTGCCATTGCCGGCGTCATGGGCGGCGAATACAGCGGGATCATGGACGACACCACCACCATCGTCTTTGAGTCCGCCTGCTTCGACGGCGCTTCTGTCCGCACCACCGCGAGAGATCAGGGAATGCGTACAGATGCTTCCGCCCGCTACGAAAAAGGACTCGACTTCCACAACTGCCTGCCGGCCCTGAATCGTGCCTGCGAACTGGTAGAGCTGCTGGATGCCGGCGATGTGCTGGATGATGTGATCCTCGACGATCAGTCTAAGGAGCAACAGGTCGTTATTCCGCTGGATACCCAGTGGATCAACAACTTCCTTGCTATCCAGTTGACCACCGAAGAGATGAAAGCCATCCTGAAAAAGATCGACTGCCAGTTCGACGGCGACAACATCCTGGTGCCATCCTTCCGCCCCGATCTGAAGGAAAAGGCTGACATCGCTGAAGAGATCGCCCGCTTCTACGGCTACAACAACATCCCCTGCACCGCTGTCAGCGGCGGCGCCCAGGGTAAATATTCCCCGCGGCAGAAGTTCGAGCAGACCATCTCCGACACCATGCTGGCTGTCGGTCTCAGCGAGATCATGACCTACTCCTTCATCAGCCCCAAATATTACGACAAGATCCTCATGCCAAAGGATCATCCGCTGCGCAAGTCTGTTACCATCTCCAATCCCCTGGGCGAGGACACCAGCATTATGCGCACCATCGCCCTGCCGTCTATGATGGAAACGCTGGCCCGCAACTACAACAACCGCAACGAGGAGGCCGCCCTCTTTGAGCTGGCTTCCGAGTACCTGCCCACCAGCGACGATGAGCTGCCCATCGAAAAAACGACGCTCATCGGCGGAATGTACGGCAAAAAAGCCGATTTCTTCGTGGCAAAGGGTATGGTGGAGCAGCTACTGAAGAACCTCTCCGTTACCGGCTGCGAGTTTGAAGCCAGCGAGCAGGAATTTGCCTATCATCCAGGCCGCTGCGCCGTCATCACAAAGGACGGAGAGCGTGTCGGCGTTCTCGGCGAGATCCATCCTACCGTCATGGAGAACTACAAGATGGATACCCGTGTCGTTTCCTTCTCCCTGGATGTGGACCGTCTGTTCGAGCTGGCCGACACCGATAAGACCTACACCCCACTGCCGAAGTTCCCGGCCGTCACCCGAGATCTGGCGCTGCTGTGCGATGAGGATCTGACTGTGCGCACCCTGGAAAAAGCCATCATCCGTGGCGCTGGCAAGTATCTGGAATCCATCAAGCTGTTCGACGTTTACCAGGGCGAGCAGATCGCCGCCGGCAAAAAGAGCGTGGCCTTCAGCGTCACCCTCCGCTCTGCTGACGGCACCCTGACTGATGAGATCTCCAACCAGGTCGTTGCGAAGATCATGGCCGAGCTGGAAAAATCCGGCGCTGTGCTGCGCTCCTGATTTTGGATCCTGCCGAATTACCTCTTGAATTTTTGACGGGAATATTGTATGATAGTATAGATAATAGTCCATGAGCTTTGGAGGTGTAGTATATGGATATGACAATGACGTTTTCCTTCGACGAAACACGGGATGCGGATATGAAGCAGACCCTGCAAACAGTCTATGACGCATTGAAAGAAAAAGGATACAATCCCATCAACCAGATCGTGGGATATATCCTCTCGGAGGATCCCACATATATTACAACACATCATAACGCACGCAGCCTCATCCGCAAGATCGACCGGGATGAATTGCTGCAGGCTTTGTTGAAATCCTATTTGAAGGACTGATGCCAAAAGCTATCGTGTGAGCAATCCCACGGTAGCTTTTGCTTCACGGACAAATCAAGCTTGATTTTGTAAAGAAAGGATGCAAGCATATGAGCGCACAGAAGAAAACCGATACGGTATTCCCCATGTATAAGGATAAACCTCTGGTCCGCTGCGGCAATGTGATCTATTACGGCAGCATGAAGGATCCCTATGTCATCAAGATGACCATCAAAAGCGAGAAAACTGTCGGCAAGGAGGAAGTGGCCGATAAGATCACCGTACAGCTCCTCTCCACAGATACCAGCCTCAGCGTCCGCAAGCAGATCGTAAAGACCAGCGAAAAGAACGGACTGTACCTGGCAATGGACATTGCCGAAGCCTGGCTGGAGCGCAGCCTCAACCAGGCCGCAAAAGAAAAAGCATGATCCCAAAAAGGGATCTGGGCCAGCATACCGCAAGCCGTCATCGTCTGCGGTGCGCTGGCCCTTTCTTTTTAGAAAGCAGAATATGGGATAGCTACACCAAAAAAGGCAGGAACAAAGTTCCTGCCTTTTTTGTTTGCCGTTATCTTTACAGAAGATCCTGCAGTGCTTTCAGGAATGCCAGGTCAGACTTTGTAACGGTCATGGTGACGTTCTTTGGCTCCTGGTTTGGTCTTGCTACGTTGATGGAAATCTCTGTGCCTTCTTCCAGCTTATTGCCGAAAACTTCCCGTGCAAAAGAGAAAAATTCGGGATGATTTGCAGCAAATTCATTCTTGTTGTCCAGCAATTTTTTTACGGTAAATGGATTGATCATAACTGTCGTCCTTTCTTTTTCCTATCCAGCTTCAGCTTGTGCTGTACTACTTTTTACTATACCACAGTTTGTCGAATTTTGGCAAGGCCAAAACAAAAAAAGACGCCCGAAAAGACGTCTCTTTTTGCGATTTGGAACTAGATCAGACACGCTCTTTTGTCTTTTGTTCCACCGGCCTGCCAGACGGTACCGCCGCAGCTGGCAGCTGGTCATCCTGGGCATAAATATCGGACAGCGTTTTGGAATGGCCGCCGTGCTTGATGGGCTTCCACTCCACCTTCCGGCGCAGAACGACTGCCACAGAAATGGGCATATATGTAAACATAAATACCGGGAACGTAAATAGATACTTGATCTTTTTCCGTTTCTGGCAGTGAATATGTTTCCACTCTGTCACTGTGGTCAAAAGACCGATGGCAAAGAAAATCAGGTACACGTTCAGGATATACCCTGCCAGGGAGCCCAGCGGGCCGCTGATGTCCGCCCCCGTACACAATCCCACGATGATGGCCACAATGTTCATCACCAGCGTTCCCACGGTCAGCGGGAAGGTTGGGAAAAGCGTCAGGAAAATATCGTAGCAGGAAAAGCTGTGATATTTAAAGATACCCCGGATAAGTCCCTTGCAGTAGTGGGAAAACACCTGCAAGTAGCCCTTTGCCCAGCGTTCCCGCTGCGTCCAGGACTGCTGGAACGTTACCGGCTGCTCGTCGTACAGAACCGCTGTGGGACAGTAGGCGATCTTCCGGCCTTTCATCACGTTATGGGCTGTGAACTGAATGTCCTCCGTCAGCAGGTGGAAATGCCAGCCGTGCATTTTATTTTTGATCTTGCGGCTGAACAAGAAGCCTGTGCCCGACACGGCGCAACTCAAGTTCAGCAGCATCCGGGAATTGTTCAGATATTTGGCCTCTCTGAGAAACATCAAGCCGTATCCGGCGGTGATCCAGTTGTCGCCAAAGTTCTTGGAATTCCGGTAGCTGGTGATGATGTCATGCCCGTCAGAAAAGGTCTTGTTCATCTCCGCTACATAGTTTTCATCCAGCAGGTTATCGGCGTCAAAGACAAAATAACCGTCAAAAGGATCCTCCGGATACGCCAGTTTGATCTCATTGAGCAGAAAATCAAGAGCGTAGCCTTTGCCAACCTTTTTCTTGTTAAACCGTTCCCACACCACGGCGCCGGCCCTTCTGGCACAATCGGCCGTGGCGTCCGTGCAGTTGTCCGCCACCACAAAGACGGTAATCAAATGCGAGGGATACGTCTGGTTGTGGATGCTCTCAATGAGATCCGCAATGACCGCTTCCTCGTTTCTCGCGGAGATCAGCACCGCATAATTGTGCATGACCGTCGGCTTGTGTGGTTTATGCTTTTTTAAGAACGGAATAAACAGGTAGATATATTGATGGGCGCAACACAGAAATACGATGATGGCCACAATAAAATTGATAATATTAATTACTTCCATTGTTTCTCATTCTTCCATGTATCGCGCACCGATCCAACGATGTTCAATTTCATATTCCCCCAAATCTAACAGCAGAACACACCTCTGTCGTTCCGCGATTCCGTCATCGGTGAGGTCTTTTCGACCGCTCCGGTCACGCTTTGATCTTGCCGATGTCCCGGCGATAATGAGCACCTGCAAAGGAGATCCGCTCAACGGCTGCATACGCCTTAGAAAGCGCTTCCTCCAGATCTTTGCCCATGGCGGTCACACCCAGGACTCTGCCGCCGTTGGTGTAGAATTTGCCATCCTTTTTCACCGTACCGGCATGGTACACGGTAGCACCGTCTACCTGGCCCTGATCATCGAGGCCGCAGATCTCGATGCCCTTCTGATAGGCGCCGGGATAGCCTCCCGACGCCATGACGACGCAGGCTGCTGTTTCGTCTGACCACTGGATGTCCACGTCAGACAGGGTGCCGTCGGCGCAGGCTACGATAATGTCCACCAGATCGGTCTTGAGCCGCGGCAGGACCACTTGGGTCTCCGGGTCGCCGAACCGGGCGTTATACTCGATGACCTTGGGGCCCTTTGGCGTCAGCATCAGACCAAAGTAGAGACAGCCCTTAAAGGGACGGCCCTCTTTGTTCATGGCCTCCATGGTCGGCGCAAAGATGGTGTCGTAGCACTCCTTGGCCATGTTGTCATCATAGAAGGGGTTGGGACTGATGGTGCCCATGCCGCCGGTATTGAGGCCCTCGTCGTTATCCAGCGCCCGCTTGTGGTCCTTGGAGGACACCATGGGAACCAGTGTCTTGCCGTCGGTAAAGGCAAGCACAGAAACTTCCGGACCGGTGAGGAATTCCTCCACGACGATCTGGTTGCCGGAAGCGCCAAAGACTTTGTCCTCCATGATGGAGTGGACGGCGTTCTCTGCTTCCTGGAAATTCTGGGCAATGATGACGCCCTTGCCCAGTGCCAGGCCGTCGGCCTTTACGACGATGGGATAGGTATCGTTCTTCTCGATAAAGGCAATGGCGTCCTTGGAATTGTCAAATACATCATAGCCCGCTGTTGGGATGTTGTATTTTTTCATCAGGTCCTTAGAAAATACCTTGCTGGCCTCGATGACTGCCGCTGCCGCATTGGGGCCAAAGGCCTTGATCCCTGCCGCTTCTACCGCGTCGACCATACCGGCAGCCAGAGGATCATCGGGGGCCACAAAGACCAGGTCGATCTCGTTTTCTTTGGCAAAGCGCACAACGCCGTCAATGTCCATGGCTTTGATGTCTACGCATTCTGCGTCACAGGAAATACCGCCGTTGCCGGGCGCGCAGTACAGCTTTTCCACCTTGGGGCTTTCCAGGAGCTTGCGGACAATGGCGTGCTCTCGGCCGCCGCCGCCGACTACTAAAATTTTCATGCTGGTGCCTCCCTTTCTTAGTGATGGAACAGGCGCACGCCTGTAAACGCCATGGCGATATTGTATTTGTCGCAGGTCTCGATGACATTGTCGTCCCGGATAGAGCCGCCGGCCTGGGCAATGTATTCTACGCCGCTGCGGTGTGCCCGCTCAATGTTATCGCCAAAGGGGAAGAACGCATCGGAACCGAGGGACACGCCGCTCTGTTCCCGGAGCCACGCTTTTTTCTCCTCTCTGGTCAGCACCTCTGGCTTTTCTGTGAAGAACTGCTCCCAGATGCCGTCTGCCAGCACATCCTCATAGTCGTCGGAAATATACACATCGATGGTGTTATCCCGGTCCGGGCGACGGATGTCTGCCTTAAAGGGCAGGTTCATCACCTTTGGATGCTGGCGCAAGAACCAGATGTCTGCCTTGTTACCTGCCAGGCGGGTACAGTGGATCCGGGACTGCTGACCGGCACCGATACCAATGGCCTGACCGTCTTTTGCATAGCACACGGAATTGGACTGGGTGTACTTCAGGGTGATGAGAGCAAGGAGCAGATCCCGCTTTGCTTCTTCCGGAAAATGCTTATTCTTTGTCGGGAAGTTTTCCAGCAGCGATGGATTGATCTCGATCTCATTTCTGCCCTGCTCAAAGGTGATGCCATAAACATCTTTATGCTCAATGGGCTCCGGTTTATACGATGGGTCGATCTGAATCACGTTATAGTTGCCCTTACGCTTCGTCTTGAGGATCTCCAATGCCTCGTCGGAATAGCTCGGCGCAATGACACCGTCGGATACCTCTCTGGCCAGCAGTTTTGCAGTAGCTGCGTCACATTCGTCGGACAGCGCTACAAAATCGCCGTAGGAGGACATCCGGTCAGCGCCTCTGGCTCTGGCGTATGCGGTGGCCATAGGCGTCAGCTCCAGATCGTCTACAAAGTAGATCTTCTTCAGCGTATCAGAAAGAGGTACCGCTACTGCGGCGCCTGCCGGGCTGACGTGCTTAAAGGAAGCTGCTGCTGGCAAGCCTGTTGCCGCTTTCAGCTCCTTTACTAGCTGCCAGCTATTAAAGGCGTCGAGAAAGTTAATGTAGCCCGGTCTGCCGTTGAGCACGGTGATCGGCAGGTCACTGCCGTCTTTCATGTAAATACAGGATGGCTTTTGATTGGGGTTGCAGCCATATTTCAACATCAATTTATCTGCCATTGTCGCGTTCTCCCTATCACTGATTTTTATTGATGATTCTTGTTTCCGCCTCGCCGGTCTTTAAATCGATGTAGCGGGTAAACAGAGAAACCTTATTGTTTTCGTCCAAAGCGTCCCACACGGTCTTGGTGAAGGTATCGATGTCGCCCTCCAGCTTGACCCGCACCGGCTCCCCTGCAAAGGATGGGATCGGGTTGCCGTCGCACTGGTAGGTGTGGATCAACCGGCCTTCGCCGTCCATGGGATCGCTGTACTCGTAAAAGTACCGCAGCGCCGCTTCTTCTCTGCCGCAATCACTCTTTAAAATGGACAGCTTGTAGGACATTCCGCCCTCAACGATGACCTCGCCGGAAATGCGTGGCGTAAAGTTAGGGCCGTCCGGCTCAAAGGTACGAGAGCGCAGTGCTTCCTCAAAGGTTCTGCCGCCCTTGAGATAGTTGTAGATGGTGTCGGTCTGGTCGCCGTTGGTGACAATGGTCGTTGTGCCCAGCACACGGACCGGCGCGTAAATGATCAGGGAAGGATCGGTCAGCTTCGATTCGTCAAATGCCCGGGTACGGATGCCCTCGCCGTCTGGCTCAAAAATCCGATTGCGGCTGTTTTCGCTGCGGCCCATGATGAAGTAGGCAATGACAGCGTTTTGGCCGTCGTCACTCTTTCCAATGAGCACGCCTCTGCCCGGATAGGTATTGCCGCTGAGATAATTTGTAATGGTTGTAAGTTCCATGCGTAACAGTCCTCTTTTCTCTCTATCAAATGGAAGTAATCAGGTGCAATGTACGCTATTTTGCGATCAGCACATGATCGTCCTTTACCGTCAATTTTCCCTGGCAATACAGGGACACTGCCTGGGGTAAGATTTTCCACTCTGCCTGTTCCATCACCCGGCGCTGGAGCGTTTCCGGGGTATCGTCCTGCTCTACGGCTACGGCCTTTTGCAGGATGATGGGGCCGCCGTCACAGATCTCATTGACAAAATGGACTGTGGCGCCGGTGACTTTGACGCCCTTTTGCAGCGCCGCTTCATGGACACGCAATCCATAAAATCCCTCGCCGCAAAAGGATGGGATCAGGGATGGGTGGATGTTGATCATCCGGTTTGTGTATTTGCGGATCACATGGTCGCTGATGATGGTCATGAAGCCGGCCAGCACGATGAGATCAATGCCATACCGCTCCAGGGTACCGATCAGCGCATTGTCGTAATCCTCCATGGTGGGATATTCCTTTCGCACCAGAACCTCTGTGGGGATACCGGCCTTAGACGCCCGCTCCAGGGCATAAACGCCCGGCTTGCTGGCGATGACACAGGCGATCTCGCCGCCGACGATCTGGCCCGCTTTCTGGGCGTCGATCAACGCCTGGAGATTGGTGCCGCCGCCGGAAACCAATACTGCGATCTTCAGCATAATTCCACACCCTCATCGCCATTTTCCACAACACCGATCCGATATGCCTTTTCGCCGGTAGCTTCCAGCTGTGCGATGGCTTTATCCGCCTCGCTTGCCGGCACGACAACGCACATACCGATGCCCATATTAAAGGTGTTATACATATCGTGCTCCGGAATGTTGCCCACCTTCTGGATCAGGTCGAAAATCGGCAGGGTCGGGAAGGCATCCTTCTGGATCTTGGCGGTGCAGCCGTCCTTCATCATCCGCGGGATGTTCTCATAAAAGCCGCCGCCGGTGATGTGGGAGATGGCCTTGACATCGCAGACCTTCAGCAGCTCGGTGATGGAACGGACGTAGATCTTCGTCGGGGTCAGCAGTGTCTCGCCCAACGTAGCGCCCAGCTCGTCATAGTGCTTTTTCAGCGTCTCCTCGTTGACATCAAAGACCTTCCGCACCAGGGAGAAGCCGTTGGAGTGAACGCCGGAGGACGCAAGGCCGATGATCACATCGCCAGCTTCCATTCTGGAGCCGTCGATGATTTTCTTTTTATCGACGATGCCTACGCAGAAGCCGGCCACGTCGTATTCATCCTCTGGATAAAAGCCCGGCATCTCCGCTGTTTCGCCGCCGACTAAGGCGCAGTTGGACTGAACGCAGCCGTCGGCCACGCCGGAAACGATCTCCGCCACCCGCTCCGGGGTATTCTTGCCCACAGCCAGATAGTCCAGGAAGAACAATGGCTGGGCGCCGCAGCAGACAACGTCATTGGAGCACATGGCCACGCAGTCGATGCCGATGGTGTCGTGCTTGTCCATCAAAAAGGCAAGGCGCAGCTTGGTGCCTACGCCGTCGGTGCCGGAAACCAACACCGGCTCTTCCATGCCGGAAAGGTTTGGCTGGAACAATCCGCCAAAGCTGCCGATGCCCGACAAAACACCGGGGATCTTGGTGCGGGCAACGTGGGTCTTCATCAGCTCCACTGCCTTATATCCTGCCGTCACATCAACGCCTGCCGCTTTATAGCTTTCACTAAAACTTTTCATAACCCGATTTCTCCTCTTGTTCGTAATATCACAACGATTACAGCGCCGCTACTGCGTCCTGGATCGCCTTATCCTTTTTCTGTACGCCCGCTTCCATGTCCGCCTTCATCTGCTGGAGCTTCTGCGCCAGCTTGTCATCGGACAGCGCCAGCATCTGCGCCGCTAAAATCGCCGCGTTGTCTGCGCCGTCGATGGCAACGGTAGCCACAGGAATGCCGCTGGGCATCTGTACGGTAGCCAACAGGGCATCCAGGCCGTCCAGGGTGGAGGACTTGATGGGGATACCGATGACCGGAATGGTCGTGTGGGCCGCCAGGACACCAGCCAGATGGGCTGCCTTGCCCGCTGCGGCAATGATGACGCCAAAGCCGTTTTCCTTGGCGTTTGCCGAAAACGCAGCGGCGGCCTCCGGTGTTCTGTGGGCGGACATGACCCGGACTTCAAAAGGAATTTCCAGGGCTTTCAGCCGTTTTACGGCGGCGGATACCACCGGGAAATCGCTGTCACTGCCCATGATGATCGCTACTTTTTTTGTGTCTGACATAATAGATTCCACCTTTTTCGATGATGATCGTTCCGTAATGACCGCAATGAAAACAGGCTACGGCGTATACGACGTAGCCATATTATACTCCAAATCGACAAAATAATCCAGTGAAAACTGCAGCCGAGCTATCGGATTCCACCACGGCCACCTCCGTCATAAACTACTAAATATTGTATGCTATTTTCGTGTGAAATGCAAGTAAGGGCCAATCAAAAATCTGGTAAAGGCTCTATTTTTGTCTAAACTACCGATTTTTTAAGTTTTTTCCCTTATATCCTGTTATATCCACCAACTCCCTTTCTCCATTTTGGCAATTTGTGACAATTTCATGAATGAAAAGTGACGCTTTCGTCAGAGAAATACCGAATTTTCAGCCATTTGTCCCTTGTTCATGCCAAAAGCTCTCGCTACAGACAGCAAAAAGGCGGGAATGCCCTTTTGGACACCCCCGCCTTTTAGATCATTTTTTATTGTTTAGCCCATTGGGACCTTTTTTGCTTAATACATCCCGCCCATGCTTGGATCAGCCGGTGCCGGCACTGGATTTTCTTCCTTCTTGTCAGCAACCAGAGACTCGGTGGTCAGGACCATGGCTGCAACAGAAGCTGCATTCTGCAGTGCGGAACGGGTTACCTTTGTTGGGTCTACGATGCCGATGGTCAGCATATCGCCATACTGATCGTTGAGCGCGTCATAGCCATAGCCAACCTTATCGGCTGCCTTGATGTTTGCCACGATGACAGAGCCTTCCAGGCCAGCGTTTGCTGCGATCTGGCGTACCGGCTCCTCCAGTGCCTTCAGCACGATCTGCACACCGGTCTTTTCATCGCCGTCTACTTCTGTCAGCAGCTTCTCTACAGCGGTGGTCGCATTGAGCAGTGCCACGCCGCCGCCAGCAACGATACCCTCCTCTACAGCAGCCTGTGTTGCAGCCAGAGCATCCTCGATGCGGAGCTTCTTCTCCTTCATCTCGACCTCTGTTGCCGCACCGACCTTGATGACAGCTACGCCGCCGGCCAGCTTTGCCAGACGCTCCTGGAGCTTCTCTTTGTCAAAATCGGAAGTCGTGGTCTCGATCTGCGCACGGATCTGTGCTACTCTGCCCTTGATGGCTTCCGGATCGCCAGCGCCGTCTACGATGATGGTGTTCTCCTTGTCTACCTTGACCTGACGTGCACGGCCCAGTTGTGCCAGTGTGGTATCCTTCAGCTCCAGGCCCAGGTCGCTGGTGATGACCTGTGCGCCGGTGAGGGTTGCGATGTCTTGGAGCATTTCCTTTCTTCTGTCGCCAAAGCCAGGTGCCTTAACGGCTACGCAGGTGAACACGCCGCGGAGCTTGTTGAGGATCAGGTTGGTCAGTGCGTCGCCCTCTACGTCCTCAGCGATGATGAGGAGCTTCTTGCCAGACTGTACTACCTGCTCCAGCAGTGGGAGGATCTCCTGAATGTTGGAGATCTTCTTGTCGGTAACGAGGATGAGGCAATCGTCCAGCACAGCCACCATCTTATCGGTATCGGTGACCATGTATGGTGCGATGTAGCCCCGGTCAAACATCATGCCTTCTACAACCTCGGAATAGGTTTCCGCTGTCTTGGATTCCTCTACGGTGATGACGCCGTCAGCGGTGACTTTCTCCATTGCCTCAGCGATCAGGTCGCCGATCTTCTTGTCTGCTGCGGAGATGGCTGCTACACGGCCGATGTCATCAGAACCGGAAACCTTCTTGGAGTTGGCTACGATGGTGTCAACAGCGGTATCTACTGCGGCCTTAATGCCCTTCTTCAGGATCATGGGGTTAGCGCCTGCTGTGACGTTCTTCATGCCCTCACGGATGAGCGCCTGTGCCAGCAGGGTAGCTGTGGTGGTACCGTCGCCGGCCACATCGTTTGTCTTGATGGAAACCTCTTTTACAAGCTGTGCGCCCATGTTCTCAAAAGGATCGTCCAGCTCGATCTCCTTGGCGATGGTCACGCCGTCGTTGGTGATGAGGGGTGCGCCGAATTTCTTATCCAGCACAACGTTGCAGCCCTTTGGGCCAAGGGTCACTTTTACTGTATTTGCAAGCTGGTCGATACCGCTGAGCAGTGCCTTCCGCGCATCTTCGCCATAAATAATTTGCTTTGCCATAACTGTTACCTCCTGTTTTCGACTCGAATTCGATTATTCCACTACCGCAAGGATGTCAGACTGACGGACGATCAGATACTCTTCGCCATCCAGCTTGACCTCTGTGCCGCCGTATTTGCTGGTGATGACCTTATCGCCAACCTTGACGTGCATCTCAACTTCTTTGCCGTCTACCACGCCGCCCGGGCCAACTGCGATGACCTCTGCGATCTGGGGCTTCTCCGCCGCCTGCGCGGTGAGGATGATGCCGCTCTTGGTGGTCTCCTCGGCTTCTGTCATTTTAATGAGCACTCTGTCCAGTAATGGTTTGATTGTCATTCGAAATCCCTCCTGTGTATCTTTAGAATCAAATTGACTGATTTTGGAGTTTTAGCACTCTTTCAACCAGAGTGCTAACTCTAGTTATTATTGTAACGGTTCTTGCCGGAAAAATCAAGAGCAAAAATGCGGTTTTTTCCAATTTCATAAATTATTTACAAATAGCCTGCCATTTATGTACCACGACCCCCGGGAAAACAGAAAAACAGCACAGGGGATTTGCCCTTGTGCTGTCTTGCTTTTATGCTTCTGTGTGGGTGATATTGACGTAGGCGGTGTACTCGCCCACTGCCCAGGCGCCATATTTGCTGTCTACATGGATCTTAGCCGGCACCGCAATGCTGCCGGTCAGCTCATCCTTGCCGTCCAGATCCAGCTCGGCGTAAAGGTCAGCGTTTTTCAGCTTTTGCAGCCGGTCCTTCGGCCCCACCAGGACGACCTCCAGCTCCGTTGTTTCCACCGAAACATTCTGGCCGGTGGTGGCGTTGCTGGTGACGAGGTTGGTAATGGTAAACGTGCGCATCTCATAGCCGCTCAACGCAAACTGCAGCATGGCGTGCTTTGCGCCGCTGATATTGGTGCAGCCCTCCGGCAGGTCAAAGCCCACGGTAAAGGTGGTGTTATCCGGTGTTACCTCTGTCATATCCACCGGCTGAAGATTGATCTCTTTCAGCGTTTCCTGCTTGCTCTTGACGTAGCAGCCTACTTTAATGGTGGCCGGCGACACCTTGACCAGATCGCTCACATCCAGTCCCTCCGGCAGGTTTTTGAAGGTGGCCTTTACCGGCACCTCCACTTTCTTCAGCACATCGATCTTTACGTTGACCGACTGGCTGCTCAGCTCCATATGGCCCAGATCGGTGATCTTTTCGCCATTTTTATCGTAGAGGGTCAGGGCCTGTTCGAATTCTACCGGCTCCTTGAGCTGTCCATCCACCTTTTTCTCCAGGACCACCCGATCCACATTGGAGACCTCTGTTTCCGGGCCAGAGATGGTGATCTTCGTTTCCGACAGAGACGGCGACGCCGCATAATAGCCGTCGGAAACGGTATACTCGACCTGCTGGTCGATGGAGAACGTCTTTTCCACAAATTTGTCCACAAACAAAATAATGGAACCGGGATAGATGGTGTCCACCTCGTAATCGGTGAGGCTGCTGCTTTTGGATGCCGTCAGATTCAAGGTGTACGTTCCGGCTCTCGTAATGCTGGAACTCAGCGCCGCCGACACCCGGATGTCGGAGCTGGTGAGCTGATTGACCACAAGATTGCTGCCGGTCACGGAGACCCGGGCCGTCTGGTCGCTTTGCTCAAAGACCTGGAAGCCCTGCTGGACTGCCTCCTCTGACAGCGCCGTGTCGATGGGAATATCATAGATGATCCTGGCCCGGTTTTCCGTGTTGTTTACCGCCATGATAAACCACAGCACGATGGCCGCAAACAGCGAAAAGATCAGGACAAATCGATTGCTCTGAAACAGCCGGCCAATGCTGAAGCCTTTTTTGCTGGGTTTCTGCTTTGGATTTTTCTGGCTCATTTTTTCTTTCCCTCCTTACGGAAGGATTTTTTGACCGTTTTCCGATCCTCCTTAGCAGCGTCTGGCACAACTAAATTTTCCAGCTCGTCGCTCAGTGTTTCTCTCGTCAGATCCCGCACCAAATTGCCGCCGATGGCCATGGAGATCTGCCCCGTTTCTTCTGACACCACCACAACAACGGCATCGGAATTTTCACTCATGCCGATAGCCGCCCGGTGGCGGGTGCCGAGAGACGGGTCCACGTCGTCCCGCCGTGTCAGGGGCAGGATGCACCCGGCTGCGTAGATCATGCCGTCCCGGACGATCATGGCGCCGTCGTGAAGCGGCGCTTTGTTAAAGAAGATGTTCCCGATCATCGGCACCGACGGCACCGCATTGATGAGGGTGCCTGTCTCGATAATATCGCCCAGCTTCGTTTCCCGCTCAAAGACGATCAATGCACCAGTCTTGTCCCGCTGCATGATGACCGCCGACTCTACCACAGCGCTGATGCCCCGGCGGATCTGCCGGGCAGCTTCGCTGGCGGCGTCTTTGTTTGCCAGGTGGAAGGACAGGTATTTGCTCACCACCTTGGTCCGTCCGATCTGCTCCAGCAGACTGCGCAGCTCCGGCTGAAACAGGACGACCAGAGCTACCACGCCAAACTGCAGGAACGTATTGAGCACCATGAGGGTCATGTGTAGCTGTAAATAATAAGACACGGCCCACAGCGCTACCAGCAGCAGCAGTGCTTTTGCAAACTGCTCTGCCCTTGTCTTGCGGATGAATTGAATGCCTTTATAAATAATAAACGTGATCACAATGACGTCCAATGCGTCTGCCACTTGAAACGATTTGATAACACCGATGAAGGTAGACCACATAGAATTGATAAACTCCATTGCTTTGCTCCTTCCCGTTTCGGTCTCCCCGCCGACAGCATTCAGCGGAGTGTATTCTTATTTTATCATGATTTCCCGAAAGAATCAAAATCATTTTTGTAACTTTTTTACGAACTGTCCCAGAAGAAACAAAAATCGACGCAGTTCCTCCTGTGTCGTAAAGGCTGAGGGACTGATCCGCACCGTTCCGCTTTCCAGCGTGCCCAGCTTCCGGTGGGCCGCCGGCGCGCAGTGCAGTCCCGCCCGCACCGCTACACCCTGCCGGTTGAGCCACTGGCCCACTGTCTCGCTGTCCAGCCCTTCCACGTTAAAGCTCAGCACCGGCACATGATGGGTCAGGGTGGGACGGCTGGTATAAAGGCGGACAGACGGCAATTGTTCCAGCCGGTCATAGGCCTGCTGCATCAGGCGCATCTCGTGGAGAAAAATGCTTTTTGTCGTGCGCTGGCGCAAAAATTGGATGCCGGCGGAAAGGCCCACGATGCCGGGGAAGTTCTGGGTGCCCGGCTCAAAGCGTTCCGGCATCTGTGCCGGATGAAGAAAATCAGCAGAGCTGGTACCGGTGCCGCCTTCTAAGATAGTCCGCAGGTTCTCCCCTTTTTTGGCGATGAGCAGTCCTGTGCCCATGGGACCGTACAGCCCCTTATGGCCCGGCGCGCACAGGTAATCGATACCGGTATCGTCCATGGTGATGGGCAGCACGCCGGCACTTTGGGCACAGTCTACAGCCACGGGGATACCGTACGCCTTACACAAAGCCGCAATGCGCTCCACCGGCACCCGCACCCCCGTCACGTTGGACGCCTGGGTGCAGATGGCAAGGGCGGTATTGCTCCGCAAAGCCTTGCGAAACCCATTGACAGTCTCGTCGTTGTCGCCCTCTATTACGGGGACGGCGGTATAAGAGACGCCTTGCTGCTCCAGGGCAAACAGGGGCCGCATGACGGCGTTGTGCTCCAAATCGGTGCAGACCACATGATCGCCGGGCTTTAGCAATCCCTTGAGCACCAGATTGATGGCGTAGGTGCAGTTGAGGGTAAAGGCCACGCATTCCGGACAGTCACAGCCGAAAAAATCCGCCACACTTTCCCGGCATCGGTATACTTCCTCCGCCGATGCCACAGACATCTTGTGACCACTGCGGCCGGGGTTTGCCCCTCGCCGCAGGGCCCCGCTGACCGCAGCTTGTACCGCTTTTGGCTTTGGGTAGGTGGTGGCGGCGTTATCGAGATAGATCATTGCGCACCATCCCGCTCTGTTCGGTCTAAAATGCGGATGTTGTGCTTTTTCAGGATCTGTTCCGCCTCATCGGCTCGCTTTGGCACATAGATCCCAAAGCCGCAGCCGTATTTTTCCCTGCCCTTTCGACTGCGCTCTACATTGGCGCTGATCCCATAATGCAGGAGAAGATCACGGCTCTTCATGGCGTAAGTAATCGAATTTAAGATAAAAAAAGACCTGTTCACAGTCACATCACTCCTTCATTCCGTCATCAGAAGCTTCCGCCGGTCTTTCGCTGAAGCTCTACTATCAGAGTATGCCGTAAACAGGTTTTTGTCCCTTATTCTTCCAGTAAGCAGACTGCGTGGGCTGCCATGCCGTCGCCGGAACCGGTAAAGCCCAGTTTTTCCTCCGTGGTGGCCTTTACGTTGATCCGAGAAACGGGAATAGCACAGGCACGGGCCAAATTTTCCCGCATCGTGTCGATATAAGGCCGCAGCTTCGGCTTTTGGGCCAGGATCGTTGCGTCGATATTGCTGATGGTGTACCCCGCCGCCCGGAGCTTCTCACACACCGCCCGGAGCAGCACCAGACTGTCCGCCCCTGCGTAGGATGGATCTGTATCGGGAAAATGGGTCCCGATGTCCCCCATAGCTGCTGCGCCCAGCAGTGCATCCG
Organism: Oscillospiraceae bacterium; assembly: GCA_029098185.1. Taxonomy (GTDB): domain Bacteria; phylum Bacillota; class Clostridia; order Oscillospirales; family Acutalibacteraceae; genus UMGS1071. The sequence continues at coordinate 17,066 of JAQXNV010000004.1, forward strand.
CAATGGCGTGGGCCAGCACATCAGCATCGGAGTGACCCAGCAGCCCCTTTTCATAGGGGATCGTCACGCCGCCTAAAATCAGCGCCCTCCCCTCTACCAAACGATGTACATCATATCCGTGTCCAATCCGCATCGTTGTCACCTCTACTTCCGTTTTGTTCAGTATACCATGGTCGTGCCCTCTTCTTCAAGAGACGATTTCCAGATAATCTCCCCGGACATATCCGGTCACATTGCCGTACTGCACAACATACCAGTTCCCCGTCTGGCCAAAAACCGTGACCTGCGCGCCGTTGGGGATCTGCCCGATGATCTCGCTGTCGGTGGTCGGCTTGCGGCGGATGTTTAAATTGCCGCCCTGGGTGCGCACGATGCCGACTCGCTCCGGCTGCGGCGGCGTAATAAACGGGATGCCAAAGTACATGGTCAAAGACTGGACCAGATTTTGGGCGATCTCGTCCACATGGGTGCGGATCCATTCGGCGTCCCGGCTGTTGTCGTGGTAGGCTACCTCAATGAGAACGGCTGGGGCGTTGGTCTTGGTAATCTCCGCCAGCGTAGTAGTGGGGCGGGCCTGCACTCGGGATGGGTCGGGGTAGATCTTTTTAAAATTGTCGGCGATGATGGTGGCGGCCCGCTTTCCCCGCCAGCTATAGGGATAGTAATAAACGTCGGTACCGTAAAGCTGGCCCGATAGATCCTCCGGGGCGGCATTGGAATGGATAGCCAGATGCAGATCGTAGTTGCCGCTGTTGGATTCCCGGATCACCTGTCCCAGCGTCATGCCGAGACGGTTGCGGGTGAACTGGATCCCATTGGTCCGCAGATACGGTTCCATGGCATCGGCGATCAGGTTCATATACTGCTGTTCATTGCCGCCGCCTTCGTACAGATTATAGGGCTGCAGGGACGGACTTAAATAAATCGTTGCCATAAACTCCCTCCTCGCCTTTATCTTATGCGGAAAATACCGATAGGCAGCTTGTTTCCCAAAGAAAATTTTCAGCAAAATAAAAACAGACAGAAAACGCTCCTGTCTGTCATACTTCATAAGATTTGTGCAGGGGATTGATGACCCCGTAAGCGCCGTTGTCCAGATCCCGGACATAACGGATAGCCTCCCCCGCGCCATTGACGGCACACAGCTCCGGTGACGGCGGGACCGTTACGGGAAGATGGGTCTTGCGGGAAATGAGCCGGTCAAAGCCATACAGCTTAGCCGAAGCACCGGTAACGGTAATGCCATCCTCCAGAATATCGGAGAGCAGGTCCGGCGCAACAGATTCCAGCACGTTGTTAATGGTACGGGTGATCTTGAGCGCCGGGTTCAGTAGCGCCTCTAAAACCTCGTCGCTGGTCAGATCCCGCCACATGGGCAGGCCTGACCGGGCATGGCTGCCTTTGATGCGGAAGGTCAGCAGTTTTTCCGTGGGATAAACACAGCCAATGGCGATCTTGGCCTGCTCCGCCGTTTTTTTCCCGATAACAAGGTTATATTTTCGCCGGACATATTTGATGATCTCATCGTCAAAATCATCTCCACCGACCCGCAGAGTATAGCAGGAGGAGATGCCGCCCAGCGTGATCACGGCGATGTCTGTACAGCCGGCGCCAATATTGGCGACCAGGCGTCCTCTTGGCTGAGCGATGTCTAACCCAGCCCCCATGGCCGAGGCCACCGCTTCCTCAATAAGACAGATCTTGCGCACGCCGGCGGCACGGATCACATCGACCAGGGAACGCTTTTCCACCTGGGTCAGCACACAGGGGATCGTCACCACGGCCCGGGGCATGATGAGCCGGCTCTCCCGGATCCGGCGCAGATAGCTGCGCACCATGTATTCCGCCATGGGAAAATCCGACACGACACCTCGGCGCATAGGCCCTACCACGGCCACATGGGAAGCGGTCCTGCCGATCTGCTCGTAGGCCTGCTGGCCCACAGCCGTTATGCGGTCGGTGAGCAGATCCACTGCCACGATGGACGGCTCGTTGACCACGACGCCTTTCTTTTTGCGATACATCTTACATTGGGCTGTACCCAGATCAATGGCAATATCTGTCCCCAGCATGAAAGAACCTCCTTTCCCGTTCCGTGTCTGTCGCACGTTTTATTATAGGATGTTCTCACGCCCAATGCAATAAACATTTTGTTACGAAAAATCAGCATGGCAAACCGTCACGGCCACAACGGATGCAGCGCCCATTGCATACAGCACCTTCGTGCAGGCGCACAGCGTTGCACCGGTAGTCACGATGTCATCGACGAGCAGGACACGCTTTCCCGTACTGTCGGCTCCTTTGGCCGGACCGTAAGCGCCGATGACGCTTTGCAGCCGTCCCTGCCGATCCAGACTGCTTTGGGATGGTGTATCGATGACCTTTTGCAGCAGCGCCGCATAAGGCACACCGCTATATTCCTGAAAGGGCCGGGCTAACAGCTCAGACTGATTATACCCCCGCTCCCGTCTGCGATTTTTGGAGATGGGCACTGCGGTGATGACATCCACCCTTTGGAGCAGCGAGCGCACCATCTCTTCTGCCAGCGCAAGCTGAGAAAGGGTCGGGCCGATGTCCCGGCAATCCTGAAATTTGAACCGGTGGATGGCTTCCCGCATGGCGCCTTCATAGGTATAAACGGCGTAACAGTCCAATATCTGGCCGTCGGCAAGGCGATAGCGCCGACGCTGCATCGCCGGATGAAGCTGGCTTTTGCAATCGTCACAGCAATATGCGCCAGCAGGCAGCGCTGTGCCGCAGAATGGACATTTTGCCGGGTAAATGCTTTTGAGCAGCAGATCAGCCATCGCTTTGAGCTTCATCGTGATACCCCTTTAAAAAATGATACAGTCCACAATACCGCTTTGTTTTCCGGTCGTTTTCCACCATGGCACGCAGCGTCTTTGTCATGCCCACAAGGATCAACAGATCCTTTGCCCGGGTGATACCGGTATACAATAGATTCCGGTAGTATAACTGAGGCGGCCCGGGGAACATGGGCATGACCACGGCCCGAAATTCATTGCCCTGGCTCTTGTGCACCGTCATAGCGTAGGCCAGCTCCAGCTCGCTGAGATTGTCCGCAGTATACAGGACAATCCGGTCATCCATCTGCACCGTATAGGTACCGCTGCGCTTGTCGATGTCCAGCAGCATACCGATGTCGCCGTTATACACCCCTTCTCCGGAAGTCCCGTCGCTGCGGCTCCACACCAGATCGTAGTTATTCTTGACCTGCATCACTTTGTCGCCTTCCCGGAAGATCGTGCCGTTTATGGTAACTTCCTGCTTTCCCTTTTCCGGCGGGTTCACCGCATCTTGCAGTTTGCGGTTTAATTCCACCGTGCCCAGTTCACCCTTTCGGCTTGGCGACAACACCTGGATCTCTGACCAGACCGTATAACCGTAAGTGACGGGCAAACGCTGGGCGCACAGGCCAACGATCGTATCGGAAATGGTTTTGGCATCGTAACCGGGCAGAAAGAAAAAGTCCTTATCCTTACAATTGAGCTGCGGCATTTCGCCGTTGACGATCTTATGGGCATTGGTGATGATGAGGCTTTCCATGGCCTGGCGAAAGATCTCGTCAAGCTCCACTACAGGGATCACACCGGTGCGGATAAGATCTCCCAGCACATTGCCCGGCCCCACAGACGGCAATTGGTGAGAGTCGCCTACCATGATGAGCCGGCAGCCCAACGGCAATGCCCGCAGCACGCTCTCGAACAGAGAAACATCTACCATGGACATTTCATCGAGGATCAATGCGTCGCACTCCAGCAGATTCTTCTCGTTTTTGGCAAAGCGGGGACGATCCTGTTCATTCCATTCTACCTGCAATAACCGGTGAATCGTCTTTGCTTCTCTCCCGGTGACTTCGCTCATCCGCTTAGCTGCCCGGCCTGTAGGCGCTGCCAAAAACACCCGCTCGCCCTTTTCCTCTAAAATGGTGATCATGGCGTTGAGCGTCGTTGTTTTACCAGTACCGGGCTTTCCGGTCAGAATGAGCACGCCCTCTCCCAAAGCCATGCGGATGGCCTGCTTTTGCTGCTCGGCGTAAGTGATACCAAACCGCTGCTCCATCTCGGCAATGGCGTCATCGACGCCGACGATGGCCTGGGCCGGAAACCGCAGCAGCATAGACAACCGAGAGGCCGCATACGTTTCCGCCTGATATAGCCGCCGGGTAAAGAGAAAGTTCTTTTCTCCGCTTTGCAGCGTGAAGGTCTCTTGGATGAGGCTTTCATTGTCCACCAGTTCCTTTAGCGCTTCGGTCACCTCCTCCGGTGAAACGGTGAGGAGCTTTGCGCAGGCTGCTGTCAGCTTATCCTGAGGCAGACAGGTGTGCCCGTTACAGGCGTTATGCTGCAAGACGTACAAGATCCCGGACATGATACGGTTTTTATCATCCCGTGGCTTTTTTAGCTGTTGGGCGATGAGATCCGCCTTTTGAAAATCGAGACGCACTTCATCGGTACAAAGACAAAATGGATCGTGCTCGATCATGGCGATGGACTGGCTGCCAAAACATTTCCAGACTCGGATGGCTTCTTCAGCGCCGATGCCGTACTTGCTCAGGTACAGCATCAGTTCCTTGATACCAAATACCCGCTGAAATTCCTCGCTGATCTTTTCAGCTTTTTCTTTCGTGATGCCCCGGATGGCGCACAGACGATCCGGTTCTTTTTCAATGACCTCCAGGGCGTTATCCCCAAACATCTCTACGATCTTCCCTGCCGTTGCTTTACCGATGCCCTTCACTGCGCCGGAGGACAGATATTTCAGCATCCCGGCAGCCGTTGCCGGAACGGTGCGCTCGAAGGTCTCTACCTTGAACTGTTCCCCAAAGCTGGGATGATTTACCCATTTCCCCACGACATGAAGCCCTTCGCCTTCTGTGACGAAGGGCATCGTGCCTACGGCGACAACCAGTTCGTCATCGACCTCCATCTCTAAAATGGTGTATTCGTTTTTGTCGTTGTGGTAGATGATATGCTCTACCGTTCCCGTCATTTCATACAGCGTCTGATCCATAACACTTCTCTTTTCCGCCATTTTTTCTGTTTCCAGTATAAACGGTTTTCTTCAGGAAATCAACCGTCCCAACTCCTGCGGCGTGCACAGATTCATAAATTCATACTCGTCGCAGATCCGCGCGCAGACGCACCGGGTCTCCTCTGTCATACCGTTGTCCAAACAGATGAGCCAGCCCACTTCCGGATTTTTCGTCATCTTCCGGAATCGGGAAACAGCGTGGCGCAGCTGCTGCTCGATATTTTCCACCCGGCCGGAAAACGGCAGGATCACCAGCACTTCCGTGGAAGATTCCGGCTCCAGCAAACAGTCGGCAATTTTCCAGCAAATGGCCACCAATCCCACCACCGCCAGCAAAACGATTACGATCTCTCCGATCAGCATCATACGAATCACCTCACGCTATCCTATGGCGCAGCGGGACATTTTGCTACAAAAGAAATTCCCAGCCAGAGCAGACCGCTTTGGCCGGGAATTTTTTTATAGCGAACAAATAGAACGATCAGGATGCCTCTGGAGCGTCCAGCTTCTTCAGCGACTTTTTAAACTGGAACCCAAAGAGGATGGCCGTACAGAGGACGGCGATGGTATCTGCCACCGGCTCGGCCAAATAGACAGCGCTGGTCTGGTCGGCGATGAACAAGGGCATCAAATAGATCAGCGGGATGAGCAGGATGAATTTCCGCAGTACCGCCACGATGATCGAACAGGGGGCGTTGCCAATGGACACAAAGGTCATCTGGCAGGAGATCTGGATGCCAAAGAGGAACAGCACGCCGCAGTACATCCGCAGAGCACGAGCGGTAAAGGCCACCAAGTCGCTGTCCGGGGTGAACATCCGGGCAAACACCTGGGGGAACAGCATGATGCAGCCCCAGAGAACGACGGCGTACACCATACTGGAGATCAGCAGATAGCGGAAGCTCTTTTTTACCCGGTCGCTGTTGCGGGCGCCATAGTTGTAGCGGGTAATGGGCTGTGCGCCCTGGCCGATGCCCTGAAGAGGCAGCATGGCAAACTGCATGACGCTGGTCAAAATGGTCATGGCGCCAACAGCCGTATCGCCGCCGTATTTCAGCAGGGAAGAATTGAAGCAGACAGAGATAACACTTTCGCTGGCCTGCATAATAAAGGTGGAGCTGCCCAGGGCAATACAGGGCGGCAGGAATTTGATGCCTGCAAGGAGGTTCTTCTTTTTGATGCGCAGGATCGTTTTTTTGCCACACAAAAACACCAGTACCCACACGCAGGAAAGGCCCTGCGAAAGGACTGTGGCCAGCGCCGCGCCCTGCACGCCCATGTTCAGGCCGAAAATAAAGAGCGGGTCTAAAACGATGTTGGTAACAGCGCCGATGAGCACGGTAAGCATACCGGTTTTGGCAAAGCCCTGGGCCGTGATAAAGGCGTTGAGGCCCAAAGTGATCTGCACAAAAATTGTGCCGATAGCGTAGATACGCATATAAGATGTAGCGTAAGAGATGGTGTGCTCACTGGCGCCAAACAGCAGCAGCAGTTCCCTGTTCCAGATGAGGATGACGCCGGTCAGCACGACGGAGATGGCCACCTGCAGCACCAGACAGCCACCTAGGATCTTCTCGGCTGAATCGTGGTCGCCCTTGCCCATGGCGATGGAGGCCCGGGGTGCGCCGCCAGCAGCCACAAAAGCCGAAAAGGCGGTGATGATCAAAATCAGCGGCATACACACGCCGACGCCGGTAAGGGCCAAACTGCCGTCAACCGGCATATGGCCAATGTAGATGCGGTCCACGATATTATACAGCATATTGACAAGCTGCGCGATGACTGTTGGAATGGCCAGCTTCAGCAACAGCTTGCCGATGGGCTCGGTGCCCAAAAACGTTTTATCTTGTTCCATTGTGTGATTCCTTCTTTGCTTGGTTGCTTTGTTGTTTTGCCATATCAGACAGGTTTTGTTCAAAAACGGTAAAGCAGTGACTGCATAGATTCAGCTCCTGTTCGCTGAGTCCCCGGTTCATCCGGTCGCAAAAGTCCGCTTGCAGTGCCCGTCCCCGCTGGACGACAGGCTCTGCCTTTTCCGTTGGCACAAGGCGCCATTTTCTGCGGTCCTCCGGCACGGGACGCCGCTCTAAAAAGCCGTCCCGAACAAGATTTTCCACATGGAACGACACGATGCCCGGCTTTAAATGCAGATAAAAACAAATATCCCGGGCCGTGTTCGTCTCTGGGTTATTGGCCAGGAAAAGCAAAAGCTCCACAGCCGTCTGCGCCATGGACAGCTCCACACTCAGCGGTTCCATGGCCCCGTCGTACGCTTCCCGGAACTTTCGCAGATATGCGTAAAACTGCGTCACTGTCAGCAACGTTTCCGCCTCCTTAATTACTTCAATTTTGAACATTCTAATTTTAGCATATCTATTACACACTGTCAACCTTCAGCCAAAAAAGACCACCCTCCAAAAACGGAAAGGTGGTCTTTTGGCATTTACGCATTATTTTGCTTGCAGCGCTGCGTTCAAATCGTCTACTTTATCGGTTTTCTCCCAGGAGACACCCAGATCCTCCCGGCCCATATGACCATAGGAGGCCAGATTTTTATAGATAGGCTTTTGCAGATCCAGCGTCTGGATGATGGCTGTAGGCCGCAGGTCAAACACCTTGGAAACGGCGCTTGCCAGCTCCTCGTTGGTGTAGTCGGAGGTGCCGAAGGTCTCCACCATGATGGACACCGGATGAGCCACGCCGATGGCATATGCCAACTGGACCTCACATTTTTTGGCCAGCCCTGCCGCCACAATATTCTTGGCAACGTACCGGGCAGCATATGCTGCGGAACGGTCTACCTTGGTCGGGTCTTTTCCGGAGAAAGCGCCGCCGCCGTGTCTGCCGTAGCCGCCGTAGGTATCGACAATGATCTTTCTGCCGGTAAGGCCTGTATCACCAACTGGGCCGCCAATGACAAACTTGCCCGTTGGATTGATGAAATATTTCGTGTTATCGTCGATCATGTTTTGCGGCAGGACCGCCTTAATAACGTGCTCGATGACATCCTTGTGGATCTGCTCCTGCGAAACACTCTCGGCGTGCTGGGTAGAAACAACTACCGCATCGATCCTGGTGGGTACGCCGTCATCGTATTCTACCGTTACCTGTGTCTTGCCGTCGGGACGGAGGTATGGCAGAATACCCTCTTTGCGCACCTGGGCCAGCCGCTTAGAGAGCTTATGGGCCAGAGAAATGGCCAGCGGCATCAGTTCCGGCGTCTCATCGCAGGCAAAGCCAAACATCATGCCCTGGTCGCCGGCACCGATGAGATCCAAAGCATCGGTAGCGCCATGCTGTGTTTCGTAGGACTCGTTGACGCCCTGGGCAATGTCCGGAGACTGCACATCGATGGACAGAGTGACGCCGCAGGTATTTCCGTCGAAGTAGCAATCGGGATTATCATAGCCGATCTCGCAGATGGCCTGCCGGGCAATGGACGCAATATCCACATAGCATTCGGTGGAGATCTCGCCCATGACATGGATCATCCCAGTGGTCGCGGTGACTTCACAGGCAACATGGGCCTTGGGATCCTGCTCCAGGATCGCGTCGAGCACAGAATCGGAAATTTTATCGCAAACTTTATCGGGGTGTCCCTCTGTGACGGATTCCGATGTGAAAAAATATTTTGCCATTTTACATACCTCCATACAAGTCTTTTCTTCCAAAACAAAAAGCACCCGCCGGCCTGGCCGGTGAGTGCTTCAAACCTCATCTTTCGGCGCAGCCGCAGGAATTGGCACCTTGCTCCTCGCAGGTTGCCGGACATCATCGGGCCTGTTCCCTCCGTCACTCTTGATAAGGGGCTATTGAATTTGTTGTTTTTAATTATACTATAACAGTCGGGATTTGTAAATGGGTTTTTCGTTCAATTTTTATTTTTGGTAACCCTGTCACAAAATACGCTATTTTTATGCTGCTTTTTCAGCAGAGGCTCTCGGCTGGGCGGCAAATTCCCGCAGCATCTCCTGGAGAACTGGAAAAGTTTGGGCGCCGGAATCCATGACAAAGGTGTGGAACAGCTTATCCGTATATTGATCCCCCAGCAATGCCTTGGCCTGTGCTTTTAGCTCCAGCATCTCCAGATAGCCGACAGTATAGCACAGTGTATCGCCGGGAGACGATACGATGCTCTGATACAGCGCGTCATTGTACTGGTCCGTGCCCATACACGTTTCGAGCAAGCGGTAAACATCCTCCTTGGACCATCCCACATAATGGAAGCCAATATCGCAGATGTCCGTTAAGGCCTGGATGCTCATGATCTGGTTTTCTGCCTGTGATTGCTGCTGTTTTGACAAGTTTAGATCCTGCAAGCAGTCTATCTCTACATAGGTGGCCCAGCCTTCTGTGCGGCCTAGGCAGGACAGAGAAAGTAAGTTTTCCAATGGATGGACACTATGCTGGCTCTGATATGCGGCTTCGTACATATGGCCGGGGATGCCTTCATGGAAAATGGTGGTGACAGCCTCCACTGGGTTTTCCTGTTCGTTCTCGCCAAAATAAAGCTTCATCGTTTCCTGGCCGTCGATAGGCGGCTGTTGAAAATAAGCCAGTATATTGTTTCCTTCTTGCTCAGCCTTGTCCATCTTCTCGGCTTCATAGCGCACCTGCGGCATGGCGGGATAATCATCCTCCATGGCCGTCTCGATAAAGTTCAGCACCCCTTTCACATCGCTGCTGACTACCGGCAATGACGGCGTCGGTTCCTCCGCTGTCTGCTGTGCTCGCTCCACAATGTCATCCAGGTAATCAATCAGTTTTTGCTGAAGCTCCTCCGGCGGCGTATCGGTACTGCAACGGGAACGCACCAGTTGTGCATAATATGCTTTGCCGCCCGCTGTATCGCAGAGCCGGTCGGAACGTTGATCGTCATCCCGGTTTTTCATCTCCGTAAGAGATGCTTTCAACGATTGGTACGCCGGAAAATAATACGTTTCCATTAACGCTTTGTTTTGTTTTTTGTATGCCGCTTTTTCTGCTTTTGTCAAAAAATCCACTTGCTCCAGCCGTTTTTCAAAGGAGGTTGTCAGATAATGGTCCTTCTGGTTTTCCAAAAAGCCGTCGCACTGCTCGATGGCCCTATCCAACTGAATGTCATTGGGTAGCAAGTCCTGTTGCGCTTGCTTTTCTGCCTGCGCCAGGGCAGATGCAAAAAAATCAGGGATGCCTTTGAGCAGGCGAAGATAATTTTTTACATCGGTTTCATTCCGAAAAACGTATGCCTTTAACATAGCGCTGACGCCTGCCTGCACACCGGCCGTCGTATCAAAATAATTTTCATACAGATTATCGCTGTCTGCCTCTTGCCCATTATCCAAATAATTGCTCTTCATCTCCGCATACAGGCGCTGCTGATCTTTGGTGAGCTTCTGCGGTTCGATGGCCTCCAGGCGGGAAATTAGCTGTGCTTGTTGTGGATCCTCATTTTCCGCTTGGGACAGGTCGCCCCAGGTGCCGGCATCAATACTGTCCAGTCCCAGCTTTTCCGGGTCCTGCACCATCGGATTGACGCTGTATGGCTCCGCCTGAAACGACAGCAGCAGAAATTCATCGCAAAGGGACAAAAATTCTGTCTGCTCCTGCTGTTTTTCTGCTTCTGAATAAATGGCGCTCTGCGATGGCGTAGGGGATCCCCTGTCCTCTGTCCCACCGCCGCAGGCCGTGACCGACAGAACGAGGGATACGGCTAACAGGACGGCAAGGAGCCGTTTTGGCCAGATACTTCCATGCTTTTTCATCAAGCTTCTCCTTTCTCATCCAAAAACAAGAACCGAACAAATCATATCACAGAAGAAAATTTTCCGCAAGGCAACGCCTTTGGACAAAACAAAAAGGCACAGCCCTTTTTGGACTGCGCCTTCTTTATTGGTGAAAATACGATACGATATTCGTATTAGGAATTACTCCTCAACCTCGATAACAGCACCGGAACCAACGGTACGGCCGCCTTCACGGATAGCGAAACGGAGGCCCTTCTCGATAGCGATTGGGGTGATGAGCTCAACTTCCATCTCAACGTTATCGCCCGGTACGCACATCTCAGTGCCTTCTGGCAGCTTGATCACGCCGGTAACGTCAGTTGTTCTGAAGTAGAACTGTGGACGATAGTTGTTGAAGAAAGGAGTGTGACGACCACCCTCGTCCTTGGTCAGAACGTAAACCTGGCCCTTGAACTTGGTGTGTGGGTTGATGGTGCCTGGCTTTGCCAGAACCTGACCACGCTCGATCTCAGTTCTCTGCACGCCACGGAGCAGAACGCCAACGTTGTCGCCAGCCTCTGCGAAGTCCAGAACCTTTCTGAACATCTCCAGACCTGTAACAACAACCTTTCTTCTCTCCTCGGTGAGACCGATGATCTCAACTTCCTCGGATACCTTAATGACGCCACGCTCAACTCGACCGGTAGCAACAGTACCACGGCCGGTGATGGTGAAAACGTCCTCAACAGGCATCAGGAATGGCTTTGCATCGTCACGCTCTGGTGTTGGGATGAAGGTGTCAACAGCGTCCATCAGCTCACGGATGCAAGCATACTCAGGAGCGTTGATGTCGGTGGAGGTGGACTCCAGAACCTTCAGCGCAGAACCACGGATGATCGGTGTGTCATCGCCTGGGAAGTCATACTCGTTCAGCAGCTCACGGATCTCCATCTCAACGAGATCGAGGAGCTCTTCGTCGTCAACCTGATCGCACTTGTTCATGAAAACAACGATGTACGGAACGCCAACCTGACGAGCCAGCAGGATGTGCTCTCTTGTCTGCGGCATCGGGCCGTCAGCAGCGGAAACAACCAGGATTGCACCGTCCATCTGTGCAGCACCGGTGATCATGTTCTTAACATAGTCGGCGTGGCCTGGGCAGTCAACGTGAGCATAGTGACGGGTGTCTGTCTGATACTCAACGTGGGAAGTGTTGATTGTGATACCACGAGCTCTCTCTTCTGGAGCCTTATCGATGTTTGCATAATCAACAAAGTCTGCCTCACCGTTCAAGTTGAGAACCTTTGTGATCGCAGCGGTCAGAGTAGTCTTACCATGGTCAACGTGACCGATGGTACCGATGTTTACGTGCGGTTTGCTTCTTTCAAATTTTGCCTTTGCCATTGGAATTCCTCCCTTTAATAGAATAATTCAGTGGTTTTATAAACGCTTATATCTTGATTCTACCAACGATTTTGTAAAAAATCAAGATGCTACTTGGTAAAAGTTACGCTTAGTCCTCTTTCTTGCCGCGAGCAGCCATGATCTCCTCGCCGATGGACTTCGGAACCTCAGCATAGTGGCTCGGCTCCATGGTGTACTGACCACGGCCCTGTGTCTTGGAACGCATATCGGTTGCGTAACCAAACATCTCGGACAGCGGCACGTTGGCATTGATCTGCTGTGCGCCCGGCAGTGCATCCATACCCAGGATCATGCCGCGGCGGGCATTCAGGTCGCCGATGACGTCGCCCATGTAGTCCTCTGGAACAATAACGGTAACCTTCATGATCGGCTCCAGCAGAACCGGGTCTGCCTTTCTGAGAGCTTCCTTGATCGCCATAGAACCGGCGATCTTAAAGGCCATTTCAGAGGAGTCAACTTCGTGATAAGAACCATCGTACAGTGTGACCTTGACGTCTACGACATTGTAGCCAGCCAGAACACCGCTGAGCAGTGCGCCCTGAATACCCTGGTCAACTGCCGGGATGTATTCCTTCGGGATCGCGCCGCCAACAACAGCGTTGACAAACTCGTAGCCCTTTTCTGGGTTCGGCTCCAGCTTGATCTTAACGTGACCGTACTGGCCCTTACCACCGGACTGTCTGGCGTACTTCATGTCGACATCGGCGTTCTTGCGGCAGGTCTCCTTATAAGCAACCTGCGGCTTACCGACGTTTGCCTCGACCTTAAATTCCCTGAGGAGACGGTCGACGATGATCTCCAGATGGAGCTCACCCATACCGGCAATGATGGTCTGACCGGTTTCTTCATCTGTATATGCCTTGAAGGTCGGATCTTCTTCTGCCAGCTTTGCCAGGGCAATGCCCATCTTCTCTTGACCGGCCTTTGTCTTTGGCTCGATGGCAACACGGATAACCGGCTCCGGGAACTCCATGGATTCCAGGATGATCGGGTGCTTCTCGTCGCAGAGGGTATCACCGGTCGTGGTGTTCTTCAGACCAACTGCTGCGGCGATGTCGCCGGCGTAAACGGTCTCCAGATCCTGTCTGTGGTTTGCGTGCATCTGGAGGATACGGCCGATTCTCTCGTTCTTATCCTTGGTGGAGTTGTAAACGGTAGAACCTGCGTTGACTGTACCAGAGTACACACGGAAGAAGCACAGCTTACCGACAAAGGGGTCGGTTGCGATCTTAAAGGCCAGTGCGGAGAATGGCTCATCATCGGATGCCTTTCTCGTGTCTTCCTCACCGGTTTCTGGGTTGATGCCCTTCATGTCCGGAATATCGGTCGGCGCTGGCATATAGGCGATGATCGCGTCGAGGAGCTTCTGCACGCCCTTATTTCTGTAAGAGGTACCGCAGCAAACAGGGATCATCTGATTGTTCAGCGTGGCCTTACGGATGCAGGCCATGATCTCTTCCTTGGTGATCTCCTCGCCCATGAGATATTTCTCCATGAGCTCGTCATCCTGCTCTGCTACGTGCTCCAGCAGCTCCGTGTGGTATTGCTGTGCCTTCTCCAGCATATCGGCAGGAATCTCTTCCTCGCGCATATCCTTGCCCAGGTCGTCGTAATAAACTTCCGCTTTCATCTCGACCAGGTCAATGATGCCGCGGAAAGTATCCTCACTGCCGATCGGCAGCTGGATCGGCACCGCGTTACATTTGAGACGGTCTTTCATCATCTGCACGACTCTGTAGAAGTCAGCGCCCATGATGTCCATCTTATTGACATATGCCATACGCGGTACTTTGTATTCGTCTGCCTGACGCCATACGGTTTCAGACTGTGGCTCAACACCGCCCTTGGCGCAGAAAACAGTCACGGAGCCGTCCAGCACTCTCAGGGAACGCTCAACTTCAACGGTGAAGTCAACGTGGCCTGGGGTGTCGATGATGTTCAGTCTGTGGCCCTTCCAGAAACAGGTGGTGGCAGCAGAAGTGATGGTAATACCTCTCTCCTGCTCCTGTGCCATCCAGTCCATGGTTGCGGAGCCATCGTGTGTTTCACCCAGCTTGTGGTTCACACCTGTGTAGAACAAAATACGTTCTGTTGTTGTTGTTTTACCGGCGTCAATATGCGCCATGATGCCGATATTACGAGTTAAATCAAGTGATACCTGCCTTGCCATAGCTTCCTCCTTAATGCTTGAATCAGATTGGGTAGATTACCATCTGTAGTGTGCGAATGCCTTGTTGGCCTCTGCCATCTTGTGTGTATCGTCACGCTTCTTGGCAGCGCCGCCGGCACCGTTCACAGCATCGAGGATTTCGGCTGCAAGTCTTTCTTTCATGGTCTTTTCGCCTCTGAGTCTGGCGTAGTTGGTCAGCCAGCGCAGACCGAGTGTCTGTCTTCTCTCAGGACGGACCTCCATTGGAACCTGGTATGTGGCACCACCAACACGGCGGGCCTTAACCTCCAGTGCAGGCATTACGTTCTCCATTGCCTGTTCGAAAACCTCCAATGGATCTTTTCCTGTCTTTTCCTGCACGATCTCAAACGCACCATAAACGATCTTCTGAGCAACGCCCTTCTTACCGTCTAACATAATGTTGTTGATCAGTCTTGTGACCAGCTTGGAATTGTACAGCGGGTCGGCCAAAACGTCACGCTTTGCTATAGAGCCTCTTCTTGGCACTTTGCTTCCCTCCTTCACATAAATAATGATATCATTGGTACTCGAAAGCGACAAACTCCCGTTGGCCAATACAGAGGCGGTTTTATTATCTCGTCAAAAATCATTTGCCAAAATATATGAAAACGCCGCTGCATTGTGCTGTGTGATGATTTCATACACAAGCAGCCGTTCGGATTGTGTCAAAACTTTTGTCTTTCTGCCTTACCAATTATTTCTTTGCGCCTTGCTTTGGACGCTTTGCACCGTACTTGGAACGAGCCTGCATACGGCCGGATACACCTTGTGTATCAAGGGTACCACGAATAATGTGGTAACGCACACCTGGCAGGTCCTTTACACGACCACCGCGAATCATGACAACGCTGTGCTCCTGCAGGTTATGACCTACGCCGGGAATGTATGCACTCACCTCAATACCGTTGGAAAGCCGAACTCTGGCGATCTTTCTCAGGGCAGAGTTTGGTTTCTTTGGGGTTGCAGTCTTAACAGAAGTACAAACGCCGCGCTTCTGGGGAGAGTTCTGGTCTACAAATACTCTCTTCTTAGAGTTCCAGCCCTTCAAAAGTGCAGGAGCCTTTGCTTTCTTCTCGTGAACTGCTCTACCGGTATGCACCAATTGGTTAAATGTTGGCATACGACACCTCCTAACTTCGTTTTTTGT
>JAQXNV010000005.1 GCA_029098185.1 Oscillospiraceae bacterium
CAAGATCACGGCAAAGTCCAGTAACGGCAAGACCGCCACCTGTAAAGTCACCGTAAAGCCAAAAGTAGCTGTCACAGCGGTAAAGCTGAACAAGAGCAGTGCTTCTGTCGTAAAGGGCAAAACGGTGACGCTGAAAGCGACTATTTCGCCGACTAATGCTACAGACAAGACGATTACCTGGAGCAGCAGCAATAAAGCTATCGCAACAGTAACTGCCAAAGGTGTCGTAAAGGGCATAAAAGCCGGGACAGTTAAAATCACGGCAAAGTCCAGTAATGGAAAAACAGCCACCTGTAAGGTCACAGTAAAGAATCCGGAGGTGCTGGTCAAGTACAAGACTATTTCCGATGTATACTATCGCACGAAGCCGTCTATGGCCAGCAATACAAAACAGGGCGCATTTGCAAAAGGCGTCACTGTTTCGGTCGTAAAGGGCTACGCAAAAACAGCCGATGGCATCAAGTGGTACAAGATCAAAAAGAGCGGCAAATATTATTATGTTGCAGCTAAATATCTGAAAAAAGTATAATGTCCCTTTGCAAAAGCAGGGATAAAAAGGCCGTCACGCAGGATACGCATGACGGCCTTTTTGTGCGGCAATTTAACCCTTACAAAGCAAAACGCATACCGTAGTGGTATGCGCAATATGGTTTATTCTGCTTTTGCAGATTCTTTTTTGGGATCTTTAGTTTCCGGTTTCTTATCCGGCTTCGGCGCTGCTTTTTCTTTAGCGGCTTTTTCTTTCTTGGCGGCCTCTTCCTTTTCCCGGGCAGCCTTAGCCGCTTTGACTGCCTTTTCTGCCTTAGCGGCTTTGGCCAGCTCCTGGGCTTCTTTGGCGGCGGCCTGCTCGTTGTCCATGAATTCCTCGTATTTTTGGATCACTTCTTCAGGGTCGCCCTGCATGACGAACTCTCCTTCGTTGATCCACAGGATCTCGGTACACAGCTTCATCAGCGTATCATTGTTGTGGGATACGATCATGACTGTCCGGTCCTCGCTGGAGATCAGCTCTTTGATCTTCTTGTAGCTTTTCTTTTTGAACCGGGAGTCGCCGACGCTGAGCACTTCGTCGATGAGCATAATATCGGTTTCCATAATGGCCGTAATAGAGAAGGCCAATTTGGAGAACATACCGCTGGAGTAGGTACGCACCGGCTTGTCAATGAAGTCTCCCAACTCGGAGAACTCGATGATCTCGTCGATGCGCTGGCGGATCTCCTTTTCCGTAAAGCCCATAAGCAGTCCGGTGAGGAAGATGTTTTCCCGACCGGACAGATTTTTCTGGAAGCCGACGCCGATGGCCAGCAGCGATACGGAATGGCCAAAGGTGTTGACGCTTCCCTTGTCTGGGGAGTAGATGCCGGCCACTGTGCGCAGCAGGGTAGATTTACCACTACCGTTTTTGCCGACGATGCCGACGACGCTGCCTTCCTTGACGTCGAAGGAAACGCCTTTCAGGGCATGAAAGACTTCCTTTTTGTTTTTACCCAGTTTCAAAAGCGATTTTTTTAGGGAGAAGGATTTCAGGCTTTTGTAGCAGACCTGTAGATCCCGCACCTCGATCGCGTTGCCATTTTGACTCATTAGATCACCTTCGCGTAGCTGTTTTCATATTTGTAGATGGTCGCCACACCAATGATGCTCAAAAGCAGACCGATGCCAAACCAGATGGAAAGCCAGAGATAATCGGGCATCTCCTGATACAGGATGATCTTTCGGCTCTGCTCAATGATGAAGGCGGCAGGGTTTCCCCGCAGCAAGATCTTGTTGAAGGGTTCCGGCACCCGCTTGTACACATTATAAAAGATACCGGAGAGATAAAAGACTAATCGCAGGAAAATGCTGACGATGTTGGACAGATCCTCCATAAACACGCCGAAGTGGAGCAAGATGGTGGAGAATCCAAAGGTAATGACCAGCAGCACCATGATAACGGGGATCAGGTGGAATAGCTGGAAGCTGAACGGCACCTGGAAGATCAGCATCAAGATCAAGGTCAGGCCAAGGGAGATACACATCTTAAAGAACAGGTTGCCCATTTTTTCAACGGATAAGATCCATTTTGGCAAATAGACCCGGGTGAGGACGCTTTTTTGGTTTTTGACTAGTTTGACGCTGCCGGTCATCACCTTGCTGAAGAAATTCCAAATGGTCAGGCCGATAAAGACGAACACTGGGAAGTACGGTTCACTGTGGGTAAAGACGACCTCCGCAATGAAGGTGTAAATGATCATGAAGCAGATCGGGTCCAGCAGCCACCACATCCAGCTCAAATGGCTGTTGGCAATTTCTGCTTTAAGACCGGCTTTGGTGGCGTATTTGGTATAGCGCCAGTACTTTTTAAAGTCCTTGATAAATCGTTTCAATCCTAAGTCGCTCCTTGCAAATTTCAGCGCTGCGTTACAGCGACGCGGCGCGCTTCAGAATCCGCGCGGTAGCATTGCCGTCACAGCTTCCCATGAAGGCTTGGCGGAATGCCGCGGTTTTCGCGTTGGCAGGGGTATGGTACGATGTCAGAACAGCCTCATACAGGGCGCTGTCCTCTGTGACCAGGGGATAGGGAATATCTTTTCGAAAGTCCATATAAAAGCCCCGCTGGCGGACGTATTCGTCATAATCGGGGGCAAACATCACTGCCGGCTTGTCCAAAAGAGAATAGTCGAAGATGATCGAAGAAAAGTCGGTGATCAACAGATCCACCACCGTCAGCAGGCGATGGGTCGGGATAGTACAGTTGGACCCGTGGAGCTTTCCCTCCGCGTGGGGATGCAGCTTTCGCAGCACGAACCAGTCATCGCCCAGTTGTTCCTGGAGCTTCTCCACTGCTTCCATCCCATAGACGATAGGGTCCCCCGCATTGCCCCGGAACGTCGGCGCCCAGAGGATCAGGCGTTTGCCCGTTAACTCCGGGTATTGCCGGTAGAACTCCGCCTTGCATTCCCGGCAAAACGCTTCGTCAAAGAAGCAGTCTGTCCGGCTGATGCCCAGAGGCTCCACCTTGCTTTGGGGAAGTCCCATGGCGCTGGCAAAGGCCGGCACGCATTTTGGCGCGCTGACAGTGACCAGATCGTAGTTGCGGATCATCTTGCCCCGATACATGGGCGGGATGTCATCCGGGGAATCGTAGCCGAATTTTTTCAGCATTCCGCCGGCGTGCCAAAGCTGGATCACCTTTGTTTCCGGCCGCTTGTCGCAGGAGGAAACGGGCAGGTAATAGTCGCACAAAAAGACATACTTTGCCTTGGCGTACAGTTCCATAAAGGAAACCATCTGCCGAAGGCTGGCGGTGAATCCCTGGGTGCCAAAGTTGGAAACACACTGGACAGTGTCATAGCCCTGACGGCGCATTTCGTCATAGATGCGTTCCATGTGGATGGGCAGGCGGTCGTTGTGGCCGTCGGCAAACAGGACCAGCTTTTCTTCGATAGGTGCTTTGCGGTGACGATTGTATACGGCTGGCAAAAATACCCGCTGCACGAACATTTTCAGATATTGCTTGACAGCGAATCCTAATTTTTTCATGCAGCGCCTCCCGATCTGATCGTTTCCGTGCAAAACAGCAAAATCCTGCCATTTTCAAAATAACCTACACAAGTATACCGTTCTTTTGATGAAATGTCAACTGATAGCGGGAGGCTCCTCGGGATTTTTGTGAAAATGATTGTAGAATATGAACAAAATATGTCGCCGATAATCGTGAGGCATCAGAAAAATTGGCAATTCATGCAAAAAAAGAGGGATTTCCAAAGGGGAATTGTCACCGTAAACAAAAAAACCGCCCGATGGGGGCGGAAAGGGATTTGTCTTTACCGGGACAAATCGGTGGTATTGTGGGTGAGGACAGTTTCGATATTGTAGCGGGGACGTTCTTTTACCTCGATGTAGACCTTGCCGATGTATTGGCCGATGAGGCCGATAGACAAAAGCTGTACGCCGCCCAAAAACCAGATGGACAGCATAATTGAAGCCCAGCCAGGGGCCGCATGGCCGAGGCAGAAGGAGATGAGGGTGTAGATCGCCGCGCCGATAGAGAGCAAAATGATGATGAGTCCCAGCATGGCGATGAGCGTGATGGGGCGAATACTGAAGGAGGTGATGCCGTCAAAGGCAAAGCTGAGCATTTTTTTCAGAGGATACTTAGACTCTCCGGCAAATCGCTCACTGCGCTTGTAGTAGACCGTTGTGGTGTTGTAGCCGATGAGGGGCACCAGACCCCGCAGGAACAAATTACGCTCTTTATATTGCGAGAGGGCCTCTACCGCCCGCTTGCTCATGAGGCGGAAGTCGGCATGATTGTAAACGGATTTGGCGCCCATGGCGTGCATCAGCTTGTAAAAGGCCTGTGCGGTCCACTTTTTGAAAGCGGTGTCTGTTTTCCGTTCACTGCGGACACCGTAAACGATGTCGAAGCCTTCGTGATAGCGGTCCACCATTTCCTCAATGACATTCACATCATCCTGTAGGTCCGCATCGATAGAGACGGTAATATCGGCCATTTCCTTGGCAGTCATCAGTCCTGCCAGCAAAGCATTTTGATGGCCCACATTGCCAGCCAGCTTTAAGCCGGAGACATAGGGGTTCTGGTGGTATTCCGCAGCGATCAACTCCCAGGTCTTGTCTTTGCTGCCGTCGTTGACGAACAGGGCAAAGCTGTTTTCTGCGATCTTTCCTTTTTTGATGAGATCTTGCAAAACCTGTGTCAACCGCTTGGCTGTTTCCGGAAATACGGCTTCCTCGT
The DNA here is from genome assembly GCA_029098185.1 of Oscillospiraceae bacterium. Taxonomy (GTDB): domain Bacteria; phylum Bacillota; class Clostridia; order Oscillospirales; family Acutalibacteraceae; genus UMGS1071. The sequence goes on from JAQXNV010000005.1 coordinate 4,739, forward strand.
TATAACATGGCACCACAATTGCCAGTCTGTCCATAGTCATTACTCCCATATGATAAGATCATTGCTGTCAGGCCGTCTTTTTGCGAAAGATGATCAATTTGCTGAACACATAGTTGAGGATGATGACGACGATGTTGGAGAGCACCTTCATCAGCAGGCTGTGCCAATGGAAGATGTCTACCGTCAGCCACATGATCAAGAGGTCCAGCACGCCGGAAAACGCCCGGCAGCCGAAGAAGCTGGATACCTCATACAGCAAAGTTTTGCCGTCCGTCTGTTTGCTCTCAAAAACGAACTGCTTATTGGTGACAAAAGCGAAGATCACCGAGAGCACCCAGGCGATGATGGTGCTAAGGACGGTTCCCCAGTGCAGCCAGGAATCGCAGACAAAATAGACAAGGATGTTGACCAGCGTTGTCAGCCCGCCAAAGACGAGATACAAAAGGACTTCCTTATATTTTTTCAGTAATGCGATCATAATAAGCTCCATAAAAAACATTTCCGCCTGCGAAAAGCGCAGGACGGCCTGAGTTGAAGATCGAGAAAAGGATGCCCAAAAAGGTCTTTTCCCAGCAAGTTCTAGGTTATTATAGCATAGTTTTGGTAAAAAATTCAATGAACTTTGTATTTTCATCCTGTGAACAATATGAAAACAACGGGGATTTTTATGAGAATAGCGTCGGAAAAAGGGGAAAAGGCTCCGGAAATAGACCGGAAAAATATTGACAATACGGATGGAAAACGGTATTATAAAGAGAGTGTTTTTTTCGAAAAACAGAGAAAACCCCGTGTTTTTTCGCTGATCCAGAGAAAAACAAGATACACCGATCCACGTTGATCGGGCAAACTCTTAGCAGATCCCAAAGTCCAGTATGTGCTTTTGGGGAAGCTTATGGGAGCAGGTTTACAATATGAGCAATCAGAAATTTGCGTTTGCGCAGCCATCTGCATCCTGTGATGACGGGGTGCTACTGGCGGAGGGAAGCGTACCGTCTGCCGGCGGCAGGGAAGTTCCCAGCGGGAGATCCGGCAGCCAGGGCAGAAAGGCGCCAAAACGCAGTAGATTTTATTTATTTGTCAAGCGTGCGGCAGATATTGTGCTGTCGCTGATCGCCATCGTGATATTATGTATCCCCATGGCGATAATCGCCATCATCATCAAATGCGATTCCAAGGGGCCGGTTTTTTTCAAACAGAAGCGCATCGGGAAAAATCAAAAGACTTTTTCCTGCTTCAAGTTTCGGACCATGAGCATCGAAGCGCCGAAGGATTGTCCGCCGTATATGTTTGAGAATCCAGAGGATTTCATTACCAAGGTGGGCAAGGTGCTGCGCAAGAGCAGTCTGGACGAGCTTCCGCAGTTGTTTAATATCCTCAAGGGAGAAATGACCATCGTGGGGCCGCGGCCATGTACACCGAAAGAGGTAGAGCTGATCCGCAAACGGGAACGCTATGGTATTTTTGCTCTGACGCCGGGACTGACCGGTTGGGCACAGGTCAATGGCCGGGATGAGATTTCCATCCGGGGCAAAGTCATGCGGGACCGGGAATATGCAGAGCACGCCAGCATCGGTTTTGATTTAAAGATCATCTGGCTGACGGTCATCAAGGTCATCAAGCGGGAAGGCGTTCACGAGGGACTAAATGAAAAAAACGTGATCCGATGAGCCGGATCAAAGGAGATCCATCGTTTTTGAAACGGTGGATTTTTTTGAAGGGAGCAGCAGTATGGAGCAAAAAACCGAAACTATCAGCGTTGTTGTGCCAGCGTACAATTGCGCGCCGTATTTAACGGATACGCTGCAGTCTGTTCTGGCGCAGACGGTGCAGCCACTGGAGATCCTCGTCATCGACGACCACTCGGATCAGGAAACGCAGGCTATTTTGGAAACGTTCAGCCATCAGGAGAGCAAGATCCATGTTTACCGCAACGAGGAAAATCGAGGGGTAGCCTATTCCCGGAATCGGGGCGTATCTCTGGCCAAAGGGGACTGGATCGCCTTTTTGGACAGCGATGACCAGTGGGCGCCGGAAAAGCTGGAAAAGCAGCTCGCCATGCTGAAATCCAAAAATGGTGTTTTTGGTTTTACCGGATCTGCCTTTATGGATGAGAGCGGCCAGCGCTACAGCGGGATTTTCGAAGTGCCGGAGACAGTTTCCCAGACAGAGCTGCTGCGGCAGAACGTCATTTCCTGTTCCTCGGTGATGATCCGCCGGGAATTGATGGTACGCTATCCCATGAAATCTGACGACATTCACGAGGATTTTGATGCTTGGCTGCGGATCCTTTCGGAGGTGCCGGCAGCATATGGCCTTAATGCGCCGCTGCTGATCTACCGGTTGTCACCCAATTCCAAGTCGGGCAATAAGCTCAAATCGTTTCGCATGAACTACAAGACGTATCGCTCTGTGGGACTGAGTCCCTGGAAAGCCACGGCCAATATGTATTGGTACACCAAAAATGGCCTGAAAAAGTATAAGAACATCAAAAAATAAAAAAGCTGCGTCCATGGGCGCAGTTCTTTTTGTTTGGGAAAAGATCCTTTAGGGCATCGACTGGATCTTTTAGCACCAGCGCTGTGTTTGCTTTGCCCGCAGCGCGCGAAGAGCTGGATTTTCCATGCCGTGGTCAGAAAGATCCAGGAATCGGACAGCGGCTTTCTTTTTGCGGATGCGGGCAATGATCTTTTGCAAGACCGATTCATCCTTGCTCAGGGAGGTGCAGGCGTGGGTGATGACCACATCCCGTGGCTCCAGTTTTTCCAGCAGGGCGGCTAATTGAGGTGGGATCTCCTCCTCAGAATCGCCGTCGCTGTAAATTTCCGCAACATCAAAAGCGGATAGTTCCTTTGATAGGGTATCGTAGTCTCCGCTGTCTGTGCGAATATATCCGTAATTCATGATGACACTCCTTTTCCTTTGGGATACCCCCATTGTAGCACCGGCGAAAGCTTCCGTCAATCACCGCCATTGCATTTGGCCGCGTTTGGGTGTATAATCAGAAAAACAAAGAGCGGAGGCGAAATAAGATGGAACCGATCCCTTACACGGTCCTAAAAATTGACGGCGATTATGCGATCTTACAGCGAACCGATCTGCCGGACAGCGATACAGTCCTCATGGCCCGGGCGCTGCTGCCGGAGGAGATCACCGACGGCACCAAGCTGGTCATGGAAAATTTCTGCTACACCATCGTAGAATAAGGTGGGATTTTCATGGTTGTGGTCATTGGCGGCGCCGACGGTCCCACCGCCATTTTTGTCAGGCACAAAATAACTTCGATCCCAAAGCGCTTTCTTGCTTTTTGGGGAATCGTGGTGGCGGGAGCATCATTGGTTTTCGGCCTGATGCGACTGTGCAAAAAGAAAAAATGAGCAAGAAAAATCACCCTGCTGCGTGCAAGGTGATTTTTTCTTTGGATAACGATTACCGCAGCCGTGGATCTTCCTTCATCCGACGGAGGTAATCTTTTGTTTCTTTGGCAACGATGCCGCCGAGGGCCAGCAAAGCGATGAGGTTCGGGAAAGCCATCATACCGTTGAAAATATCGGCGATGTTCCAGACAGCTTCCACCGTCAGGTATGGACCGATGAGCACAGCGGCAATGTACAGGATCCGATAGCCAATTACTGCACCGCGGCTCTGGTTGGTTAGATATTCCAGACATTTTTCGCCATAATAGTCCCAACCCAAAATGGTGGTAAAGGCGAAGAACACCAGACAGATCATGAGGATAAAGGTGGGCACCTCTTTTGGCAGGAACCACAGGCCATCCTGGAAAGCACGGGTAGTGATAGCAACGCCTTTAAGGCCATCCACCTGCCATGCGCCGGTGAGGATGATGGTCAGACCAGTCATGGTGCAGATGACGATAGTGTCGATAAAGGTACCGGTCATGGAAACAAGACCCTGGCGGACAGGCTCTCTTGTCTGAGCGGCAGCGGCAGCGATCGGTGCGGAACCGAGGCCGGACTCGTTAGAGAAGATACCTCTGGCGATACCGGTCTGCATGGCGATAAAGAAGCTGCCCACAAGGCCGCCGGTAACAGCACCGGGATTAAAGGCACCGACAAAGATCTGTGCGATGGCGCCGGGGATAGCGGTAATGTTGCAGCAGATGACCATCAGGCAGAAAATGACGTAGATGACTGCCATGAACGGTACGACAACACTGGCAACGCTGGAGATCCGCTTAATGCCGCCGATGACGACCAGCGCTACAGCCAAGGTGATGATGAGGCCGGCGATGACCACATAGATGGAAACGTCCTGTCCCAGGATGTTGATGCAGAAGCTCTTGTCGGGATCAAAGAAGTTACCCACTGCGGAGGTGATACCGTTGACCTGTGTGATGGTGCCGATGCCCAGCAATCCGGCGCCGGCGCCAAAGAAGGCAAAGAGCTTTGCCAGCCATTTCCAGCGCTTGCCCATGCCGTTTTCAATGTAGTAGAAAGGACCGCCCAGCATTTTGCCGTCCTTGTCCGCGATCCGGTATTTGACGGACAGCAGACCTTCGGCGTATTTTGTTGCCATGCCGAAGAAAGCGGCGATCAGCATCCAGAACAGGGCGCCGGGACCGCCGGCCGCAATGGCGGTAGCGACGCCGACGATGTTACCGGTGCCGATGGTGGCGGACAATGCGGTACAGAGCGAAGCAAAGCTGGAAACGTCACCAGATTTTTTGCCATCGCCCAGGTCCTCTTTTTTGACGATGAACTTCAGTGCACGGGGCAGATGCAATACCTGAATGAGACCCGTGCGGATGGTCAGGTAAATACCTGTAGCCAGGATGATGACGATCAGCGGGATCCCCCAAACCCAGCCGTCAATCATCGAGATGATTTCGTTGAATTTTTCCATTAGTTTTCCCCCATAAATAAAAAATGAAGTCGATTGCGACATCGACTTCCGGAGAAAAAGAACATGAGGAAAGGCGCCCTAAACGCTAGGGCCATTGCGGTTGTTTTAGCGTATGCGGCCAACAGCTCGCACCTAAAATCACTCTGTCCTTTTGCCTGAGAGATTAGCGGGCAGACCCGCCTGACACCTTCGGCGCTCAAATTGAGACTCTCCAGAGAAGTAATTAACAAATTTAATTTACCACATTTTTATGGATTTCGCAAGTATTTCCGTGCATATTTTGCATAAAAACGCATTTTTTTTTGGATAAACAAGATAAAAACTGCCCACAAATCCCCTTGTGAGCAGTTTTGATTCGATGATAGAAAAATCGTTACGCCGCTTTGGAAACCGTAATGACAGTAGCGGTGCTGTGAGATCCTGTGTCATTACCATAGGAGGACGAAGCCGTATCATTTTCCGCAGAAGATGCTTCTTTGGTCTCCTCATCCGGGGCGCTCTCACTTAGCACATCACTCTGGAAACCATCGGTGCTGTCGCTGTAAAGAGAAGCATTGGGATCTGTCAGTGTCGTTACCTGGCCGCCCAGAGCGTTAAATGCTTTGATGCCTTTTCCCACCAGCTCCATGGTCCGGTCGTAGGAAGCCTGGGCTTCTTCTTTGCCCGTATCTGTAGCCGACAGGTTCAGATCAGACCAGTCCTCGCCGGTTTTCAGCGGAACGATCTCATAGGTGCGCCGGTCGTTTTCATTATAATACATATGCACCCAGGTGGGGATCACATCCACGCTGGTCAGTTCCACCGTACCATCGCCTTTTTTGGAGAAGTTGGTGTAAAACAGCAGACCGTCCTCTGTGTGGGCAGTGCTGATGTCCTCCGCCATCAGCTCATGGCGCTGGTTGGAAAGTTCATTGCCCATGGAATAGAGACAGACGGTTTTCTTGCCGGTTTTCTCTGAGGTGATGACTTCTACCGGCTCAATGACGTGCGGATGGCCGCCGACGATGGCATCAAAGCCGATGTCGCACATTTTCTGGGCGATCTTTTCCTGATACGCTACAGGAGACAGGTGATACTCTTCGCCCCAGTGGATATAGAGAATGGTCGCTTCTGCGCCGTCGGCCTTCATGTCTGCCATGCACTGTTCCATGGATCGATAAAATTCATCCAGCCGGTTGTAATCGAAGGTGTTGATGCGCTGGGCAAACTCGTCGCTGATGGGCACGCCGTTGAGATACGTCGTGTCGCCCTCGTGGGTGATGTAAACATAGTTGACCATGCCCACTTTAATGCCGTTGATGTCCACGATCTTGTACCGCTTGTCGCTGGGCTTTTCCACGGTGCCGATCCAGTCCAGCCCCTTGTCGGTAAGTACCTTCTGGGTGCGCTCAAAGCCGTCAAAGCCGGTATCGCCCACATGGTTGCCGGCGGTGAGCGCCATGTCGAAGCCGGCGTCCACCAAAGCGTCTATGATCGCGTCCGGGCTGTTAAAACAGGGGTAGCCGGTGTAAGGCTCAAAGCCGCCCAGAGAAATTTCCAGATTGGTCACAGCGTAGTCGGCCTTTTCCGTATATCGCTTGACATATTGGAAGATCTCATGGAAATCGTAGGTGTCGCTTTTCTCATCGTAATAGGCGGTGAGGAAAGGGGAGTGCAGCATAATGTCGCCGGTGCTAAGGATGCTGGCTGTCGAAACGACGGCATTGGGGTCAACGACTGCTTCGGAGGAGGTGACTTCTGTCTCGGAAGCCTGTCTTTCCGGCTGAGCATCATTGGCTCCGCCGCATCCGGTAAGGGTCAGGCAGAGGGAGAATACAAAGGCAAGGCACAGCAGTAGAGAAAAATACCGGGCCCGAGTCCGTTTTTGGTTCATGGAACACACTTCCATTCTTTTGAAATTCCAGCGCTGTTTGGCTGTTGAGAGATTGTGGGAATTACAGACAGTATACAATGGTTTTCCCGAAAATAAAATAGAAAAATGCAGGTTTTTCAAAAGAAAAAGCCCTCCAAAGGGAGGGCTTCTCCTTATTCGTGGTGGTGATCGTGGTCATGATCGTGGTGCTCATGATCGTGGTCATGATGATGGTGATGGTCGTGATCGTGATGATGGTGCTCCGCAACACGGAACGCATGGGTAGCGGTGAAGCTGGTCGCCTCGTATTTGCCGTCGGGATCTTTCGTCTCGTCTGTTGCACGGACGATCATGCAGTAAGTACCGGCTTCCTCCGGGCAGATGGTGACAACACCATTCTCATCGGCAGTGACCTGTGTTTCTTCTGTGCCGTCATCGGTCAGGTGAACAAGGGTGGCTGGCAGCTTTGCGCCCGGCTTGCCCTGCACTATGATCTGGAACGAAATGGTGTGTCCGGCTTCGTAACCCATGCCGGTGGTAGGCAGGATGCTGATCTCCATAGAGGGGATCTGATACATCTCGTTCTCGTGGAAGTGGCCAACCGGCACGACCATCGTGGCGTACTGGTGGTAGTTCCGAACCTCCTGGGCGTCGGGATAAGCGGTTCTGTCGCCGAACTTGTAGTCCTCATCCCGCTCGCCGTATTTGGCCCAGCAGTTGTTGTACTCAGCGATGAAGGTGTAAAAGCCTTCTTCCGGCGTGTCGAATGCGGTCAGGTCGATGGCTTCCTCGTCGCTGATCTCTGCCTTGACTTCAGAAATGGTGCCGTCCGGCGCGCAGACAGTGTACGTCATCTGATCGATGTTCACCAATCCATCCTTCTGGCAGTTATGCCCCCAGTTGACGGTGACCATGATGGGATCTCCGGCGTGATAGTGGGTGATGAAGTCCTCCATCCAGCCCTCATGGCCGTGGACCAGCTTGTGGGTCGTATCGCGGAATGCTTTAGTTTCCATAATAGGTTGTCCCCTTTCGACAAAAATGTGAACGTTTTCCAAACAAGATTTTAGCACGATGGCAAAAGGGATGCAATGCCTTCATGATAGAAATTTATCAATAACCATGCTTTCGTTTTGTGTGACAAAAATGACATTTGATTTCTGTGAACTTTTTCCAAAGGCGGCGCGGTACGTTTTTTTGGCGGGAACTTTTTGGCAATATCCTTTGCAATAGGGGGAAAACCATGGTATCATGAAAGAGAATCTGACAGGGAGGTTGCGCGTATGGAAACATATTATAAAGGATACCGCTTCACAAAAGATCAATCGGAGATCCACCCAAAGGAAGTGCATCGCCTGCTGGAGCAGACCTACTGGGCAAAGGGACGTCCGCTGCAGGTAGTTGCCCGGTCGATGAAAAATTCTCTGTGCTTTGGGGTGTTCAGTCCAGACGACGAGCTGGTGGGTTTTGCCCGGATGATCACCGATTACGCCGTGACCTACTATGTCAGCGATGTGGTCATCGACGAATCTCACCGCAACAAGAGCATCGGTACCCATCTGATCAAATTTATGACAGAGAGCGAGGAAGTCCGCGGCTTAAAGGGCGTGCTGCTGACGACCTATGCCCATAGCTTTTATGAAAAACTGGGCTTTGAGCGCAATGCCCAGAAGTGTATGCTGCGGCCGGCGGGAGCCAGTATGCACCTGCGGCAGGAGGAGTTGCCATGCAAATAACATTTTTACCGGTAACGCAGCCGGAACAGATCGATACCCTGGCCGCTTTGGCAAAAGAGATCTGGCAGGAGCATTTTACGCCAATCTTAAAGCCAGGACAGGTGGATTACATGGTGGAGAAGTTTCAGTCGGTCCCCGCAATGACCGAGCAGATCCAGCATGGGGGATACCGCTATTTTCTTTTGCAAAAAGGCACTGTGCCCATTGGGTATACGGGCGTGAAAAGCGAAAACGGCAAGCTGTTTCTCAGTAAGCTGTACCTGCAAAAACAGCATCGGGGAAAGGGCTATGCTTCTAAGGCCTTTGCGTTTTTGGAATCGCTCTGTCAAAAGGAGGGGCTTTCCGCTATTTGGCTGACGGTGAACCGCTATAATACAGACACCATCGCCATTTACAAAAAGAAAGGCTTTTCGGTGATTCGGACCCAGGTGACAGATATTGGCGGCGGCTACGTCATGGACGACTATGTGATGGAAAAACCGGTGGGAGGGACGTCTCATGCTGTTTGAGCAGATCACCATTTTGGATAAGACGCTGACCTGCCGGAGCGGCTGTTATGTGGGGACCCGCGGCGACCGCATCGCGTATATCGGGGCCTGTCCGCCGGCGGAGGATTTCGGCTTACGGTATAACGGCAGCGGCAAACTGCTGATGACAGGTCTCATCAACAGCCATAGCCATGGGCCGATGACGCTGCTGCGGGGCTATGCGGAAAACCGCACCCTCTACGATTGGCTGAACAACAAGGTGTTTCCCTTTGAGGCTAAGCTGCAAGAGGAGGACATCTACAACGGCGCCATGCTGGCCTTTGCGGAGATGCTTCGGTTTGGGGTGGTGTCTAGTTCGGAGATGTACTACATGGGCAAGGCCATGGGACAGGCTGTGCTGGACAGCGGTATTCGGGGCAATATCAGCCTGTCGGTCACCTGCTTTGATGACAGCGACTTGTACGATCTGCCCATCTATCAGGAAACCATGGCGCTGCTGCCAAAGCTCCACAATGCGGGTAACGGCCGCTTAAAGCTGGACCTTTCCATTCACGGCGAGTATACCTCTACGCCAAAGGTGGTTCAGCAGATGGGAAAGCTCTCTAAGGAGACGGGTCTCATCACCCAGATACACCTTTCGGAAACGAAGCAGGAGCATACAGATTGTATTGCCCGCCACGGTTGTACGCCAACGGCCTATTTTGCGGAGCAGGGCGTACTGGATATGCCGGTCGTTGCCGCCCACTGCGTCCATGTAACGCCGGAGGACCGAAAGCTTTTGGCGAAACACGGCGTGACAGCGGTGAGCTGTCCTGTCAGCAATTTAAAGCTGGCCAGTGGGTTTTGTAAAGTGCGTTCTTTGCTGGACAGCGGCGTCAATGTGGCTGTCGGCACCGACGGCCCAGCCAGCAACAATTCGCTGAACCTGTGGAGCGATCTGAAGCTGCTGTCTATTTTGTCGAAAGCAGCGGAGGAGGATCCCACAGCCATCTCGCCAAAACAATCGCTGGAAATGGCTACGGTCAATGGGGCCAAAGGCCAGGGCCGGCCGGATTGCGGCGTGCTCCGGGTGGGGAATAAAGCCGATCTTATCGTGCTGAATCTCGATGTGCCGTGGATGTATCCGGTACACAGCATGGAGACAAATCTCGTTTATTCTGCCCAGGGCAGCGACGTCTGCCTGACGATGGTGGACGGCGTTGTCTTATATCGGGACGGGGAATATCCCACCCTGGATATTGAAAAAATACAAGCAAACGCAGCAGCTAGCACCAAAGCGGTGCTATCCCGCTTAGAAGAATAACTATCTTTATCTATAATTTGGAAAAGGAGTGTACCAAATGGCACAGACACCAACGCCGCACAATGGCGGCAGAAAAGAGGATGTTGCAAAGATCGTTCTCATGCAGGGCGATCCGCTGCGCACCCAGTATACAGCAGAAAAATTTCTGGAGAACCCAAAGCAGTTCACCGGCATCCGGGGGATCGTCGGCTATACCGGCACCTATCGGGGCAAGGAAGTCTCCGTTATGGGACACGGCATGGGCTGTCCCTCCATTGGCATCTACAGCTATGAGCTGTTCAATTTTTACGATGTCGATACCATTATCCGCACCGGTTCCGCCGGCTGCATCGCCGACCATCTTTCCCTGCGGAGTATCGTGCTGGCCCAGGGCTGCAGCACCGATTCCAACTATGGCGATCAGTATCAGCTTCCCGGCACCTTTGCGCCTCTGGCGGACTTCAACGTTTTGATGACCGCTTACGAAACCGCCAAAGAGATGAACATCGACGTAGAGGTCGGCAATGTTGTCACCAGCGATGTTTTCTATAATGCCAATCCGGAATACAATTTAAAGTGGAAGAATATGGGTATCCTGGCTGTGGAAATGGAAGCGGCGGCCCTTTATATGAACGCTGCCCATGCCGGTAAGCGGGCGTTGACCATGTGTACGGTGTCGGATAATGTGTTTACTGGCGAAACGATCCCCAACGAGGAGCGGGAGCGAGGCTTAGATAAGATGCTGACGCTGGCGCTAGAAACCGCCCGCAAGCTGTAAGGTGACGCCATGAATACTGTCATACAAAACGGCTTGCTCCTGCTGGAAACAAAAGCGGGCTTTGAAACGAAGATGGCGGATCTGTTCCTGCAAGACGACAAGATCGTTGCCATTGGGAAAGGACCGGAGGGTTTTCAGCCGGAGCAGGTGATCGATGCGAAAGAGAAGCTGGTCATGCCCGGCCTCGTCAATTGCCATACCCATACCTATATGTCGCTGTTCCGAAACTTGGCTGACGACATTGCCTTTGACGATTGGCTGTTCCGGCGCATCATGCCGCTGGAGGATAAGCTGACGCCGGAGGATGCCTATTGGGGCGCAATGCTTTCTTGCGCAGAGATGCTGAAAACCGGCACAACTACGTTTTTGGATATGCACATGTTCCAGGGCAAAACGGCCCAGGCCGCTGTGGATACCGGTATGCGCGGCGTCATCTCCCGTGGACTGGTAGGCGAGGGAAATGACGCAGGCGGCGCCCAACGATTGGCAGAGGCCAGAGCGGAGATGGAGCAGTTTCTGGACTGCCCTAATCTTTCCTTCCGCTTGGGCCCTCATGCCATTTATACCTGCGATACCGATTATTTGCAGATCGTGCTGGAAAAAGCGTCGGAATGGAAACTGCCGCTGCACATTCATTTGTCAGAAACGAGGAACGAAGTGGAGCAGTGCCTTGCAAAACACGGCAAGACGCCGGTTGCCTATTTAAATGATCTGGGCTTTTTTGACCATCCTACAGTAGCGGCCCATTGCGTTCATGTGACAGAGGACGACCAGAAGATCTTGGCGGAGAAAGGCGTGTTTGTGGCGCTGAATCCCAAAAGCAACATGAAGCTGGGCAATGGCTTTGCTCCGGTAAAAGCCATGGAGGATAACGGCGTTGCGCTGTGCCTCGGTACCGATAGCGCCGCCAGCAACAACAGCCTCAATTTGTTCAGCGAGATGAATTTTACCGCCTTGATCCACAAGGGCACTGGCGAAGATGCCCAGGCAGTCAGCGGTCAAGATGTGCTGCGTATGGCGACTTCCGGCGGTGCTAGAGCGCTGGGATTAAACTGCGGCAAGATCGAAGTTGGCTATCTGGCAGATCTGGTGTTGCTGGATCTCAACCGGCCCCAGTTCTGCCCCCGCCACAACCTGCCGGCAGCGCTGACGTATTCCGCTAACGGTTCAGAAGTAGATACCGTCCTGGTGGGCGGATGCGTTGTCGTAGAGCAGGGCAGATTGACCATGGTAGACGAAACAGAACTTTACCGCAAAGCACAGGAAGCGCTGGAGCGGGTACAACGATAGGAGGAAGCACAATGAGCAGTGCAATTCGAGACATCAATTTATGGGAGAGCGGCCAGCGGAAGATCGAGTGGGTAAAGCAGAACATGGATCTGCTGCGCAATCTGGAAGAAGAATTTTCTGCCGAACAGCCCTTTCGGGGACTGAAGATCGCCCTCTCCATTCATCTGGAAGCAAAGACTGCCTACCTGTGTAAGGTATTGGCCGCCGGCGGCGCGGAAATGTATATTACCGGCAGCAATCCGTTGTCCACCCAGGACGACGTTGCCGCATCACTGGTCCACGACGGCCTGAATGTTTACGCCTGGTACAATGCTACCGATGAAGAGTACAAGGCCCATATCCGGCAGGTCATCGAGGCCGGCCCTAATTTGATCATTGACGATGGGGGCGATCTGGTCAACCTCATTCACAACGAGTATCCGGAGAAGATCCCGGATGTGATCGGCGGCTGTGAGGAAACAACGACGGGTATCCTGCGGCTGATTGCCATGGATAAAGCCGGGGAGCTGAAATTCCCCATGATGCTGGTCAATGACGCAGACTGCAAACATTTATTTGATAACCGTTACGGAACAGGCCAGTCGGTTTGGGATGGCATCAACCGGACAACGAACCTCATCGTTGCCGGAAAGAATGTGGTCGTTGCCGGCTATGGCTGGTGCGGCAAAGGCGTTGCCATGCGGGCAAAAGGACTGGGCGCTTCTGTGATCATCACGGAGATCGACCCCATCAAGGCCATGGAAGCGGTCATGGATGGCTTTAAAGTGATGCCCATGGAGGAGGCTGCCAAGATCGGTGATTTCTTCATCACTGTGACGGGCTGCCGAGACGTCATTACAGAAAACGCTTTCCGTGTGATGAAGGACGGCGCGATCATGTGCAATGCCGGCCACTTTGACGTAGAGGTAGACGTAAAAACGCTGCAAAAGATCGCTGTGGAGACAAAGCTGGCCCGGAAGAACATTCAGGGTTACAAGCTGGAAAACGGCAATTGGCTTTATGTTATTGGCGAGGGCCGACTGGTCAATCTTGCGGCTGGCGATGGCCATCCGGCGGAGATCATGGACATGAGCTTTGCGATTCAGGCGCTCAGTGCCCGGTACCTGGTGAAAAACAAAGACCACCTGACAAAGAAGATCATCCGTGTTCCGCGGGAGATCGACCTGGATGTTGCTTCTCGGAAGCTGCAATTCTGGGGATTTTCCATCGACAAGCTGACACCGGAGCAGGAAGCATATCTCAACGGCTGGCAGGTTTAACCTGTTATGGCAAAAAAATCCCGCAATTGTCCATTATAGATAGAGAAAAGGAGACGAATTTAGCGCTTTTGCTGAATTTGTCTTTTTTTGCTATCATAGTGACAAAAAATACCAATTTTTTAGTCGATTTAGCTAAAGAAGGATAGGGAAAGTTGGCAAAAGGAGCGAACAAATGGTCTCTTTGTAAAGAATAGATAAACATTCCGAAAATCGATGGAATTACTTCTGATTTCGCTTTTTCTTTGTCGTGATTTGTGGTATGATGTCGATACATCACCGGCGCCGAATGTGATGAGAATAGGAAGGAATGGAGTGTATTGGCGTGTTTCGTAAAAGTTTTCCGCAAACGGGAAAATGGGAGCTGATCCTGCGGGAGCAGGCGAAAAAACGGGCAGCACAGCGGGTATCGCTGCTGACCGTTGACGCGAATCCGGACCCAGATTATCGTCATCCCCACAATCTGTTGCTGTTGCGCACCAGGGGTACAAGATAACAAAACAACGGTGTCGAGCTGCTAGGCGGTTCGGCACTTTTTGTTTTGCGCAGAGCGTTATAAAAGACTGGTGAAATTGTATCTTGTGGCATCTTTCGATCTATGGTATGATAGCAATACGAAATTACCAGAGGAAAGAAGGAATCATGATGAAACATTGTCCATCCTGTGGCAGCGCCATGGCAGACGAAACGAAGTTCTGCACAAGATGCGGCTGTCCCATTGCCGATGTGCCGGCAGACGAGGAAGTCCTGCTGTCTCGGTGCGCCAGATGCGGTTATCAGCCGGAGCGCCGTTGTCGGTTTTGTCCCCATTGCGGTGCGTCCATGGTCGTCACACAGCCGGGCCACAAGTCCGAAACGACCGGTTCTCCAGCAGGTGAACCTGTTCCGAATCCCCCACAGGGATATTATCCGATGTACACCTCCGGACCAGAAATGTTGCTGAAAAATCTGTGCAGTAAGCTGCGGATCAGCGCGATCCTCCTGGTGATCACCGCTGGTCTGCAAGCGCTTGCTGGCCTTGTTTTCACCGCACTGGGGATCGTCGGCACCGTGCTGTCCAGCACAGAGGCGCATCGGATCCGGTCCAGCGCTTATTCTGCCTCTGTCCGGTATTCGGACGAGGTGGCCCTTGTATGGGCTGGGGCGATCTTCTGTATTCTTTTGGGATTGTTTTTCATCGGCGTGTCCATTCCCAATTTTGTCTCCTCCATCAAGAATTTTGCGTATATCAAGAAGATCCGCCAGTGTCCGGTGGGGATCGTTGCCCATTTTCGTCCTGTAGGGAAAACCGTAGCTTTGTTGGTTGTCAACATTCTGTGCAGCGGCTTAACAGGCATCATCGGCTCGATTTTCGCCTTGTTGGCCCGTAACGACGTGGAGCGTTATGCCGCCCAGTTCCTGGAAATGGAGCGCCAGAGCACCGGCGAGACGGAATCCATTTAAATCATCTGCAAAAAGAGATCCCGCAGGATTTGCCTGCGGGATTTTCCGTGGTTAAGATTCGAGATGCTTGCCGTAGGGCACCTGATTGCCCAGGTACTTGGACTTGCCGAAACCGAGGATCAGCATGAAGATGAAGTTGAAGAAGTAGATGCCTAGGCCAAAGGCGACGCCGTGGCCGAAAGCGTAGGAGATCTTCTGGGTGAGCCGAACCTCAATGATGATGTACCAGATGCAGAGGATGACGGCGACGATGCCCAGGATGATTTCCCAGACGACGCCCTGGATGTTGATGAAGTACTCAAACTGGAATATCCACAATACGAGGTCGCAGACCAGATACTCCCAGTAGCGTTTTACGCTGTAGCAGCGGGAGAACAGGATGTACTCGCCGTAGAAGGGGATGATGCACTTCCAGCCAGGCTCGCCCATTTTGCGAAAGACCTTCCACCAGGAGATGATCTGCAGGATCCAGATAGCCGCCGCAACGGACAGGCCGGTGATGATGACTGCCCAAGGCTGTCCCGCAAATTCCGGAAAAATTTTTTCAATGATGTACATAAAAAGCCTCCTCAAATGTTTTTGCTTTGTTGCTGCTTCCATTATCGCAAACGGAGTGCAACAAAAGCGCAACAAAAACGGAGGAATTTGAAAACTTTTCAAAAAATTTGCAAAGAAAAACGGATCGCGGCGGGAAACCCAGTGCACGATCCGTTTTCCATACAGTTCGATGATCGATCAGGGACGATTCGGCAGTGATTCCACGAAAGCTCGCATTTCTTCCTTCGATTGGATCTGATGCAACTGTTCCAAAATGGATTGCTGCTCAGGTTTTGTGAGCCTTGCGAAATACGCCATGGAATCGGGATGCTGAGCCAGGGACATGGCAAAGCCTAAGGGAAGGTCATCCATGGATGTCACCTCCTCCTTCCTGGAACCGGTCCACGGCAGATTGGAGATCGCGCATGGTGTGGATGTCAACGGTTTCCAGTTTGCGCTTCACTTCCGGCGGGAGACTGACGTAATATTCGTAGCTGCTCAGATCTTCCTCGATGAGTGCGTCTAAATTCAAATGGTAGCTGTCTGACGACATGATCTCACCTCCTTGCCCATAGTGTGGAGCAGGGACGACGAAATACGACCGGAAAATTTTATGGGATCTCTTGAATTTATTGATTTAAAGTGCTATCATAAAAAAGAATCAACAGGGAAGAAACGGAGCGTGAACTAGATGCCGGTCGGAATTTTGGTCAATGCCAGTTGTATTTTGGTAGGCGGCCTCATTGGCGGCGCTGTCGGTCATCATATCCCGGAGCAGATCCGAAAATCAATGATGCTTGTTTTCGGCATTGCGGCCATGGGATTAGCCATTACGCTGGTGATGAAATATCATAGCATTCCCGTCGTGGTGTTATCTTTGCTGATCGGCACCATCATCGGGGAATTTCTCAATTTGGAAAAACGGATCGGTTCCCTGTGCGACCTGCTTCGGCGAAAGCTGACCAAAACGAATGCGGAAACAGGTGCTCAGCAGGACAACTTTATGGACCGCTTTTTGGCGGTGCTGGCCCTGTTCTGCTTTAGCGGCACCGGTATTTTCGGTTCCCTCAATGAGGGCATGACCGGAGACCCGACGGTAATGATCACAAAAGGCATCCTGGATTTTTTCACGGCGTTGATCTTTGCTGCGTCCCTGGGGTATTTGGTGGCGTTTATTTCGTTTCCCCAGTGTGCCATTTTCTGCGGTCTGTTTTTCTGCGCGTCCTTTATCATTCCCTTGACAACGCCGGAAATGCT
Organism: Oscillospiraceae bacterium; assembly: GCA_029098185.1. Taxonomy (GTDB): domain Bacteria; phylum Bacillota; class Clostridia; order Oscillospirales; family Acutalibacteraceae; genus UMGS1071. The sequence goes on from JAQXNV010000005.1 coordinate 21,518, forward strand.
GGGGGATTTTTCTGCTGTCGGCGGGCTGACCACGTTGGCGGTGGGGCTGCGTATTGCGGAGATCAAGCCGTTTAAGGTGCTCAATATGCTGCCGTCATTTGTCATAGCGCTGCCCCTGTCAGCATTATGGACGTTGATCTTCCCGTAAAAGACCTGTAACAAAAATAAAAACCGCTGTCGGCTCTGTTCTAGCGCCGATAGCGGTTTTGTTTTGCCATTTTCAATGGATTAGATGAATTTAGATGGTGCCCAGCTCTTCCTGAGCAATGACCCGAATACCGTTTTGCGCCAGCACCTTAGCGCCTGTTTCATTATCGTCCAGCCGCAGGATGACATAAGCCAAATGCTCCTGATTGGTGAAGGCATAGAGATATTCCACGCTGAGATGATGGTCCCGCAGCAACTCCATAGCTTGCCCCAAAGCGCTGGGCTTATCAGAGATGCCGATGGCCACCACTTTTGTCAGCGATGCGGTAAACCCGGCGTCACGGACCTTTTCCAGCGCCAGCTCCGGCTTATCGACGATGATGCGAAGGATGCCGTAGTCGATGGTATCAGAAGCGGACATTGCCCGGATGTTGATGTCGCCGTCGCCCAGTGCCTTTGTCACGGCAGACAGACGGCCTGTTTTATTTTCCAGAAAAATGGAAAGCTGTTGAATCTCCATATTAAATGATCCTCCCGTTATTGCGCAAGTCGATGATGCGCTTTGCCTTGCCGGCAGTGCGCTCGATGGATTGATATTCTAAGAGGGAAATTTTGCAGTTGATGCCCAGTACGGTCTGGAGCTTGTGATGGATCGTTTTTTTCAGGTCCTCCAGTTCGCTGAAGCGGTCCAGCAGGGAAGAGTCTGCCAGTTCCACCCGGACTTCCAACGTGTCGAGAACGCCGTTGGTGTCGACGACCAGTTGATAGTGAGGCGCGATCTGTGGGATCGTCATGATGACGCTTTCGATCTGGGACGGGAACACGTTGACGCCGCGGATCTTCAGCATATCGTCGGTGCGGCCCTTGATCTTGTCCATGCGGCAGTGGGTGCGGCCGCATTCGCACGGCTCGTAGTTCAGGCGGGAAATATCCTTTGTCCGGTAGCGCAGGATCGGGATGCCCCGCTTGGACAGCGTTGTGATGACCAGTTCACCGGTCTCGCCGTGGGGCAGTACCTGACCGGTCTTTGTGTCGATGATCTCCGGCAGGAAGTGGTCCTCGGCAATGTGCATTCCCTGGCGCAGTTGGCATTCGCCGGAAACACCGGGGCCGACCAGTTCGCTCATGCCGTAGTTGTCGGTAGCGAACAGGTGGAGCCGGGCTTCGATCTGATCCCGCATCTCATTGGTGCAGCCCTCAGAGCCGAACAGGCCCAGCCGCAGCTTTAAATCTTCGGTGTGGATGCCCATGCGCTCGGCCACCTCTCCAATATAGAGGGCGTAGGACGGCGTGCTGACCAGTCCGGTGGTGCCGAAGTCTTTCATCAGCATCACTTGTTTTTCCGTGTTGCCGCTGGAGGTAGGGATGACTGTGGCGCCGATTTTTTCCAGACCATAGTGCAGTCCCAGTGCGCCGGTAAACAGACCGTAGCCAAAGGCGATCTGTACGATGTCATCCTCTGTTGCGCCGGCGGCCACGCAGAGACGGGCAACGCAGTCAGACCACATATCCAGGTCCTCACGGGTATAACCCACAACGGTCGGCTTGCCGGTGGTGCCGGAAGAAGCATGGATCCGGACGATGTCCTTCATGGGCGCGGCAAACAGGCCGAAAGGATAGTTGTCCCGGATGTCGTCCTTAGTGGTGAACGGGATGTACTGGATGTCTGACAGCACCTTGATCTTGTCCGGCGTCACACCGGCTTCTGTCAGGCGCTTGTGATAAAACGGTACATTGTCATAGCAGTATTTGACCAGCGCTTTCAGTTTATTCAGTTGCAGCGCCTCGATCTCACTTCGCGGAGCGGTTTCGATTTCCTTTTGAAAAAACATGATTCCTATCTTTGCAGCAGAGCTGCAAATCCCCCTTTCTCTGTATCAAGCAGCAGCTTTTCTCAAGACTGCCGGAATCGCAAAAATGAGGCAGGCCGTAACCCACCTCATTCATTGTAGCACAGTCGATGGAAAATTGCATCCATCTGACAGGAAAATTGTCAAATTTTCTCGGCCTTAAATATCTCTGTTGTAGCCCTCAAAGGCATAGTCCACCACTTCTTTTTCGGGTTTTTTGGTGAACAGGCTGACCAGCGGGACCAACACCAGGCCTACCAGCATGGCGAAAGCACCGGCATTGATGGGCGACAGCAGGTTCAGTGGGCAGTTGAGCGCTTTGACGGCTTCTACCAGTCCGGGGAACAGGCCCAGGCTGAACAGGAACATATGGACAACGGTGATGCCCACGCCGGAGATAAAGGAAGCCCAGACGGCGGCACGGGTGATCTTCTTGGAGAACAAGCCGTAGAGGAACGGCGCCAAAAATGCACCGGCCAGTGCGCCCCAGGAAATGGACATCAGCGTGGAAATGTAGGTGTTGGGGTTCAGGGCGATGATGACGGAAAGGACCAGGAAGGCGGCAATGAAGATCCGCATCAGCAGGACCTGGGTCTTTTCTCTCATGGGCTTTTTCCGTTCCACTACGGGCTTGATCATGTCGATGGTCAACGTGGAACTGGACGTCAGCACCAGAGAGGACAGGGTGGACATCGACGCCGACAGCACCAGAACGACCACGATGCCCATGAGAATATCGGGCAGAGCGGACTGGAGCATCGTTGGGATGATGCTGTCATAGACCAGCTTGCCGGTAGCGGGGTTGGTGATGGCGTCTGTTGTGGTGTAGAGCCGGCCAAAGCCGCCGAGGAAGTAGGAACCGCCGGCAACGACCAGGGCGAACAGAGTGGAAATGATGGTGCCCCGCTTAATGGCGCTGTTGTCCTTGATGGCGTAGAATTTACCCACCATCTGAGGCAATCCCCAGGTACCGAGAGAGGTGAGGATGATGACGCCCAGCAGATTGATGGGGTCTGGCCCGAAGATGGAGTTGAGGCTGCCTGCCGGGACACCGTCTGAGATTTCGCCCAGCTTGGTCAAAGCGGTAAAGAGACCGCCCTGCTTTGCCACGGCAAAGATGACGACAGCGGCGATGCCCGCCAGCATAATGATGCCTTGGATAAAGTCGTTGATGGCGGTGGCCATGTAGCCGCCGAGGATGACGTACACGGCCGTCAGTACAGCCATGCCGATGATGCAGTATTCATAAGGAATGCCGAAGGCCATCTCAAACAGTCGGGAAAGACCGTTGTAGACAGAGGCGGTGTACGGGATGAGAAACACGAACACGATGCCGGAGGAAGTGATCTTGAGCCCCTTAGAGCCGTAGCGATGCTCAAAAAATTCCGGCATAGTTGAAGCATTGAGATGCTTTGACATGATACGGGTACGCTTGCCCATCAGGAGCCAGGCCAGCATACTGCCGATAAAGGCGTTGCCCAGGCCGATCCAGGTAGCGGAAATACCGTAGTTCCAGCCGAACTGACCGGCATAGCCGATGAACACGACGGCGGAAAAATAAGACGTACCGTAGGCGAAGGCCGTAAACCAGGCGCCCAGGTTTCTGCCGCCTAAAACGAAGTCGGATACATTGGACGCCTTTTTTCTGCAATAGACGCCAATGCCGATCATCAAGACGAGATAGGCGATCAGGATGATCCAAACTAACATAAAAAATCCCCCATAGCAATTGCTTGCGCAAAATAGTTTAACCATTTAAAGCGTAGACGCTTTTCACTGTTAAAGTCAAATTCAGTATAGTATTTTTTTCCGCAGAAGTCAAGAGATGTGCCGAAATTTTGACATCGTTTTTCGTTTTTTTATCTAAAATGTACGATTTACTGACAAAACGCTGGAAAATGGCAGAAGCGGAAAATCATCCGTGCTTTCCAATTGTCCGGAAAGCGGTTAAAGAACTGTGATTTTTTCTTTACAGTTTGTTGATAGAACGCGCACTTTCGGATATTATAATGAAAATGGAAAATACAGATCGACATTGAAAAGGAGAGACCCATGGAACGAGGAACCCGTTTTAGACCCAGGGAAAGACTGATTCCCGTGCTTGCCGCAGTGCTGCTGAGCGCAGTAGTGCTGGGCGGCTGCGGTACTGTTGCCAGTACGTCTGACGAGGAAAGCAGTTTATCCATCAGCAGCGAGAACACCGGTTCCAACACGGTAGATGCCAGTGCGTGGAATCTGATCCTGGTCAATGGGCAGCACAAGCTGCCGGATGACTTTACCGTCAAGACCAAAACGATTCCCGGCGGCCAGTCGGTGGATAAGCGCATTTACAGCGCAGTGATCGCCATGCTGGAGGACTGCGAAAAGGAGGGGTATCATCCGGGGGTTTCTTCCGCTTATCGAGACGTAAAGTGGCAGACAGAGCTGTTCAATCTGGAGGTCCGGGAGCATCTGGAGGAAGGCTGTACAAAGGCGGAGGCCAAAGCGCTGGCAAAGCAAGAGGTGGCTGAGCCTGGCACCAGTGAACATCACACGGGGCTGGCGCTGGATATGATCGCTGACGGGAACATGGCGCTGGAGGAGTCCTTTGCAAAGACCGATGTGGGCAAATGGCTGGCGAAAAATGCCTACAAGTATGGCTTTATCCTGCGATACCCCAAGGGCAAGGAACACATTACCGGCGTGGTGTATGAGCCGTGGCACTTTCGCTATGTGGGCAAAAAGGCAGCTAAGGAGATCACCGAGCAGGGGATCTGCCTGGAGGAATATCTGGGCGTCACCGATTTAACCGGATCGCTTTCCGGCGACCATCCTTCCCTTGCGGGAGAGGGATCCGAAAGCGCTTAACGGATTTTGTGCGTGAGAGGAGCATCTCACGCTTTTTATTTTGCGGAAAATCTATTGAGAAAACCCATGATTTTTACACTTTAAAGCGTTGAAATCCCGAAGCGGATATGGTATACTAGAGACAAATATTGATTTTTCCCTGGGGGATATAGTATAATATTCCATGAAAATAGGGCATCATGGCCATTTTCCGTGATGAAAAGAAACAGTCTGGAGGAAGAACATGGAGCTGCGAGTGAATCTAACCCATAAAAGCTACGATATTATCATTGAACACGGTATGCTGCGCCGCATTGGTGACTATACCAATTTAAACCGAAAAGTGCTGGTCATCAGCGATGACGGCGTGCCGCAGCAGTATGTGGACACAGTGCTGTCCCAGTGCCCGCAGGGCTATTCTGTGGTGGTAAAGCAGGGCGAAGGCGCCAAGAGCTTTCCCGTTTATGAGAGCCTTTGCAAAAAGCTGCTGGAGCTGGGTTTTTCCAGAACAGACCTGATCATTGCCCTGGGCGGCGGCGTCATCGGCGATCTGTCCGGCTTTGTGGCGGCCACCTACCTGCGGGGCATTGAATTTATCGGCATCCCCACCACCACGCTGTCGCAAATCGACAGCAGCATTGGCGGCAAGGTGGCCATCAATCTGGAGAGCGTCAAAAATATCGTGGGCAGCTTTTATCATCCTAGTGTCGTCCTCATTGATCCGGATACATTAAAAACGTTGCCCAAGCGTCACTTCGCTAACGGTCTGGTGGAAGCAGTCAAGGCTGGTCTCATTTACGATGCGTCTATCCTGGATCTGTTTGAGCAAAACGATCCAGAGAATGTCATCGATCAGATCATCTATCGGTCTCTGCTGGTGAAGAAGGATGTGGTGGAGAAGGATGAAAAGGAGCAGAATCTGCGCAAGATCCTCAATTTTGGCCACACTTTGGGTCACGGCATCGAAACGGTCTACGGATTGCACGATCTGCTTCACGGTGAGTGCGTAGCCATCGGCATGATGCCCATGCTGGAGGACGAAGCTCTGCGGCAGCGTGTGCAGAGGATCTATGAAAAGCTGGGGTTAAAGAGCGAGATCGACTATGACCCCGACGCGGTTTACCAGGTGATGACGAGAGACAAAAAGGTCCAGGGCAACACCATCACCATTGTAAAAGTAAAGGAAGCCGGTCATGCTCGTTTGGAGAAGATCGATACTGAAGATCTGCATCAATATCTGCGTAAGGTCCAGTGAGAGGGAGGAATGCGCAATGAAAAATACATGGGGCAATAACCTCCAGATCAGTCTGTTTGGCGAATCTCATGGCCCGGCCATCGGCGTTGTCATCGACGGCCTCGGCGCCGGTATCGAGCTGGACATGGCGTTCATCAACGGGCAGCTGGATAAGCGCAAGCCAAAGGGGAAGATCTCCACCCAGCGGCAGGAGGGCGATCAGTTTGAGATCGTCAGCGGCGTGTTCCAGGGCCGCACGACGGGAACACCGCTTTGTCTGCTGATCCGCAACCAGAGTCAGCACAGCAAGGATTACGAGGCGACAAAATATCTGGTACGGCCTTCCCACGCCGATTTTACGGCCTTTGAAAAGTACCACGGCTATCAGGATTACCGGGGCGGCGGCCATTTTTCCGGACGGATCACCGCGCCGCTGGTGGCGGCCGGGGCGATCTGTTTGCAGATCCTGCGGGACAAGGGCATTACTGTGGCCAGCCATATCCGCACCTGCAAGGGCATTGAGGACATTCCCTTTTCCAATGACCAAGGTGAGATTTTACAAGCTGCCGCCCTGCTGAACGAGCGGTATTTCCCGACGATTTCTGCGGAAGCTGGTGAAAAGATGGTATCGCTCATCGAGGATGCTCACAAGAAGGGCGACTCTGTAGGCGGCGTGCTGGAGACCGTCGTTGTCGGGATGCCGACAGCTATCGGCGAGCCGTTTTTTGGCTCGGTGGAAAGCGTGCTTTCCGGACTGCTGTTCAGTGTGCCGGCAGTAAAGGGCGTGGCCTTTGGCGAAGGCTTTGGCTTTGCGGATCTTTACGGCAGCGAGGCCAACGATGCCTTTGCCGTGGAAAACGGCAAGATCGTGACAAAAACAAATCATAACGGCGGGATCAACGGCGGCATCACCAATGGAATGCCTTTGCGCATCCAGACGGTCATCAAGCCAACGCCGTCTATTTATCAGGAGCAGGACACGGTGGACTACCGCAAGGGCGAAAACGCCAAGCTGACCATCCATGGACGCCATGACCCGGCGATTATCCACCGGGCACGAGTGGTTGTGGACAGCGTAGTGGCCATCGGCCTGGTCGATTTATTCTGTGAGCGATACGGCTACACCTGGATGGAGCCGAAGGAAGAGAAAGAGGGAACACAATGATAGAATACGGTTTAATTGGCGAGAAGCTGGGACATAGCTTTTCGAAGATGATTCATGAGAAGCTGGCGGACTATACTTATGACCTTTGTCCCCTGGCAAAGGACGAGCTGGACGGCTTTATGCAGAAAAAGGAATTTAAGGCCATCAACGTGACCATTCCTTATAAAAAGGCAGTGCTGCCTTATCTCGATGAGATTGACGAATCGGCAAAGAAGATCGGCGCTGTCAATACGGTCGTCAACCAAAACGGCAAGCTGAAGGGCTACAATACCGACTTTACTGGCTTTTTGTACAGTGTTAAGTCCCACGGCGTAGATTTTCAAGGGAAGGATATTCTTCTGCTGGGCAACGGCGGTGCGGCACAGGCGGTCAAGGCGGTCATCCACCATTTGGGCGCTGAGCGGACCATCATCGCCGACATGAAAGCCTCTGACGAAAATGGCGAGCACGTCATTGCCTTTTCGGATATTCCCGATTACTACGACGTGGATATTATCATCAACGCAACGCCCTGCGGGATGTACCCCAATGTAGACGACTGCCTTTTGGATCTGCGGAACTTTACTGCCTGCCAGGCTGTTTTCGATGTGATCTACAACCCGCTCAAGACCCGTCTGCTGAAGCAGGCCGAGGAGATGGGCATGACTGCCGTCAACGGTTTGGAGATGCTGGTGGCCCAGGCGAAATACGCCGTAGAGCATTTTCTCTCCACCACCATCGACGACAGCCGCATCGGGGAGATCCAGCGGGAACTGACCGAGGATCTGAGCAATATCGTCCTCATTGGTATGCCTAGCTGCGGCAAGACCTTTGTGGGAACAGAGCTGCAAAATTATGTGGACAAGACCCTTGTGGACATCGACGCGCTGATCGTGGAGCGGTCCGGCATGGAGATCCGGGAGATCTTCGAGCAGTTTGGCGAGCCGTACTTCCGCAAGCTGGAAAGCGAAGTCATCGCTGATGTGGCAAAGAAGAACCGTCAGATCATCGCTACCGGCGGCGGCGCCATCAAAAACCCGGAAAATATCCTGCGCCTGAAGCAAAACGGCGTGGTGGTCTTTATCGACCGGGAGTTAAATAAGCTCCTCTCTACCCATGACCGTCCGCTGTCCTCCAGCAAGGAAGCCGTGGCGGAACTGTATAAGCAGCGGTATCCCCTGTACCTGTCCTACGGGGATGTTCGCGTTGAAAACAACTATGACGAGGATACGTCGAGCCAGGAGGATATAGATCAGCTCATGGGCGACATTTTGGAGGGATACCGTGAAATTATTGGTAATCAATGGACCTAATCTCAATATGCTGGGCGTCCGGGAGCCGGATATTTACGGCCGGACCACTTACCCGCAGCTTGTGGAAAAAATCAAAACGTGGGGGGCAGAGGCTGGCTTTGAAACAGAAGTTTACCAGAGCAATCACGAGGGCGATTTGGTCGATAAGATCCAGTCAGCCTACGGCAAGGTAGACGGCATCATTATCAATCCGGCAGCTTATACCCATACCAGCGTGGCGATCCTCGACGCGCTGAAAACGGTGTCGATCCCATCAGTGGAGATCCACATTTCCAACGTCCGGGAGCGGGAGGACTTTCGGCAGATCTCCTATGCGGGAATGGCTTGTTTCCATACGGTCATGGGCGAGGGCATCGACGGCTATCATACAGCCATCGAGGTCCTGCGGCAAAAGCTGACACAGGACACCTAACAGAACATAGAAAGGAATCAAAGAAATGATCATTTCATTAAAGAAAAATACACCGGAAGCAGAAGTGCAGAGCTTTATTAAAAGCTTAGAAGGGCTGGGCGTTGAAGTCAACCGGATCCACGGTACAGACTACGACGTGTTCGGCCTTGTGGGCGATACCACCAGAGTGGATGAGAAAACCATCCGTGCCAATCCTTATGTCGATGAGGTGACGCGGATCGCTGCGCCGTATAAAAAGGCCAACCGGCTGTTCCATCCCCAGGATACGGTGGTGGATGTAGCCGGCGTAAAGATCGGCGGCAAGGAAAAAGTCGTCATGATCGGCGGCCCCTGCTCCATTGAAGGCGAGGAGCTGACACTGGACATCGCTGAAAAGGTAAAGGCAGCCGGCGGCCGAATGCTCCGGGGCGGCGCTTACAAGCCGAGAACTTCTCCATATGCGTTCCAGGGCCTCGGCACCGAGGGCCTGAAGTACATGGCAGAGGCACGGGAAAAGACCGGATTGCCGGTCGTCAGCGAGATGATGAGCGCGGACAAGCTGCCGGAGTTTGAAGAGTATGTCGATTTGATCCAGGTAGGCGCCCGGAATATGCAGAACTTTGACCTGCTGAAAACACTGGGCAAGACAAAGAAGCCGGTCCTCTTAAAGCGGGGCCTGTCCAACACCATTGAGGAGTGGATCATGGCGGCAGAATACATTATGGCCGGCGGCAACGAGAACGTCATCATGTGTGAGCGGGGCATCCGGACCTTTGAGCGGTACACCCGTAATACGCTGGACCTCAGCGTCATCCCGATTTTGAAGAACAAGACGCACCTGCCCATCGTCATCGATCCATCCCACGGTACCGGCGACAGCAAGCTGGTGGAGGCGATGTCTCTGGCAGCCATCGCCGCCGGCGCCGACGGCCTCATCATCGAAGTACACCAGTGCCCGAAAAAAGCATGGTCTGACGGCGCACAGTCCCTGACGCCGGAAGCCTTTGCTCAGGTAGTGGAAAAGGGCAGAAAGATCGCCCAGGTTGTCGGCAGAGACATCTGAGACAGGACGGCGCTATGAAAGTAACGATCATTCCAAAGCCGATAGCACAAACGCCAACGGTGCGCATCCCGCCGTCAAAAAGCATGGCGCACCGGGCGATCCTCTGTGCATCTTTGGCCCAAGGCGTCAGCCATATTGACAACATTGATTACTCCGACGATATTTTGGCGACCATCGATGGCATGGAGCAGTTGGGCGCAAAGATCACTCGAAAAGCGGATTCCCTGACGATTACAGGCATTCAGGATCTTCACGCCTTGCAGAGCGATACCATAGACTGCAACGAGTCCGGTTCCACCCTGCGGTTTTTCATCCCGATCTTCAGCCTGTCGGGAAAGCCGGTTTCCTTTACCGGGCGCAACCGGCTGTTAAAGCGTCCCCAGGGCATTTATGAAACGCTGTTTCGGGAGCGGGGCCTCCGCTTTGAACAGCAGGATGACCGCATCCTGGTAGAGGGGCGTCTGCCTGCCGGACGCTATGAATTGGACGGCAACGTCAGCTCTCAGTTTATTACGGGACTGCTCTTTGCGCTGCCTTTGCTGCAAGGAGACTCGACCATTGTGGTGCGTCCGCCGTTTGCGTCCCGATCCTATATTTTGCTGACGCTGGAGGTCCTGGCGCAATTTGGCGTCAAAGCGTTTTTCACCGATGAGTATACCTTACAGATCCCCGGCAATCAGCAGTATCAGCCCCGGGATTACACGGTAGAGGGCGATTTTTCTCAGCTTGCCTTTTTTGCTGTGCTGGGCGCTGCGGGCCGGGATGTCCGCTGTATCGGGATGCGCCATGATTCCCGCCAGGGCGACCGGGCGATCCTCGATTTTATTCGGGATGCCGGCGGCAGGGTAGAGGAGATCCCCGGCGGCTATGCGATTGAGAAGCGGCCGCTAACAGGTCATCGTATCTCCATCGGTGACTGCCCAGATCTGGGGCCGATCTTAACGGTGCTGGCCATGTATGCAGAGGGGACGACAGTCCTCTGCGATGCTGCCCGGCTGCGCTATAAAGAGTCGGACCGGATCGCGGCCATGGAAGAAGAACTGCGCAAGCTGGGCGTTTCGATCCGCAGTACTCAGGATGAGATGATCATCGACGGCGGCAAATTATACCACGGCAGCGAAACACTTTTTGGCCACAAGGATCACCGGATCGTCATGAGCCTTTCCATTGCGGCCATGTGCGGCGGTTTCCCTGTCACTATCGACGGCGCAGAGTGTATTCAAAAATCGTACCCAGGCTTTTTCCGAGACTTAGAACAACTTGGATGTGAAGTGGAGGTGCTGGAACCATGATTGGAGAAAAAGACAACGTCCTCATTGTAGGACTGGGATTGATTGGCGGCAGCTATGCCAAAGGGTTGCGGCCCAGCGGCTGTAATCTGATGGCCATCACCCGGAGCCAAAGCACCATCGACTATGCCCTGGCCCACGACATGATCGACGAGGGCACCATAGAAGAGGACAGCGCCATGATCGGGAAAGCTGATCTGATCATCTTTGGCCTGTATCCCCATACCATGATCGAGTGGGTCCGCCGAAACCAGCAGTATATGAAGCCCGGCGCCCTGCTGACCGACGTATCCGGCGTCAAGTCTGGCGTCATTGATGTGATCCAGTCATTCCTGCGCAAGGATGTGGAATTTATTGGGTCTCACCCTATGGCGGGCAGAGAGGTCTACGGTGTCCAAAACAGTGACGCCGCCATTTTCCACGGGGCGAACTTTATCGTGACGCCGACAGAACAGAACACACCAGAAGCGATTGCAGCGGCGAGATCTCTGGCACAGCAGTTGGGCTTTGGCCGCATTACCGAGCTGTCGCTGGAGGATCACGATAAGATGATCGGCTTTGTGTCCCAGTTGACCCACGCCGTGGCGGTCAGCCTGATGAATACCAACGATGATACCACCCATCTGAAGGATTATACGGGAGACTCCTTCCGGGATCTGACCCGGATCGCCAAGATCAACGAGACCATGTGGGCGGAGCTATTTTTCCTCAACAAGAAAAATCTTGTGGGAGAGATCGACGATTTCATCGCCGCCCTGGAGGAGTTGAAAGATACCATCGTCCGGGAAGATACACAAGCGATCAAGAAGCTGTTTATCCAGTCTACGCAGCGGAGAAAGCAGTTCGATAAATAACAAACAGCAGGATGCCAAAACAGCGGCATCCTGTTTTTAGTTGGCTTTTGCGGGGATTTGTGATACAATAATACCGATTACACTACTATCTGCGAAATGGAGTGGCAAAAGATGAAACGGAAAAATGTTGCGGTCGTGCTGGCAGGCGGTGTTGGACAGCGGTTCCAGACAGAGCTGCCAAAGCAATTTGCCAAGGCGGCCGGCAAGACCATCATTGAGCATACGATTACAGCCTTTGAGGAAAACGGTCTGATCGATGAAATTGCCGTGGTCATGCACCCGAACTATATGCAGAATCTGGAAAATATGGTGATGACCAACAATTGGAAAAAGGTCAAGAAGATCCTCAACGGCGGCGATGAGCGGTATCTGTCCAGCCTGGCAGCTATCCGCGCCTATGAAGGGGAGGCCCAGCCGGTCAATTTGATCTTCCACGATTCGGTGCGGCCGCTGGTGAGCAACAGTATCATCATAGAGGTCGTGGAGGGGCTCGAGCGGTTTTCCGCCATTGATGTCGCGATCCCCGCCACCGATACCGTCATTCAGATCGATCGGGAGACAAAGACGATTGTCAATGTGCCGGACCGTTCTACGATCTATAACGGTCAGACACCGCAGGCGTTCCATTTAGAGGTCATTGCCTCGGCCTACGAAAAGGCACTGCAGGATCCGGAATTCAAAACGACCGATGACTGTGGCGTGGTGAAAAAATATTTGCCGCAAGTGCCGGTCCATAACATCGATGGCCGCCGGAAAAACATCAAGCTGACCCATATTGAGGATCTGTACCTGACCGATAAGCTGTTCCAGCTCAATTCGGAGCAGGCCGATGAGACTGCTGATTTCTCCCAGATGCAGGGCAAATGTTTGATGGTTTTTGGGGGTAATTCCGGCATCGGCGCGGAGATCTGCCGTATCGCCGAGGAAAACGGCGCAAAAGTTTATTCGTTCTCCCGTTCCACCACAGGGACAGACATCAGCAAAATGGAGGACGTCCGAGCAGCCTTTGATCAGGTATCAGAGCGGGAAGGCCGCATCGACTACGTTGTGGTATCGGCAGCCATCCTGAAAAAAGAACCGTTCCACCAGATGGACCTGGAGAGCATCGATACCATGATCGACATCAATTACCGCGGGATGATCTACGTTTCCCAGTGTGCGTATCCATACTTAAAGGAGAGCCACGGACAGCTGCTGCACTTTACTTCCAGTTCCTATACGCTGGGACGGCCGTTCTACAGTCTCTATTCCTCGTCGAAAGCGGCAGTGGTCAACTTTGTCCAGGCCCTTTCCCAGGAGTGGAGCAATGACCAGATCCGGGTCAACTGCATCAATCCGGAGCGGACCAAAACGGCTATGCGGGTAAAGAATTTCGGCATTGAGGACGACAGTACTTTGCTGAAAGCGGATAAGGTCGCCCGGGCGTCCATTGCTACGCTGTTGGGAAAGCACAGCGGCCTGGTCATCGATGTGCGGCGATAGAAAGCGGGGGAGACTATGGCGGGATTTTTGTCAAAATGCAAAACAAAAGTAAAGGATGTCACCATCCATGGGGCATTCCCGAAAACGTATGAAAAGTATGCCAAAGCGCCGGTAGGCCCGAAAAAGGTGATTTTTCTGGAGATGCGTACCGATCATATCACCAATACGTTTCAGCCGCTGTATGATATTTTGACGACAGAATACGACCTTGATGTACGCTGTCATTTTCTGCGGTATTCCTTTGCCGGCGGTAAAGAATATTTTACGCGCAGCCTGGAATTTTTAAAGGATGCGGCAACAGCCTCTGTCATCTTTGTCAACGATGCTTGTAACGTCATCAGCGCTGTGCCCATCCGCAAGGAAACGACGGTGATCCAGCTTTGGCACGCCTGCGGCGCCTTCAAACGGTTTGGACTGAGCACGGCGGAGTTAAAGTTTGGAAATTCCCGGGAACAGGCTAAGCGATTCCCATCCTATAAAAATCTCGACTATGTTACCGTCAGCAGTCCGGAGGTTTGTTGGGCCTATGCTGAAGCGATGGATCTGGAGGATGAGCGGGAGAAGATCGTTCCGGTAGGCGTAGCCCGAACAGATCTGTTTTATCGGCCGGAAACACGGGAGCACGCCCGCCAGAGTCTGCTGCGGGCCATGCCCGGCGCATCAGAGAAGAAGGTGCTGCTTTATGCGCCGACCTTCCGGGGCAGTCCGGCCAATGCGGTGCTGCCGGATAAACTGGATCTGGACGCCATGTACCGGTCATTTTCCGAGGAGTATGTCCTGCTCATCAAGCACCATCCTTTCATCCGGGAGATACATCCCATCCCGGAGCAATATAGATCGTTTGCCAAGGATGTGACCCAGGAGATGACCATCGAGGAGCTGCTGTGCGTCAGCGATGTGTGTATTTCAGATTATTCCTCGCTGATCTTTGAGTACTCTCTCTTTGAAAAGCCCATGCTGTTTTATGCCTATGATCTGGATGATTATTTTGACTGGCGCGGATTCTATTACGATTATGAATCTTTGACGCCGGGACCGGTGGTGAACACCATGGAAGCGCTGATCGATCAGCTTCACCATGTTGAAGATTTGGATTTAACGCCGGTGAAAGCCTTCCGGGAAAAATTCATGTCCGCCTGTGATGGCCACGCCAGTGAGCGCATTTTGCGCCTGGCTTTCGGCGATCGTCTGGAGCAATATAAAAAATAAAATGAGAACAATTGAGAACCCCCAGTAGTCAGATGCGCTTATCTTGACTGTTGGGGGTTCTTGCTGTTATGTGATTATAAAAAATCGCAAAACAAAAGCCTCGGTAAAATACCGAAGCTTTTTTAAAATATAAATACGATTAAATACGATTTTGCTTTTTTTGAGAAAATCAATTCCATTACGCGTCATTGCCAAACAGACGGTTGGCGTAATGCACACTGCCCATGGCGTCCTTGGAATAAAAGTCCGCGTGGATCATTTCGGCGTACTCCGGCGTCAATACGGCGCCGCCAACCATGATCTTACAGTCTGGCTTGTGGCGGTGGAGCTGCCGGATAGTCTCCTCCATGCTGACAACGGTAGTCGTCATCAGCGCGCTGAGACCGACCAGCTTTACATCCTGCTCCAGGGCTGTTTCCACGATCAGCTCCGGCGGTACATCCTTACCCAGGTCGATGACGTCATAGCTGTAATTTTCCAGCAGGACCTTCACGATGTTTTTGCCAATATCGTGAATATCGCCCTTGACGGTGGCCAGGATGATCTTATCTTTTTTCTCCTCAGAAGCACCAATGGTGATCATGTGCTTTTTGATGGCTTCAAAGGCTGCTTTGGCCGCTTCAGCGCTCATGAGAAGCTGTGGCAGGAACAGCGTTCCTTTCTCAAACTTCTTGCCGACATCGTCGAGGGCCGGGATCAATTCGTCGTTGATGATGTCCAGCGGCGCTTTTGTTTTCACCAGCTCTGCGGCTACTGCGTGGGCGCTTTCTTTAAGCCCCTTGATGATGGCCTGGCTCAGCGTCATATCGCCAGATACCTGAGACGTTGCAGGCGCGGTGGGCTGGTTAGCGTAAACGGAGATATAATCCATACATTGCTGGTCCACGCCGGTGAGGGCGCAATAAGCGTAGTAAGCCGCCATCATGGGCTTGGAGTTTGGATTGATGATGGCGCCGCTGAGACCGTTCTGCATGGCCATGGTGAAGAAGGCCGTGTTGATGTTTTCCCGCTGGGGCAGGCCAAAGGAAATATTGGATACGCCCAGGCTGGTGTAAAGGCCCAGCTCTTCCCGGACCAGCTTTAGTGCTTTCAGCGTTACCTGTGCGGCCTGCTGTTCAGCACTGACCGTCATGGCCAGTACGTCCACAACGATGTCCTTTTTGGGGATGCCGTAGGTCGCAGCGGTCTCCATGATCTTTCGGGCGACCTCCAGACGGCCTTCAGCAGTAGCTGGGATGCCGTTTTCGTCGATGGTCAGGGCGATGACTACACCGCCGTATTTCTTCACCAGGGGGAAGATCTCTTTCATGACCTCCTGCTTGCCGTTGACGGAGTTGATCAGCGCCTTGCCGTTGTAGATGCGCATGGCTCGTTCCATAGCTTCTACCTTGGTGGTGTCGATCTGTAAGGGCAGGTCGATGACGCCCTGGATGGCAACGATGGCGTCCTCCATGAGCTGCACTTCATCGATTTCCGGCAGACCGACGTTGACATCGAGAATGTGGGCGCCGTTCTGCTGCTGGCTGAGACCTTCTCGCAGGATATAGTCCATGTCGTGGTTCCGGAGCGCTTCTTTAAACCGGGATTTTCCGGTAGGATTGATGCGCTCGCCGATGATGACCGGCCGGTCGCCAAACGTTACGGCGTGGGCATAGGACGAAACGACGGTACGATTCTTGTCGGTGAGGGGCTTCGGCTGGATGTCTTTGCACAGCTCGATCATCTTTTGGAGATGGGCAGGGGAGGTGCCGCAGCAGCCGCCGATGACCCATGCGCCGCCCTCGGCGATTTCCTGCATGGAAGCAGCAAATTCATCCGGGCCGACGTCGTAGCAGTTCTTGCCGTCTACCAGCTTAGGCAGACCGGCGTTGGGGTTGATGACCAGCGGGATAGAAGCACATTCCCGCAGCTCCGGCAGCAGTTCCTTCATCTGCTTTGGGCCAAGGCCGCAGTTAAAGCCAATGCCGTCGACGCCCAGGCCTTCCAGCAATGCTACCGCAGCAGGGATGTCGCCGCCAGTCAGCAGCTTGCCGTGCTCGTCAAAGGTCATGGTCACAAAGACCGGTAGATCGGTATTTTCTTTGGCGGCCAGCACAGCGGCTTTTACCTCGTAGGTATCGCTCATGGTTTCAATGAGGATCAGGTCTGCGCCGGCTTCCTTGCCGCAGACGGCCATTTCCGTAAACAGATCGTAAGCGTCGTCAAAGCTCAGGTCGCCCAGGGGCTTCATCAGCTTGCCGGAGGGGCCAATGTCCATAGCGACATAGCCGTGGCCGCATTCTTTCACCGCTTTTCTGGCCAGGGAAACAGCAGCGCCGATGACGTCTTTGGCGGTGTAGCTGTCGTCGGTAAATTTCAGGCTGTTAGCGCCAAAGGTGTTGGTCTTAACGATGTCGCAGCCGGCATTGAGATATGCTTTATGGACATTCAGGATGACTTCCGGATGGGAGATGTTCCAGCGCTCTGGCGCTTCGCCGCCGACCAGACCATTCTGCTGGAGGAGGGAGCCCATAGCGCCGTCGAAGAACACCAGTCGCTTGCCCAGAAGCGCTCTGATTGGTTGTTTCATAGATGGTTCAATCCTTTCTGAAAGGGCAGTTTTTCGCTTTGCACGTCATGCAGCGGGAAATGTGACAGCTTGTGGCCACCGGTGTAAAGCCGATGACCGCCGTGACGGATTTTTCCGGTACCAGCATATCGCTGTCGGTGCGGGTCAGGCCGATGCGCCGCTGGGCATCCAGCAGCGGCAGCAGCTCCCGCTGGTACTGGAGGGGGAAATCTCCGTAGCCGGGGCTGAACCGTGGCCGGAGATAAAGTCCCTTGCTGTGGGCTTCCTGCTCGATGGCGTCCTGTTCCTGGTCACAAAAGGCTTCGATGGCTTCTGCGGCGCAGGCCTGAAAGATGACGGCCTTGCTCATGTCCAGGACGTTGTAGCGGTGGATGAGCAGGTCTACCTGTGCGCCTAAGGTAGCGGCAAACAGAACGCCTTCTGCACAGGTATCCAGATGCTGATACAAGCTTTTGCTGTGGACCACGATGTTATCGAGACACACGGTATTTTCTTCTGGCCGGGTGATCCGGATCGGCCGGCTGACCGCTTTCGGCTTCATTACCCGGGTCAGCTCCGATACGGCGCTTTCCACAGCCTGGGCGATGGTTTCATCCGGCGTTTTGCCTTTGTAGCCCAGATAACGGTAAATTTCTTTTCGATTTAGTTCCATGCTTCAGGGTTCCTTTTCGTTAGTCTTCCAGGATCGAGGAGAGGTTGGAGAAGATCGCCGCAGCGATCTCGGGCTTATTCATGGTATAGATGTGGATGCGGTTGATGCCGTTGCAGATCAGGTCGATGATCTGTTCGGTGGTGTAGGCGATGCCTGCCTGCATCATGGCTTCCGGATTGTGCTCAAATTTTTCCACCATGGATTTGAACCGGGGCGGCAGATAGGTGCCGGACAGCGAAATGATCCGACCGATCTGAGCGGCGTTCGTCACAGGCATAATGCCGGCGATCACAGGGATGTCGATGCCTTTTGCCAGGGTGCGGTACAGGAAGTGGTATAAAATATCGTTGTTAAAGAACATCTGGGTCGTCATGAAATCGCAGCCGCTGTCTACTTTTTGCTTTAGATGATCGATGTCATCCTCTTTCCGGGCACATTCCACATGGCCTTCCGGATAGCAGGCGGCGCCGATGCAGAAATCGCCGGTAGCTTTGATCTTCTCGATGAGCTGATAAGCATAGCGGTATGGTCTTGGCGCGGTGGGGTCCATATCCTGCGGAAGGTCTCCCCGGAGCGCCAGAATGTTTTCGATGCCGTTTTCCTTGTAAGCTTTCAGCGTCTCCTCGATTTTTTGGTCGTCGGCGCAGACGCAGGTCATGTGGGCCAGGGCCGGGATGTGATGGCGGTTCTGGATGTCGGCGGCGATCTCCACTGTGCGGTTGGAATTGCTGCCGGAAGCGCCATAGGTCACGCTGATGAATTTCGGCTTGCTTTTGGCCAGATCATCCACCACCTGGGTGACGCGGTCCAGACTGGCGCCGGGCTTTGGCGGGAAGATCTCGCAGGAAACGCAAGGCTTGTCAGTATTGAGTAAAGTTGCTATTTTCATCGTCCGATGTTCTCCTTTTTTCTTGTTTCGGACTGCGTTTGCTCCTTTGGGAAAGCGCAGACAGATCGTAAAACGTTTTTACGTTCTCATTATACTGGATTTTGTAAAACCTTGTCAATCAGTATGCTTCCCTTTTTTGTGATATGGTTACACAAGGGGCAAAAAGGGATTGCCGACAGAGAGAAGCCGTGGTATAATAGAAACAGCTTCTAAACAGCGCTGACCGGGCGGGGATCTCCCAACACGGAAAGCGGGGAGAGGCTTCTGACAAAAAGCAAATCGTACTGACTTGTGCGGGGGAGCATCCTTCCAAA
Organism: Oscillospiraceae bacterium; assembly: GCA_029098185.1. Classification (GTDB taxonomy): domain Bacteria; phylum Bacillota; class Clostridia; order Oscillospirales; family Acutalibacteraceae; genus UMGS1071. The sequence goes on from JAQXNV010000005.1 coordinate 40,744, forward strand.
CGATAAGGCGATAGCTGCACGGTAGCGTCTGTTTCCACCCGGAAGATCCGGCGGGAAAACGGACGGTTTTCCAATGTATTCTATCGCTCTGTGTTGTGCCGCAACGCAGGGCGTTTGCTTTTCATCGGAATTTTGTGACAAAAGAAGGGAGTGGCCGGTTTGTGTAACGCAACAGACAGTCGGGTAGCGCTGGTGGGCATATTGCTTTCCAACGCCAATGCGGCCGAACAGGTCAACGCGATCTTGGGGGAGTACAGCCAGTATGTGGTAGGACGGATGGGGCTGCCCTATCGGGAAAAAAACGTCCACATCATCAGCGTGGTGGTGGACGCGCCTAACGATACCATCAGTGCCCTGTGCGGGAAATTGGGCATGGTGCCGGACAGCAACGTCAAAGTAATGTATACCAAGGCGTAATCACAAAAACAAACGCAATTGAAAGGGGAACTTGGAATGTATAATCCAAAGTCAAGAGTCGCCACAGAATTTATCGACGACCAGGAAATTCAGGACACTTTGCGCTATGCGCAGGAAAACAAGGAAAATCGGGCATTGATCGAGGGCCTTCTGGACCGGGCAGAGGACTGCAAGGGCCTTACCCACCGGGAAGCCGCAGTCCTGCTGGAATGTACCCTGCCGGATCTGAACCGTCGGATCGAAACGCTGGCCAAAAAGATCAAGCAGAAGTTTTACGGCAACCGCATCGTCATGTTCGCGCCGCTGTATCTTTCCAATTACTGCGTCAACGGCTGCACCTACTGCCCATACCACTACAAAAATAAAGACATCTGCCGCAAAAAGCTGACCCAGGAGGAGATCAGGGAGGAGGTCATCGCCCTTCAGGATATGGGCCATAAGCGCCTGGCGCTGGAGGCCGGTGAAGATCCGGTCAACAACCCCATCGAATATATCCTGGAGAGCATCAAGACCATCTACAGCATCAAGCATAAAAACGGCGCCATCCGCCGGGTCAATGTGAACATTGCCGCCACTACGGTAGAAAATTACCGCAAGCTTCACGAAGCCGGTATCGGCACTTACATCCTGTTCCAGGAAACGTATCATAAGGAGTCCTATGAAAAGCTCCATCCAACGGGTCCAAAGAGCAACTACGCTTATCACACCGAGGCTATGGACCGGGCCATGGAAGGCGGTATCGACGACGTAGGTATCGGCGTACTGTTCGGCCTGGATAAGTACCGCTATGATTTTGTCGGTATGCTGATGCACGCAGAGCACCTGGAAGCAGTCTGGGGCGTTGGCCCACACACCATCAGTGTGCCGAGAATCCGTCCTGCCAATGACATCGATGTGCAGGATTTTGAAAATGCGATTTCCGAGGACATCTTTGCAAAGATCGTCGCAGTGCTGCGCATCGCTGTGCCATATACCGGCATGATCATCTCCACCAGAGAATCCAAATCTTCTCGGGAGCGGGCACTGGATCTGGGCGTATCCCAGATCAGCGGCGGCTCTAAGACAAGCGTTGGCGGCTATGCAGAGCACGCACAGCCAGAGGGAGACGACCATACCACCGAGCAGTTTGATGTGGAGGATACCCGCACGCTGGACGAGATCGTCAACTGGCTGCTGGATCTGGGTTATGTGCCCAGCTTCTGCACTGCCTGCTACCGGGAAGGCCGTACCGGCGACCGGTTCATGCAGCTGGTCAAGTCTGGTCAGATCGCCAACTGCTGTCAGCCCAACGCCATCATGACCCTGAAAGAATACCTGGAGGACTACGCTTCTCCGGACACCAAGGCAAAGGGCGAAAAGGTCATTCAGCAGGAATTGGAGACGATCCCCAACCCGAAGGTCAAAGCCAGAGCGACCCAGTATATCAACGAGCTGCTGGAAGGCAAGCGGGACTTCCGCTTCTAAGAAAGAGGGATGACGATGAGCCTTACCAATACGCCCAGCGCCAACCGGCTCCACATCGGCTTGTACGGCAAGCGAAACAGCGGAAAATCGTCCCTGATCAATGCGATCACCGGTCAACACGTTGCATTGGTCAGCGATGTGGCCGGCACGACGACGGACCCTGTGCAGAAAGCCATGGAGATCCACGGGATCGGTCCGTGTATGCTGGTAGATACCGCTGGATTTGACGATACCGACGGTCAGCTCGGCGCCATGCGGGTAGAAAAAACGAAGCAGTCTTTGCAGAAGATGGATGTGGCCCTGCTGCTTTTTGACGGCCCGGAGCTGTCCGAAGAAAAAGCGTGGCTGTCCGAGCTGACAAAGCGCAAGACGGCCGTTGTCGGCGTCATCAATAAAGCGGACCTGCGTGGTCCGGAGGAAGTAGAGACCCTGTCGCAAAAGGCGGAAGTCATGGTGGGAGAGCGCCCCATTGTCGTCAGCGCCAAAACAGGAGAGGGGATAGAAGCGCTGAAGCAGGCCATTATCCGGGCTGTGCCAGAGGACTTTGGCCAAAAGACCATTACCGGCGCCCTGGTCTCTCCGGAGGATGTAGTGCTGCTGGTGATGCCCCAGGATATTCAAGCGCCGAAGGGCCGTTTGATCCTGCCCCAGGTCCAGACCATCCGGGATCTGCTGGATCATCATTGCGTTGTGCTGTGTACCACTGCCGACCAATTGGATAGCGCCCTCAATGCACTTGCAAAGCCGCCGGCGCTGATCATCACCGACTCGCAGGTCTTTCCGCTGGTCTATGAAAAGAAGCCGAAGGAGAGCCGCCTGACGTCATTTTCCGTTTTGTTTGCGGCCTATAAGGGCGATTTACAGGAGTTTGTCGACGGCGCCAACGCCATCGAAGCCCTCAATGACCAATCGAAGGTCCTCATTGCTGAAGCCTGCACCCATGCGCCGCTGGAGGAGGACATTGGCCGGGTGAAGATCCCCAATCTGCTCCGCAAGCGGTATGGCAGTAAGATGCAGATCGACATTGTCAGCGGCGCCGATTTCCCGGTGGATCTGACGTCTTACGATCTCATCATTCATTGCGGGGCGTGTATGTTTAATCAAAAGCACGTTCTCTCCCGCATTGCCCAGGCAAAAAGCCAGGGGACGGCCATCACGAATTATGGCGTTGCCCTGGCAAAGCTGGCGGGGATCCTCGATAAAGTAGACCTTGGACCAGAGGCCCGGTGTAACGCTATGGAGCCAAAAACGACAAAAAAGTGAAAAACCGCCACGGGAATCTCTTGACAAACGGCGGGAAACGGATTATCATAACTTATATATGATACAAAATGCGATGACGGAGAACACGCATGGATGTGTCTGGAGCAGAGAGCCGGTGGTTGGTGCGAACCGGTGCAGGCAGCCATGTTCATCCCTCCAGAGCAGGCAGCTGAACCCGCAAAAGCGGCAAGTAAGCGGAAGCCCGTCGTCCCCACGTTACAGGGGGGAGCATTGATTAGATGCGGAAAGTGCCGCAGAGGTTCTGCGGAAAAAGAGTGGTACCGCGGAGGATACAGTCTTCGTCTCTTAGCAGAGGCGAGGGCTTTTTTATTGTCCCGGTGCAAATTTTGAAAAAGGAGAATCAATATGCGTTTAACAGGAGCACAGATCATCATGGAGTGCCTGCTGGAGCAAAAGGTCGATACCGTATTCGGCTATCCCGGCGGCGCTGTTTTGAATATTTACGATGCCCTTTATGAATATCAGGATCGAATCAACCACGTTTGCACCGCCCATGAACAGGGCGCTGCTCATGCCGCTGACGGCTATGCCCGTGCCAGCGGAAAGACGGGCGTGTGCATCGCCACCTCCGGCCCAGGCGCTACCAATCTGGTTACTGGTATCGCCACGGCTTACATGGATTCTGTTCCCATGGTCGCCATTACCGGCAACGTCAATCTCAACCTGCTGGGCCTGGACAGCTTTCAGGAGGTGGACATCACCGGCATCACCATGCCTGTGACAAAGCACAACTTCATCGTCAAAAAGATCGAGGATCTGGCCGACACCATCCGTCATGCGTTCCGCATTGCCAACGAGGGCAGAAAAGGCCCTGTTCTGGTAGATATTCCCAAGGATATTACCGGCGCCGTGTGCGAGTTCACGCCAAGAGATGTGCATCAGCCCTTTGATGAGGCCCAGGAGCGCAGACAGCACCTGCCGGTCAGTAAGCCGCTGCCAAAGCCGAAGGAAACGAAGCTGGAAGCTGCTCTGGAGCTGATTTCTAAGAGCCAGCGGCCGTTCCTGTATGGCGGCGGCGGTGTGATCGCTTCCGGCTGTGAGGAGGAGTTTGCCGCTTTTGCCGAGAAGATCGACGCGCCGGTGGCCACCTCGCTCATGTGCCAGGGCGGCTACGATCAGAGCAGCGGCCGCTACATGGGAATGCTGGGTATGCACGGCACTATGACGTCGGCTCAGGCGCTGAAAAACTGCGATCTGTTCATCGCTGTAGGCACGCGTTTTTCTGACCGGGTCCTGTGTAATTCCAAGCTGTTTGCCCGCCATTGCCCCATTATTCAAATTGATATTGACCCGGCGGAATTTGATAAGCAGATCGACATCTCTGTAAAGCTTGGCGGCGATGCCAAAGAGATCTTGCAGATTTTGCTGGACCGCTGCCAAAAGGAAGAGCATACCGAGTGGATGGCGGAGATCGCCGAGTGGAAGAGCTTGTATCCGCTGCATCAAACACCGGTGCATCCCGGCGCTGTCACACCCCAGGCACTGATGGAAACGCTGCGTTCCCTGACAGATGATCAGGACATCCTCACCACGGAAGTAGGTCAGCACCAGATGTGGGCGGCCCAGTTCTACGAGTTCCGTAAGCCCCGGACTTTCCTGACTTCCGGAGGCCTGGGTACCATGGGCTACGGCCTGGGCGCAGCCATCGGCGCCAAATACGCCTGCCCGGAGCAGCGGGTCATCAATATCGCCGGTGACGGCAGTTTCCACATGAACTGTAATGAACTGTCCACGGCAGCCAAGTACAACGTGCCCATCGTGGAGATCGTCGTGAACAACGAGGTGCTGGGTATGGTGCGTCAGTGGCAGAAGCTGTTCTATGACAAGCGCTATTCCAGCACGACCATGGAAAAGCCTACCGATTACGAAAAGCTGGCAGAGGCCTTTGGCGTCAAGGGGTACACCATCCGGAAGCAGGAAGAGCTGGAACCGGTATTGCGGGAGGCGCTGTCTCAGGATGGGCCGGTGCTGGTCAACTGCGTCATCGACAAAGACATCAACGTATTGCCGATGGTTCCGGCGGGTAAATCCGCCGAGGAACCGTTGCTGGAGATATAGGAGGGATCGTGGAATGACACAACATCATGACACAGCGGAACGGGATTACATCCTGTCCGTACTTGCACAGAATAATTCCGGCGTTCTGCTGCGGATCGCGGGACTGTTCAGCCGGAGAGGCTATAACATCAAGAGCATCGTTGCGGCCCAGACAAAAGACGAGGCTCATTCTCAGATTTTGATCGTTGTCCGCGGGGATGACCGCATCGTTAAGCAGGTGGATAAGCAGTTGAGCAAGCTGGTGGAGATCGAAAACGTCAGTGTGCTCGATGATCGGGAAGCCGTGGTGCGGGAGCATCTGCTGATGAAGGTGGCTCGGACCGATCAAAACAGCGAGCAGCTCATTTCCATTGCCAGTGTGTTCCGTGCCAACATTCTCAATGTGACGGCGGACAACATTATTCTGGAACTGACGGGGACGCCCCGCACATTGGATTCCTTTGTGGAATGCTATCGTCCGTATCACATTTTAAAGATTTTGCGGACAGGCACCATGGCTATGGAACTGTAAGAGGGCTGTATTGAAAAATGCTTGAAGGAGAACACGATCATATGTTGACATTAGACAAAATCTATCATGCGGCTTTTGTCCTGAAGGAAGTTATCCGAAAGACGGACCTGATCTACGCACCGGACCTGAATCCGGATACCCAGATCTATTTAAAGACAGAAAACCTGCAGATCACCGGCTCTTTTAAGGTGCGGGGCGCTTACTACAAAATTTCTCAGCTCACCGAGGAAGAAAAGGCAGCTGGTGTTGTGGCGTCCTCAGCGGGCAACCATGCCCAGGGCGTTGCCCTGGCGGCCTCTAAGGCAGGCATTTCGTCTACCATCTGCATTCCGGACTGCGCACCGATCTCCAAGATCGAGGCCACAAAGCGGTACGGCGCCAAGGTAGAACTGGTCAACGGCATTTATGATGACGCTTACAATCGCGCGCTGGAGCTGCAAAAAGAAAAGGGCATGACGCTGATCCATCCCTTTGACGATGTAGACGTCATTGCCGGCCAGGGCACCATTGGACTGGAGCTGTTGGATCAGCTTCCCGATCTGGATGCGGTCATTGTGCCCATCGGCGGCGGCGGACTCATTTCCGGCGTAGCTTATGCGGTAAAGAGTTTAAACCCTAAGTGTAAGGTTTACGGCGTGCAGGCCAGCGGCGCGCCATCCATGCGCAATTCCATCAATCATCACCAGATCGAAACACTGGATAAGGTGTCCACCATCGCCGATGGCATTGCCGTCAAGCGTCCGGGCAAGCTGACCTATGACCTGTGCGAGCAGTATGTGGACGACATCTGCACCGTCACAGACGACGAAGTTTCCACAGCCATCTTGTCCCTCATCGAGCGGCAGAAAATGATCGCCGAGGGCGCCGGTGCTGTGTCTGTGGCGGCAGCCATGTTCAATAAGTTCGACACTAAGGGCAAGAAGGTAGCCTGCCTGGTGTCTGGCGGCAATATTGACGTGACTATCCTGTCTCGGGTCATCAGCCGTGGCCTGCTCAAATCCGGCCGTTTTGCGGAGATCACCCTGGAGCTCATCGATAAACCCGGTCAGCTCAGCGAAGTTTCCCGCATCATTTCGGAGATCGGCGGCAACGTGGTGGCGGTCCACTATGACCATACCGGTGAAAACACCCATGTCAACGGCTGTTATCTGCGGCTGCGCATGGAAACGAGAGATTTTGCGCAGATCGAGGAGATCCACCGGGCTCTGCGCGCCGGCGGCTATAAGATCGTCAATATCCGATAATTTCTGCTGGGCAGTCCCGGCGGGAAAGTGTAAATAAAGTGGAGGAATTATCATGGAACAAATCAAGAAGATCACAACGAAAAACGCACCGGCAGCCATCGGTCCCTATTCTCAGGCCGTTGTCATCGGCGACCTGCTCTTTACCAGCGGCCAGATCCCCCTGGATCCAGACAGCGGCAAGCTGGTGGGCACCACCATCATTCAGCAGACAGCGCAGATCATGAAGAACCTGGGGGCTGTTCTGGATGCGGCCGGCACCTCCTTTGAGAAAGTCATCAAGACTACCTGCTTCCTTGCGGATATGAACGATTTTGCCAAGTTCAACACCGTTTATTCCCAGTACTTTACCGGGAAACCGGCACGGTCCTGCGTTGCGGTAAAGGAATTGCCAAAGGGCGCGCTGGCGGAAGTGGAACTGATCGCGAAACTGTAAACATTAAGATCCTTTTTGGATGGGACAGCTCTGCGGGGCTGTCTTTTTTGTTGTCGAAAATAAACTCCGCAGCCACAGAACGTCCTCTTGCCGGACACTGCCAACACACCGCAGAAGCAGAATGTAGCAGGGCACAGACAACAGCAGAACACAAAGGGGCATTGCCCAGAGAGAACTGCCCAGCGTTGGCACCGAGCGCAGCAGGAGCGTTGGAAGGATAACGGCGAGCAGCGCGCAGAAGGAGGGCAGCACCACCCGGCGAAAGACGGCAATCTGCAGGTCGGCCGTTTTGAGCAGTCGATGGAGGCTGAGGGCGGCGTTGAAAATCGTGCTGAAAAAGAGGATGCACAGATAGCCCTTTGTTCCGGCTATGGGCAGTAAAAAATAGACCAGGACCACCCGAATGGCCGTGTCGATAAAATTGTACCGTAGGGAAGGCAGTTGCTGGTCTAGTCCCTTTAACAAGTAATCGACTACGTTATCCAGGTACAATAGCGGGATCAGCGGCGCTAAGATCTGCATTAGCCGGGCAGACTCTGCGCTGTCATACAGCAGCAGTCCGATCTCTCTGGAGAAACAGATACAGAAAACGGCGGTGAAGATCGAAAACAGCAGCGTTGCGCCAATGGCTCGGCCGGACACATACCGGATGTGATTTTTGTGACGCAGCGTCAACGCTTCTGTCATTTCCGGCACCAAAAGAGAAGCAAAGGACTGTACAAAGGTAAAGGGAAACAGCAGGACGGGCATGACCATGCCATCGATGATGCCGTACTCTGCTAGAGCAGATGCGGCAGATGCGCCGTTTTTCCGAAAACCGATGGGAATGAGCAGATTTTCAATGACAGATAACCCACTGCGCAGGGTAGAGCTGATGGTGATGGGGATGACGATGTGGCAGATCTGCCGCAGGACGCCGGTGCTTTTGGCATGACTTTTGCCGATGAGCTTTCGCAGGTGGGCACGGTATAACCCATAGGTGAAAAGGCAGGAGGCCATCTCGCCAACCGTAGAGCCGATCATGATGGCGCAGCAACAACGCTCCACATCAGCAGGAGATAGGACGACGAACAACGCTACCGTCACAGAGATGGTGACAAATTGCTCTAGCAGTTCGCCCATTGCCGATTTCAGTACGCCCCGTACAGCCAGAAAATAGCCTTTTAGACAGGAGCAGGCAGCCATAAAGGGCAGACCCAGCGCCAGCACCTGCAAGGAGCGCACGACCCGGTCGTCGCCAACGATGACATTGCCGATCCATCCGGCACAACAGATCAATGCTGCCGCCGCCAGCAGGCTAAGTGAAAGACTGAACAAAACGCATTTTCGCACACAGCTTCTCAGTGTTTTGCGTTGGCCGCCGGATAAAACTGCCGTGACGATGCGGGTGACGGACAGGCTGATGCCAGAGGTGGAGACCGTGATGGCGAACACGAACACGGCATAGATGAGCTGATACAGTCCCATGCCCTCGGCGCCGATTTTGTCCGTTAGATAGATGCGGTATCCGATGTTGATGAGCCGCATGACAAAGGCGGAGGCCGTCAGGCAAAGGGCGTTGAACAGGAAGGTGCGTTTTCTCATAAATGTTTACCCCACGACGTACAAATTTCTATTTTCATACATATGAACGGCCAGGATGGATATGAAAAAACGGCACAAACCTTGCGCCGGAGAAAGATTTATTGTAAAATGGAGCAAAGCAAAGAAAGGATGAAGAACATGGATTGGACAGAAGTTGCGATCACCGTCAACGCCGACGATATTGAGCGGGCCGGCGATATTGCGCAGATGGTGGTGCCCTACGGCATTTATATAGAGGATTACACGCATCTGGAGGAGGAAGCGTGGGAGATCGCCCACATCGACCTGATCGATGAGGACCTGTTAAAAAAGGACCGGACCAAGGGGATCATCCACGTTTATATCAGCCCGGAGGAAAATCCGGCGGAAGCCATTGCGTTTCTCAGCGAGCGGTATAACGCCGAGGGGATCCAGCATGAGATCACCACAGCCGATTGCGTCATGGAGGACTGGATCAACAATTGGAAGAAATACTTTAAACCGATGCCTGTGGGAAAGAGCTTGCTGATCCGGCCCACCTGGGAGAACGATTACAATCCGGGCGGACGCCGGGTGTTGCACCTGGAGCCGGGCCTTGCCTTTGGCACTGGCACCCATGAAACGACGCGGCTGTGCATGGAGCTGATCGAAGATTACCTGCGCCCGCAGATGGATGTGCTGGATGTGGGCTGCGGCAGCGGTATTTTGTCTGTGGCGGCGCTGATCATGGGCGCCCGTTCCGCCGTCGGCGTGGACATTGACGAGCTGGCGGTGAAAACGGCAAAGCAGAACGCGGAATTAAACGGCGTCAGCGACCGGTTTACGGCCATTGCCGGCAACCTGACGGACAAGGTGACGGGAAAATACCAGATGGTCGTGGCCAATATCGTGGCGGATATTATCGTAGAGCTGACAAAGGACATCGAAAATTATATGTACCGGGATACGATCTATATCATGAGCGGCATTATCGACGACCGGGAGCAGGATGTTCGGGATGCGCTGGAAGGCAAGTTCGAGATCATCGACCGCCGGGAGGAAAACGGCTGGGTTGCCCTGGCTGCTCAGCCACACCGGCAGGGGCCGCTGAAAGATGCCGATATTACAGCGGCATTCCAGTTCCTGTTTTAAGCGATTGATTTGTCCCTAATCATAAAGGAGCAAGAGATGTCACAAATCACCAAGCTGGCGCTGGAGCAGTCCCTTAAAGATCTGCTGCTGCGGGAGACTGGATTGCTCGAATAACGGCTGATCGGTTTATTTTCGGTTAAGCACGAAAAGCCCTGCTGTCTCATGGCGGACGGCAGGGCTTTGTGGTGTTGAGATAAGCGTAATGTAACGCAGTTATTTTTCGACGTAGTTGCCGAGAAAAGAGAAGTTGTTCAGTTCGCTGGACAGTTCACAGATCAGGTCCAGTGTTTTCTCGTCGGAAACAGACCCGGAAAAATCCAGATAGAAATCATACTGAAAATCATCCAGGTCGCTGACAGCCGCTCTGGCCGGCCGGGATTCGATCTTTGTTAGGTTGAGACCGTGCATGGCAAATCTGCCCAGCACACTGTACAGGGAGCCGGTCTTGTGGTCCAGGGAGAAGCACAGGCTGATCTTGTCGGCTTCTTTAGGGATCGACAGCTCTTTTTTGATGGCAACGAACCGGGTCCGGTTGTGCATGTTGTTCTGGATGTTCTTTTGCAGGATCTGCAGGCCATATTGTTCCGCCGCCAGCTCGGAGCAGACAACGCCGCAGGTGCAGTCATTGATCTCGGCGATCTTTTTGGCAGCCAGCGCCGTATTGGCATACTGGATGGGCTGGTAGCCATTTTCCCGGATGAATTCCGAACACTGGGAAAGAGCCTGAGGATGGGATGTAACGGTGTGGAGCGTCTTAAGGGTAGCGCCTCTGGGCGCAGCCAGGCAGTGGCGCACCTGTACGGTGGTGGCGGCGATGATGGAGAACCGATACTGCATGATCAGGTCGTAAACCTCCGCCACAGAGCCGGCAGAGGAATTTTCCACCGGCAGGATACCGATGTCACTACTGCCCTGCTCCAGAGCGTGGAATACCTCGTTGTGGGACGACTGGAAATGGATCTCCCGGTCAGGGAACAGCGTCACAGCGGCCTCGTTGGCGTAGGAACCGCTGCCGACGCAGGCTACGGTCTTGCCCTTTGTCAAACCGTCGAGAGGGGCGCTGTTTTGCAGGGCCGATTCGATTTTTTCCCGGGCGGCCGTGCCGGAGTGCATCATCTTGTGCTGGCGCATCCGGCTGAGGGACATCATGACCGTGTAGAGCATTTTGGCTTCCGTGTCAAAGTCACCGGCATTGCTGCCGACTTTGTCGAGGATCTGGTTTTCCCGCTGTTCGTTAAAGATGGGCAGATTCTGCTCCATTTTGTTCCGGGCGACCTGTTCGGCACAGCGCATCCGCTCCACGAACAGGGGGAGGAGCTGACTGTCGATGGCATCGATTTGTTTACGGATTTCGGACAATAACATAAGAAACACCTCGTCTGATTTGCACGATGCTTTCTGCCGGATGACTGGAAATTTCCGGCAGAAAAGTATAAAAAATAAAAATACGTATTGACAAACATGGGTTTTACTAATATGATGTGGATAAGGGAACTGGCGCAGAAATGCGAACCAATGTCCAACCGTGGGTTATTGTAACACATTCTCTGTTACTTTGTCCACATTGCAATTCTTTTTCATTGCATTAAAACAAATTTCAAGATTTTTAGGAGGAACGAAAGTTATGGTACTGGAGAAGGTAAAGGCGATCCTCGCCGAGCAATTTGATGTAGAGGAAGATACAATTACAATGGAGACATCCGTAGCAGAAGACCTGGGCGCAGATTCTCTCGACGTTGTTGACCTGCTCATGTCCATCGAGGACGAGTTTGAGATTGAAATTCCGGATACAGAGATCGAGAACATGAAAACTGTTGGCGATCTGGTAAAATACATCGAGGCAAATTCCTAATCGAAGGCGCATCGTATCCCGTCGGAACCCCGGCGGGATTTTTTATTTACCGCAAGACCTGCAAAATTTTTTCTCCCCGGCGGGGGAGGAAGGGACGGCCTTGCTCGCCAAAGCCCCGGCGGGATTTTTTATTTTCCCCATGATTTGACATTGTCCGAAAATAGATATTGAAAAAAAGTGTTTGTGCCGGTATAATAAAAAAGATGTGTGTCTGTCTGGAAAACGGCGGACAAAATAGATGATTGAAATGATAAAGTAGGAGAGTTAGAGATTATGGCAGAGAAAAACGGTCAAAAGAAAATGGTGGACGCCATTACGCCAATGGAGGAAGATTTCGCTAAATGGTATACGGACATCGTAAAGAAAGCCGAGTTGATGGATTATACCAGCGTGCGCGGCTGTATGGTCATTCAGCCCTATGGCTTTGCGATCTGGGAAAACATCCAGTCTATCCTGGATAAGCGCTTTAAAGAGCTGGGACATGAGAATGTGTCCATGCCCATGTTCATTCCGGAGAGTTTGCTGCAAAAGGAAAAGGATCATGTAGAAGGTTTTGCGCCGGAAGTTGCATGGGTGACCCACGGCGGCGAGGAAGAGCTGCAGGAGCGGCTCTGTGTGCGCCCGACTTCTGAGACGCTGTTCTGTGATTACTACTCCAGAGTGATCCATTCCTATCGGGATCTGCCAAAGCTGTATAACCAGTGGTGTTCTGTTGTCCGCTGGGAAAAGACCACCCGTCCATTCCTGCGTTCTGTAGAGTTCCATTGGCAGGAGGGCCACACCATGCACGAGACTGCCGAGGAGGCCAAGGCGGAAACAGAGCGGATGCTCAACGTTTACGCCGACTTCTGCAACAATGAGCTGGCCATCCCGGTCATCAAGGGCCAAAAGACCGATAAGGAAAAATTTGCCGGTGCCGAGGCCACTTATACCGTCGAAGCCATGATGCACGACGGTAAAGCGCTGCAGTCTGGTACCAGCCACTACTTTGGCGATGGTTTTGCCAGAGCCTTTGACATCACCTTCCAGGACCGGAACAACGAGAGTCAGTATCCCCATCAGACCTCCTGGGGAATGTCTACGCGGATCATCGGCGGCATCATCATGACCCACGGCGACAACAATGGTCTGGTCCTGCCGCCGGCCATTGCGCCGATCCAGGTCATGATCATCCCCATTGCCCAGCATAAGCCCGGTGTCCTGGAAAAGGCCGGCGAGCTGCTGGAGCGCCTGAAGAAGTCCTTCCGGGTAAAGATGGACGATTCCGAGCAAAGCCCTGGCTGGAAGTTTGCCCAGTACGAGATGAAGGGCGTACCGCTCCGTCTGGAGATTGGCCCGAAGGATATGGAGAAGGGTCAGTGTGTGCTTGTCCGCCGTCACGACAGAGAGAAGATCTTCGTGCCGCTGGACAATCTGGAATCAGCCATTGCCGAGCAGTTGCAGGCCGTGCGGGACGGCATTTATGAGAAGGCGCTGAGCCGCCGCAATGAGATGACCTACACCGCCAAGACCATGGATGAGCTGAAGGACATCGCCGACAACAAGCCAGGCCTCATCAAAGCCATGTGGTGTGGTGATCTGGAGTGCGAGGAAAAGATCAAGGAAGAAGCCGGTCTGACCTCCCGGTGTATGCCGTTTGAGCAGGAACACGTTGCCGATACCTGTGTTTGCTGCGGCAAGCCGGCAAAGAAAATGGTTTACTGGGGCAAGGCCTATTAAACAAAACAAGAAAAATGACAGCAAGCAGTGGTTCCAAAGAGAAGCAGCTTGCTGTTTTTGTTTGCAATTTTCGCCGGATCTTTCTATAATAGAAGCAGGCGAAAAGAAAGGTGGGAGGAACGATGGTGGACGCACTGCTGCGATCCTTGGCAGGCAAGGTAGCTGTACAATGGGCAAAAAGCGACCAGAAGGTGGTAGAACAGCAAATTCTGCCTCAGGGCGTCCGGGAGGAAACAGCGCTTTCCTATGGCACAGATCCGGCTCAGCAGCTAGATCTTTATGCGCCCAATGATTCTACCGGTCCCCTGCCGGTGCTGCTGCATTTTCACGGCGGCGGCTTTTTCTATGGAGATAAGTCGTTGGACCGGGCATTCAGTTTTGCCATGGCAAAGCGTGGCTTTTTGGTCATCAATTGCAATTACCGCCTGACAAATCAAACGGTGCGGGTGTGGCATCAGCTTCAGGATTGTGCCGATGGTGCCCGGTGGCTGTCATCCCATCTTGCCCAATACAATGGGGACCAGCAGCGCGTGTTTCTTTCCGGCGGCTCCGCAGGGGCAGTGTTCGCCGTTTTGCTGGCGCTGCTGGAGCGGGAACCCGATCTGCGCCGCCGCTACAAAACACAGCCTGCCGGCCTTACCTATCGGGGCATCCTCAGCAATTGCGGCTTTTACGCATTTTACCATAAGAAGCTGGCCTTCCGCTGCCAGAGACGGATCTGCTTTGGTAAGGGATGGCGGGATCATCCCCTTTATCAGGGAATGTTGTGGCAGAACCTTCCGGGTCTTGCCAAACTGCCGCCGGTCTTTCTGCTTACAGGCCACGACGATTGGCTGCGGGGCATGACGTTGACCTTTGACCGCCTGCTGACACAAAACGGCGTTCCGCACAAATTGCTGGAACTGCCAAGAGGGCGGGAGGACAAGCTGAGCCATTTGATCGCCGCTATGCGCCCCGATCTTCCCGCCTGCCGGATGGCGCTGGATAGTGCTGCGCAATATCTGCTGACACAGGTATCGGAACACCCGGCGGCGATGGAAAAAAGAATCCAGCAGGGAAGCCATTTTTAAAAAGTCGACGCAAGAAAAATTTTTTAAGAAAATTAGAAAAAATGCTTGCATTCTACCATAGGCTGTGGTATTATAATCTTGCGTGACTGCAATAGATATGCGTTGAAGCGGGAGGTTGCGGCCAAAAGGCTGGTTTTTCCGTGGAGTATGTCCGATTTTAAACCGGGCGAAAGAATATTGAGTAAATTGGGACAACTCTGCCATTGCGGAGTGGGGCGTACTGCCCTTGCGTTCTATGCTCAGACACTTTTGAGACCTGCCCGGACCTCGCAATGTGAGTTCCGGTTTTTTCATGTGAACGGGTGGAACACCCGGCACAGTTGCAAGTTTTCAACAGTGCCGCCCGCCAACTACAATAAGGAGGCGATTTTTTTGGCAGTCAAGGAAAAAATCAGAATCAGAATCAAGGGTTACGATCATCAGCTGGTTGACCAATCCGCAGAAAAGATTGTGCAGACAGCAAAGCGTACAGGCGCCAGAGTTTCCGGCCCTGTGCCGCTGCCCACCGAGAAGCAGATCATCACGATCCTGCGCGCTGTACACAAGTACAAGGACAGCCGTGAGCAGTTCGAGATGCGTACACACAAGAGACTGATCGACATTCTGAGACCATCCAACAAAACTGTTGAAGCGTTGATGGGCTTAGAGCTCCCTGCAGGCGTTGAGATCGAGATCAAACTCTAAATCCCAACCAACCGGCAGTCGGGGTCATGTTGGCGCAAGTCAACCAATAACCTAACAGGAGGTAAAAACAATGCAAAAAGCGATTATTGGCAAGAAGATCGGCATGACGCAGATCTTCGACGAAGCGGGAAAGGTCATCCCGGTAACCGTTGTAGAAGCTGGTCCCTGTGTCGTTGCACAGAAAAAGACCGTTGAAAACGACGGCTACGCATCCATCCAGATCGGTTTTGGCGACATGAAGGCTCAGCGGGTGAACAAGCCCATGAGAGGTCATTTCGCAAAGGCTGACGTTGCTCCGAAGAGAACCCTTCGTGAGTTCCGGGTGGAGGACATCGATGCCTACAATGTGGGCGACCTCATTAAGGCAGACGTATTTGCCGCTGGCGACAAGGTAGATGTTACCGGCACCAGCAAAGGTAAGGGTTACGCAGGCGTTGTTAAGCGCTGGAACTTTGGCAGACTCAAAGAGACACACGGTTCCGGTCCAGTTGCACGTCACGGTGGTTCCATCGGTATGTGTTCCGACCCTTCCAGAGTATTCAAGGGCAGAAAGATGGCTGGTCATCTGGGCGCCGAAAGAGTTACAGTTCAGAATTTGACAGTCGTCAAGGTGGATGCTGAAAATAACCTCATCGCAGTCAAGGGTGCGATCCCTGGTCCAAACGGCGGTACCGTTATGATCCACGACACAGTCAAAAAGGCGTAAGGGAAGGAGGAATTGATATGCCTACAGTAGCAGTATTGGATATGGCCGGCAAGGAAGTTTCCAAGATCGAACTTGCGGAGTCCGTATTCGGAATTGAGCCAAACAAAGCTGTCATGCTGGATATGGTCAAGAACTATCTGGCAAATCAGCGTCAGGGCACACAATCGGCCCTCACCCGCGCCGAAGTATCCGGCGGTGGTAAGAAGCCTTGGAGACAGAAGGGCACTGGTCATGCAAGACAGGGTTCCACAAGAGCTCCACAGTGGAGACACGGCGGCGTCGTGTTCGCTCCAAAGCCGAGAGACTACAGCTATTCCCTCAATAAGAAGGTAAAGCGTCTCGCTATGAAGTCCGCTCTTTCCGCAAAAGTCGCTGAGAACGATATGATCGTCCTCGATGCCATTGCGCTGAACGAGTACAAGACAAAGACAATCGCAGCAATGCTCAAGGCAATTGGCGCCGAGAAGAAGGCACTGATCGTTCTTCCTGAGTTGAACGAGAAAGTGATCGCATCCGCAGCCAATATCCCGGGCGTAAAAACAGCTATGGTGAATACCCTGAATGTATATGACATTCTCAACGCAGACAAGTTCATTGTTGTTAAGGATGCCGTAGCTCAGATTGAGGAGGTGTATTGCTAATGACAGCACAAGATATCATCATCAGACCAGTCATCACAGAAAAGAGCGTGACCGGCCTCGGCATGAAGAAGTACACCTTTGAGGTTGCGAAAAACGCAAACAAAATTGAGATTGCAAAAGCGGTAGAAGCACTGTTCGACGTTGAAGTTGCAAAGGTCAACACCATCAACGTAAGAGGTAAGTATCGCCGCCAGGGCAGACACGAAGGCTATACTCCTTCCTGGAAGAAAGCCGTCGTCACCCTGACAGAAAAGAGCAAGACCATCGAGTTCTTTGAGGACATGATGTAATCTCTGACCCAATCTAGAGCAGAGGCAAAGTATGGGGAACGCCATATCCCCGCAAAGCCATCATGAGGAGTGTGAAACCGAATGGCAATTAAGAATTATAAACCTACCACACCTTCCAGACGGAATATGTCCGTAACGGATTACACCGGTCTGTCCAAGGTAGCGCCGGAAAAGAGCCTGTTGGCTCCGCTGAACAAGAAGTCCGGCCGCAACAGCTATGGTAGAATTACAGTTCGTCACAGAGGTGGCGGCAATCGCAGAAAGTACCGTATCATCGACTTCAAGCGTCAGAAGCACGGTATGAACGCGACTGTACTCACTTTGGAGTATGATCCGAACCGTTCCGCATTTATTGCCCTGGTGCAGTATGAGGACGGCGAGAAAAGATATATCCTTGCACCAAACGGCCTGAAGGTCGGCGACGTTGTTGTTTCTGGTCCCGATGCAGACATCAAGCCAGGCAACGCTCTCCCGCTGGCCAACATCCCAACTGGTACCTTTATCCACAACGTTGAGCTTTACCCAGGCAAGGGCGGCCAGTTGGCACGTTCTGCCGGCAACATGGCTCAGCTCATGGCAAAGGAGCAGGGCATGGCGCTGCTGAGACTGCCTTCCGGCGAGCTGCGCAACGTGCCTGCAAACTGCATGGCCACCATCGGCCAGGTCAGCAACACCGACCACGAGAACGTTAAGATCGGTAAAGCAGGCCGCACCCGTCACCTGGGCTTCCGCCCGACTGTGCGTGGTTCCGTCATGAACCCATGCGATCACCCGCACGGTGGTGGTGAAGGTAAATCCCCAATCGGCCGTCCAGGTCCGGTTACCCCGTGGGGCAAGCCGGCTCTCGGTTACAAGACCCGTAACCCGAAGAAGGCTTCCAGCAAGTTCATTGTCAGACGCAGAAACAGTAAGTAAGGCATACAAGAAAGGAGCTTGACGAAACATGAGCAGAAGCGTTAAAAAAGGTCCTTATGTACAGCCTGTGCTGTTGAAGAGGATTGAAGCAATGAATGCAGCCGGCGAAAAAGCAATCGTGAAAACATGGAGCAGAGCTTCCACAATTTTCCCGGATTTCGTTGGTCACACAATCGCGGTACACGACGGCCGCAAGCATGTTCCGGTGTATGTAACGGAAGACATGGTTGGTCACAGACTCGGCGAGTTTGCACCAACCAGAACATTTAAAGGTCACGCTGGTTCCAAGACCGGCGGCAAGTAAGGCCGAAAGGAGTTGTTAGTATGGAAGCAAGAGCGTATCTGAAATACGCCCGCATTTCTCCACGTAAGGTCGAGATCGTGCTGGACTTGATCCGGAATCAAGACGCCGATAAGGCTATGGCTATCCTGAAGCATACCCCGAAGGCCGCCTGTGAAGATTTGCAAAAACTGCTGAAGTCCGCAATGGCTAACGCAGAAAACAATAAGAACATGGACACTTCCAGACTGTACGTTGCCGAGTGCTTCGTTTGTCCGGGTCCAATCCTGAAGCGCATTCGTCCAAGAGCACAGGGCCGCGCATTTAGAATCGATAAGAAAACTTCGCACGTAACCCTCGTGCTCAAGGAAAGAGAATAAGGACAGGAGGTAAGACAATGGGACAAAAAGTTCATCCACACGGCATCCGTGTCGGTGTCATTAAAGACTGGGATTCCCGCTGGTTCGCCAACAAGCGTGACTTCGGCGATGTGCTGGTTGAAGATTACAACCTGCGCAAAACACTGAAGAAGCAGCTGGCAGCCGCTGGTGTTCCGAAAATCGAAATTGAGCGCGACGCCTCTAAGGTTCGCATCCACATCCACTGCGCAAAGCCGGGCATGGTCATCGGCAAGGGCGGTTCTGAGATCGAAAAGCTTCGCCTCCAGTGTGAAGCAATGCTCAAGAAGCCTGTTGTGATCAACATCGTTGAGGTAAAGACCCCTGATCTGAATGCTCAGCTGGTTGCCGAAAACATCGCACAGCAGCTGGAAAAGAGAATCTCTTTCCGCCGCGCAATGAAGCAGTGCATCGGCCGCGCACTGAGAATGGGCGCAAAGGGTATCAAAACACAGGTATCCGGCCGTCTGGGCGGTGCAGAAATCGCCCGTTCCGAAACTTACCACGACGGTACTATTCCGCTGCAAACCCTGAGAGCTGACATCGACTACGGCTTTGCCGAGGCTGCAACCACCTACGGCCGCATCGGTGTTAAGGTCTGGATCTACAGAGGCGAGGTTTTGCAAGACAACAACCGTCCCCGCAAGGAAGGAGGCAATAAATAATGCTGTTGCCTAAGCGCGTTAAATACCGCAGAGTTCACCGTGGTCGTCTGACCGGTAAGAGCTATCGCGGCAATAAAGTGACAAACGGCGATTACGGTATCCAGGCCCTTGAGCCGGCATGGATTACCTCCAACCAGATCGAGGCCGCTCGTATCGCCATGACCCGTTACTGCAAGAGATTCGGTAAAGTCTGGATCAAGATCTTCCCAGACAAGCCGATCACCGAGAAGCCGGCTGAAACTCGAATGGGTTCCGGTAAAGGTTCTCCCGAGTATTGGGTAGCTGTTGTTAAGCCAGGCAGAGTGATGTTCGAAATCGGTGGCGTTCCGGAAGAGACCGCCCGCGAAGCACTCCGCCTTGCTTCCCACAAGCTGCCGATCAAGTGCAAGTTTGTAAAGAGAGAAGAGGAGGGTGAGAAGTAATGAAGGCTGCAGAGATTAGAAGCATGTCCAACGAAGAATTGAACAATAAGCTGAAGGACCTCAAGGCCGAGCTTTTCAACCTTCGTTTTCAGCTCGCGATCAATCAACTTGAGAACCCGATGCGTATTTCCGCTGTGAAAAAGGATATCGCCCGCGTTAAGACCATCCTGCGCGAGAATGAGATCAAAAACGGCACCAATGCGTAACGGAAGGGAGGATTAGTTGTGAGCGAAAGAAACATGAGAAAAACCATGGTTGGCAAGATCGTTAGCGACAAAATGGACAAAACCGTTGTTGTTGCCATCGAGGATAGCGT
>JAQXNV010000006.1 GCA_029098185.1 Oscillospiraceae bacterium
GAAGTATATCGGATAGCAAATAGTTAAAAAAGCCCGTTGGTAAGGACGCTTGCTTTACCAACGGATTTACCAATATTGCAGGAAAAAGCATGAAAAAATACGGGAAGATTTGAGAAAATATCCCGGAAACACAGAAATGTAAAAATGTTGAAAAGCCCTGCAATATTGGGCATTTGAGAAGAAATACAAGACTTAAATGGAGATAGAAAAAGATGATAAAAATACTATTCGTGTGCCACGGCAACATTTGCCGCTCCCCTATGGCAGAATGCGTCTTTTCCCACAAGCTGGAACAAAGGGGATGTTCTGACCAATACACGGTGGCGTCTGCCGCCACCAGCCGGGAGGAGATCGGTAATCCTATCCACCCCGGCACCCAAAACAAACTGCGGGAGATGGGCGTCCCCATCCTGCCCCATCGGGCAGTACAAATGCGCAAAAGCGACTACGAGCGTTACGATTATCTGATCGGCATGGACGACTGGAACCTGCAAAATATGCGCCGCATCGTCGGCGGCGACCCGGAGCATAAGCTGTACAAGCTATTGGACTTCACTCCCCGCGGCGGCGATATTGCCGACCCTTGGTATACCGGCAATTTTGACGAGACCTATCGGGACATCGACGAGGGATGCGACGGCCTGCTCCGCACCATGTTAAAAGGAGCGAACCCATGAAACGCATCTGTACACTGCTGCTCTCCCTGCTCCTATTGGTTTCTGTGCTGGCCGGCTGCGGCGGGGAAAGCGCAGCCATCCAATATTTGTTGTCGGAAGAGCCTGTGACCCTGGACCCACAGGTTGCCGCCGATGAAAATGCCCAGATCGTCATTACCGCCCTCTTTGAAGGCCTTACCCGACTAGACGAACAACATCAGCCATCTCCCGGTGTAGCAGAACGGTGGACTTGTAGTGATGATGGAAAAACCTACACCTTTTTCCTCAGGCAAAACGCCCAATGGTCTGATGGTACACCAGTAACCGCTGAAGATTTCCGTTATGCGTTTCAGCGCGCACTGTCCCCCGCCACCGGCTCTACCGTATGCCAATCCATGGACATCCTCCAAAATGCGCAAAAGATCCGGCAGGGAAAAGCATCTCCGGAAACGTTGGGCGTCACAGCGCCCGATGACCACACGCTGGTCGTAACGCTGGAATATGCTGACCCGGATTTCCCCGCGCTGGTATCGACAACGCCGTTTATGCCCTGTAAGGAATCGTACTTCCTACAGACCGACGGCAAATATGGCATGGATGCCGCCCATATTGTGGGGAATGGTCCCTTTCGCATGGAAAACGCCTATTCCTGGGAACATAACGACTACATCAACCTTGTGCGATCCGATTCGTACCATGGAGAAAATACGGTTGCCCCGCGCAAAGTGACCTTCTCCATCGCCCAGGAAAACGACGCAGAAAGCACGGTACAACGGCTTACCGACGGCACCACCGATGGCGCCGTCATCCCGCTGTCGCAGAAGGAGGCGGCAGAACAAGAAGGCTGTACGGTGGCCTTGTTCCAAGACACGACCTGGGGATTGTGCTTTAACACCAAAGCAGATGCTGTTTCCTCCCAATCGGTGCGAACACGATTGCTGCAAACGCTGCGTCGGGACAAGCTGCTGGAACATCTTCCAGACGGCGCAGGACCTGCTGATCGTCTGCTCCCGCCGGACACACGATTTTGTGGCAATACCTACCGGGAACAATTCGACGTCACCATCACAGCACAAGGTTTAGATGCTGATGCAAAAGACAAAAGCGATCTTCCCGCGATCACGGTACTTTGTCCGGATGCGGAATGGGCAAAGCGTTTGGTCAACGAAATGATCACCGATTGGAACAGCGCCACAGGGCACTACTACAACATGGAGCCTGTCTCCATGGCAGAGCTAAACCAACGTGTCCGCTCCGGCGATTACGAAGCCGCTCTGCTGATGCTGCAAAGCGACGGGACACCTCAGTCGATCTTGATGCAGTTTCACTCGGACAGCAAAGAAAATCCGGCCTTTCTCTCGGAAAAGCGCTACGATTCCCTATTGGACATCCCAAGCAATGCCACACCGTCGGTCATGGGGGCCCAATACCAAAAGGCGGAGCAATTCTTGCTGGACAACAGCGTAGTTTATCCGCTGTACTACGAAACGCACGGCTATGCCGTAGCGCCCAAGGTGCAGAACGTCACCGTGTCTTTTCATGGGATCGTCGACTTCTGTCACGCCAAAAAGCAGTAAAAAAGCCACCCATCTGGGTGGCTTTTTATTGTTGGCAACAGAAAATTATTCCGAAAGGATCTCCTCTTCCGAAACGAGGGTCACACCGTTCTCCTGCAGTACCTGGATGGCTTTGTCGTTATCCTCCACCCGCATGACGCCCAACGCTTCTTTGGACGCCCGATAGTCGTTAAAGGCATAGCAGTATTCTAATCCGATGCCGTGATCTGCCAGGACCCGGGCGACCCTAGCAAAAGCGCCATGCTCTTTTGGCAGGCCAAAAGCGATAACGTTTGTCAGGCTGACTGCGCAGTGATGATTTTTGAGCACCTGAACAGCCCGGTCCGGCTGATCCACAATGAGCCGGAGGACGCCGTAGTCTACTGCATCGGCAATGGACAGGGCCAAAATGTGAATATCCGCCTCGGCCAGTGTTTCGGTGATCTCCGCCAGACGGCCAGATTTATTCTCTAAAAAAACAGAAAGTTGTCGGATCGTCATAACAAAATTCCTCCTTACAGCTTGCGGTTGTCGATGACACGTTTTGCCTTACCTTCGGAACGAGGCAAAGATTTTGGCTCCAGCAGGCGCACCTTTGCCACAATGTTCAGGGTAGACTTCAGCGCTTCCGCAATGCGTTTTTCCGCAGCAGCCAGATTCTTCATGGTATCGGAGAACATCTCCTCTGCCATTTCGATCTGTACTTCCAGCGTATCCAGGTTGCCCTTCCGGTCAACGATCATCTGATAGTTTGGCTCCATGCCAAGGCTCAGCAGCACCGACTCGATCTGGGACGGGAACACGTTGATGCCCCGGATGATGAGCATATCATCGGTGCGGCCTTGTGGCTTCATCATGCGGACAGTCGTTCTGCCGCAAGCGCATTTGCTCCGCTCCAGCTTACAAATATCCCGTGTGCGATAGCGGATCAGCGGCAAAGCTTCCTTGCCGATGCAGGTGAACACCAGCTCGCCATACTGGCCGTCCTCTACCGGTTCACCGGTATCCGGATCAATGACCTCCGGATAGAAATAATCTTCCGCAATGTGCATTCCCGCTTGCGCATAGCACTCCATGGCAACGCCAGGGCCGGCAATCTCCGACAGGCCATATACGTCGTAAGCACGGACATCCAGCAGTGCTTCCATCTCTTTGCGCATTTCCTCGGTCCATGGCTCTGCGCCGCAGAAGGTAGCCCGCAGCGGCAGGGATTTAGGATCGATGCCTTTTTCCTTCATGGTCTCGCCGATATACATGGCATAAGACGGTGTACAGCACAGCAGATCGGTCCCGTAATCCTGGAGCATAGCGATCTGGCGGTTGGTGTTGCCGGAGGAAGCCGGGATCACCGTCATGCCCAGAGCGCCGGCGCCGTCATGAAAGCCCAGGCCGCCGGTGAACAAGCCGTAGCCGTAAGCGATCTGTACCGTGTCAGCCTTGGTCATGCCGATGCTGGTAAGGCCTCTGGCGATACAGTGGGCCCAAACGTCCAGATCGTGCTGGGTATAACCCACCACTGTCGGATGACCGGTAGTGCCGGAGGAAGCGTGGATCCGCGCCAGATCTTCCTTTCCCACGGCAAACAGCCCGAAGGGATAGTGATCCCGCAGGTCAGTTTTTAACGTAAACGGCAGCTTTGTGATGTCGTCGATAGACTGGATGTCCTCGGGCTTAATGCCCATGCTGTCCAGTTTTTCTCTGTAAAATGGTACGTGCTCATAGGCATTCTTCACCATTTTTGCCAACCGCTCAGATTGCAGCTTACGCATATCCTCTCGGGAGGCACATTCGATTTCCTGATCCAAATAACGATGCTCCATATTGTAGTCCCCTTTTTCTGTTGCCGGAAAAGCAGCAACGATCTTTTTATTGCGCGGGCCGTTTGCCCGTATTGGGTTTAGCGTTTATTCTGCGGCGTAACCCAGCTCGAATGCCTTCACGTTCAACGCGATGAACCGCTGCGGCACGGTAGTACGGATGGTTTCCAGCCAGACTTCTTTATCCAGCTCCAGCCGCTTTGCCATAGCGCCGATCATCACCACGTTGACCGCCTTGACGGAACCGGCCTCCTGGGCCAGCTTCAGCGCGTCAAAGGCCACCACGTTCAGTCCCTTTTCCCGGATGGCCTCGGTCAGCCCTTCCGGATACTGCATGGCGCCGGTCACAACGGGCATTGGGTCGATCTCCTGGGTGTTGACGATGAGGGTGCCGTTCTTTTTCAGGCAGGATACTGCCCGGGCAGCCTCCAGTTGTTCAAAGGCCAGGATGATGTCTGCCTCGCCGTTGAGAATGACGGGAGAATCCACTTTATCGCCGTAGCGGACGTAGGTGACAACAGAACCGCCCCGCTGGCTCATGCCGTGGACCTCAGACACCTTGACGTCATAGCCCTGCCGCAGCATGGTGTTGCCCAGCACACGGCTGGCCAGCAGCGTTCCCTGTCCGCCGACGCCAACGATCAAAATACTCTTTACGCTCATGCTTGCTCCCCCTTTTTCACAATGGCGTTGGAATGGCACAATCCAACACACAGGTCACAGCCGACACACAATGTTTCGTCGATGACGGCCTTGCCCTCCTTCATGCTGATGGCCGGGCAGCCGATGCCCATGCAGGCGGTGCAGCCGACACAGCGCTCGGGCAGGATGGTCAGGGACGGCGGCATCTTCACCGATTTGATGAGGACACAGGGACGGCGGCTGATGATGACCGATGGCTCCTCTACGGCCAGCTCTTCCCGAATGACCGTTCTTGTCTCCTTTAGATCATAGGGGTCGATGACCCGGACCCGGTTGATGCCGATGGCATGGCACAGCGCCTCCAGGTTGACAGCGGCTGTCACATCGCCCCGGATCGTCTTACCGGTGGTGGGGTTCTCCTGCTGGCCGGTCATGCCGGTGATGGAGTTGTCGAGAATGATGACGACAGAATTGCTCTGATTGTAGGCGATGTCGATAAGGCTGGTGATGCCGGAATGGATAAAGGTAGAGTCGCCGATGACGGCAACTGCCTTTTTTTCGCCCTTTTCGCCCATGGCCTTGTTAAAGCCGTGGAGCGCCGATACAGAAGCGCCCATGCAGATACAGGTATCCATGGCGTTGAGCGGCGCCGAAGCGCCCAGGGTATAGCAGCCGATGTCGCCGCTGACAAAGACCTTTTCTTTATGTAAGGTATAGAAGATGCCTCTGTGCGGACAGCCGGGGCACATGACTGGCGGCCGGATGGGAATAGGCTGCTCCAGATCTACTATTACCGGCTCCTTGCCCAGCATGAGCTTTGCGATCAGCGTCTGGGACAGCTCACCGCAGATGGGGAACAGCTCCTTGCCGATGACCTCGATGCCGTTCTGCTTGCAGAAGTTCTCGATGATGGGGTCCAGTTCCTCAATGACATACAGCTTATCTACCGTAGCGGCAAAATCCTTGATGCGCTGTACGGGCAGGGGATTAACCATGCCCAGCTTTAGATAATTCACAGTATCGCCCAAAGCTTCCTTAGCGTACTCATAGGAGATACCGGAGGTGATGACGCCGATCTTGCTGCCGTTATCCTCTACCCGGTTGATGTCGCAGCTCTCTGCCCAGGCAGCGAGCTTCTTTGTCCGCTCCTCTACCATGATGTGCTTCGGACGGGCAAATGCCGGCAGCATGACGTTTTTCTCCTGGTGCTTTTCATAAGGGATCTGCTCCGGCTCCACCCGCTCTGCCGTATCGACGATGCCGCAGGAATGGGCCACACGGGTGGTCAGGCGCAAAATCACCGGCGTGTCGAACTGCTCAGACAGCGCAAAGCCCAGCTTAGTAAAGGCGCAGCATTCAGCGGAATCTGATGGCTCCAGCATGGGGACCTTAGCTGCGATGGCGTGATGGCGGGAATCCTGCTCATTCTGGGACGAGTGCATTCCCGGGTCGTCGGCCACGCCGATAACAATGCCGCCGGTGACACCGATATAAGACATGGTGTACAGGGGATCAGCGGCCACGTTCAAGCCAACGTGCTTCATGCCGCAGAACGCGCGGACACCGCCGAAGGATGCGCCGGCAGCCACTTCTGCGGCGACCTTTTCGTTTGGCGCCCATTCCACATACATTTCGTCATATTTGGCGGCGTTTTCCGTGATCTCTGTGCTCGGAGTGCCCGGATAGCTGGAAACCACTTTGACGCCTGCCTCATAAAGGCCGCGGGCAACTGCTTCGTTGCCCAACAACAATTGCTTCATAACATACCTCCCTGAGGGCCTTTGCCCCCGTTGCGATTAAACCTGTGTCGGGCGCAAAAACGCCCTCGTTCTTTGTGGAATCACACTTAAATTCTAGCGCTTTTCGCTGAAAAAAGCAAGATAATTCCCAGTTGTTTCTTCCTGTTTGCGCACAAACTTTCCCAGTATTTCCTGATTTTTCCCAAAAATAAACGTTCCACAGGGAGGGCAGCTACCCCCTTGCGGAACGTTGGATGCTGAAAAAGACCAGCTTTTTATTTTTGTTTAGTGGAGAAAAAGCAGCGTCAGCGGCACGGCGGTGCCCAGCATCAGGACAGCGCAGCCGATGGCCACGATCTTGACCCACAGCGGCGTAAAGCTGCCGGATTTATGGTGCGTCTGGGTCTGCTTTTGGACGGGCTTTGGCGATTGTTTTTTCTGTTTGGACATCTGCACGGCCACCTTTCTGTACATTTTGCTGTTTTCTGACGTCTATTGTACCGCGATGGAAAAAAGATTGCAAGTATCCTTGGCGAATTGACAGATTGTTTGTTTTATCTTATAATAAAAGGTACTCCTTTTGCGGAATTTACAGACCATCTCCCGCAGACGTCAGGAACGAGGAAGCAGAAAGAGAGGGAATTTATGGCAAAGAATTATGAAGATCCGAACCGGGATATTCGCAGTCACAGTGATCCTTCCCAATCCGGGTGGGACGAACCCATCGACCGTTACAACTATGTGGAGGACGTCTACTCCGACAGCAAAAGCTACCGCAGCCGGAAAGGACAGCCCCACTACACCCAGCCCGATCCAAAACCGCCAAAGGGCAAAAAGAAGATGAAGGGCTGGAAAAAAGCGCTCATCTGGATCGGCTCCATTTTGGCGGCGATCCTCATCGCTTTGCTGGTGCTGGTAGGACTGCTGTTTGGCCGGCTCAACGTCCAAAAGGTGGACACAGACCAGTATGTGGAAACGGTGGACGAGGTAGCCCATATCGATCTGATGGACAGCGGCAGCGTCATGAACGTGCTGGTCATCGGCGCCGACAGCAACCAGGATGGCACCGAAGGCCGCTCCGATACCATGATGCTCATCTCCCTCAACGCAAAAACCAACTCCATGAAGATCGTGTCCTTCCTGCGGGATCTGTATGTACAGATCCCCGGCCAAGGCAAAGACCGGCTCAACGCCGCCTACAGCTATGGCGGCGCCGGGATGCTGATGCAGACCATCGAGAATAATTTCCGGATTCCCGTAGACAAATATCTGGAGACGAATTTTGATGGCTTTGAGGGGATCATCGACGCTATGGGCGGCATCGATGTGACCATGACAGCGGCGGAGGCCCAGTTTATCAACGACTGGAAAAACGTAGGCGCTGTGGAGGGAGAAAACCATCTCAACGGCAAAAACGCCCTTTACTTTGCCCGAATGCGCAAGCTGGACAGCGACTTTGGCCGCACGACCCGGCAGCGGCAGGTGGTCTCGGCCATGTTCAAAAAGCTGAAGTCCTCGAATCCATTGACCATGTACAAGGTGGCCTTTGATTTGATGCCGAATCTGAAAACGAACCTGTCCTATGTGGAATTGATCCGCTTCGGACTGGCCTTTTCCAAAATGAGCGATGCCGAAACGCTGTCTGTCCCCAGCGACGGCACTTATTACGATTACACCACACCGGAGGGCGCCATGGTCCTGGTGCCGTATCTGGAACAGAATATCCAATTGCTTCGCGGATTTTTATACGAATAATTAAAGGGGAAAACAACAATGGACAAAAAGAAATTTTATATTACCACGCCAATTTATTATCCATCCGGCAAGGCCCACATCGGCCACAGCTACTGCACTGTAGGCAGCGACGCTATCGCCCGCTACAAGCGGATGCAGGGCTATGATGTGATGTTCCTTACCGGCACCGACGAGCACGGCCAGAAGATCGAGCAAAAGGCTGCAGAAGAAGGCATCACGCCAAAGGAATATGTGGATAAGATCGTCGCCGGGTTCCAGGATCTGTGGAAGCTGCTGGACATCTCCAACGACCGCTTCATCCGCACCACAGACGATTACCATGTCAAAGCCGTTCAGAAGATCTTCCGCACCCTCTACGATAAGGGTGAGATCTACAAAGGCGCTTACAAGGGCTGGTACTGCACCCCTTGTGAATCCTTCTGGACAGAGACCCAGCTCAAAGACCACAAGTGCCCCGACTGCGGCCGGGAGGTCACCTGGTCGGAGGAAGAAGCCTACTTCTTTAAGCTGTCCAACTACGCCGACCGTCTGCTGAAGCTCTACGAGGAGCATCCGGACTTCATCCAGCCGGAGAGCCGGAAAAACGAGATGATCCAGTTCATCAAGCGCGGGCTGGAAGACCTCTGCGTCTCCCGTACCAGCTTTACCTGGGGCATCCCGGTAGACTTTGATCCAAAGCACGTTGTCTACGTCTGGCTGGATGCGCTGACCAACTACATCACGGCCCTCGGCTACGGCTCCGACGATGACAGCGACTACCAAAAATACTGGCCTGCCGACGTCCATTTTGTGGGAAAGGAGATCGTCCGATTCCACACCATCATCTGGCCGGCTATGCTGATGGCTCTGGATCTTCCGCTGCCAAAGCAGGTCTATGGACACGGCTGGCTGCTCTTCGGCGACGGCACCAAGATGTCCAAATCTAAGGGCAATGTGGTCGATCCCGTCATCCTCTGTGAGCGGTACGGCGTCGACGCTATCCGCTACTTCCTGCTCCGGGAGATCCCCTTTGGCTCCGACGGCAACTTCACCAACGAAGCCCTCATTTCCCGCATCAATTCCGATCTGGCTAACGATCTGGGCAACCTTGTTTCCCGGTCCACCCAGATGGCTCAGAAATATTTTGGCGGCGTCATTCCGTCTGAGCGGGAAAGCGCTCCCATCGACGAGGAACTGATCGCCATGGCTACTGCGCTCAAAGCAAAATGCGATGAACACGTGGATCACTATCAGTTCTCCAATGCCCTCAGCGAGATCTGGAAGCTGATTGCCCGCACCAATAAATATATTGATGAGACTACCCCCTGGATCCTGGGCAAAGACGAGAGCCAAAAACCCAGACTGGCCGCTGTCCTTTACAATTTGTGCGAAGTGCTGCGGATCATCTCCGTCCTGCTGACACCGTTCATGCCCAACACCACCCCGAAGATCCAGGCTCAATTGGGGATCAGCGGCGACGCTGTGTCTTATGAAAACAGCGATAAGTGGGGCGTACTGCCGGCCGATGCCGTCATCACCAAGGGCGAGATCCTCTTCCCCAGAATCGACGTAGACAAGGAGATCGCCGCTCTGGTCGAGATCATCGGCGACACCAGCGGCAAGGCAAACGAAGAGCCAAAGGACGAAAAAAAGGAAGAGAAACAAGCTGCAAAGAAAGACAGTAAGCCTGTAGAGGGCGTAGCGACTCTGGAGCAGATCGCCATCGACGACTTCTTTAAAGTCGATCTGCGGGTGGCAAAGATCCTGTCCTGTGAGCCGGTGAAGAAATCGAAAAAGCTGCTTAAGCTGACGCTGGACGACGGCGCCGGCACCCGAACAGTCGCCAGCGGCATCTCTCCCTATTATCAGCCAGAAGCGCTCATCGGCAAAAGCGTCGTGCTGGTGGCAAACTTAAAGCCTGCCAAGCTGTGCGGCGTGGAGAGCCAGGGCATGATCCTGGCTGCTTCCTGCGGCGACGATGACGTCCGTGTCCTCTTTGTCGACGGAATGCCCGCCGGCAGCAAGATCTCCTAAAGCAAAAACATCTGCACATCGAAAACGAAACCTCCGTAGGGCGGGCACTCTCCCCGCCCTACACCTGTTCTACTCTATAGCACAACACGATAAATGAACGAAAAATAAGGAGCCATCAACATTATGCGTCTGATTTTTGATACCCATGCCCACTATGACGACGAAGCCTTTGACAGTGACCGGGAAGCGCTTTTGCGCACCCTGCCGGAAAAGGGCATCTGCAACGTTGTCAACGTTGGCGCAGAACTGAAAGGCTGTTACGATTCCGTCACCCTGGCAGAGGAACACAGCTATATTTATGCGGCTGTCGGCATTCATCCCGGCTGCATCCAGGGGCTGCCGGACGATTATTTGCAGCAAGTGGAATCCCTGCTCTCCCATCCCAAGGTCGTTGCCGTCGGCGAGATCGGCCTCGATTACCACTTCGACGACAACGCGCCAAAGGAGGTGCAAAAGGAAGTCTTTGCCGCCCAGTTGCAGCTTGCAAAAGACCACGATCTGCCGGTCATCATCCACGACCGGGAAGCCCACGGCGACACCATGGAGCTGCTGCGGAAGTATAAGCCGAAGGGCATCGTCCACTGCTTTTCCGGCAGCGTGGAAATGGCCCGGGAAGTCGTTTCGCTGGGGATGTATGTGGGCCTTGGCGGCGCCGTAACGTTTAAAAACGCCCGCCATCCCGTGGAAGTGGCCGCTTCTGTACCGCTGACTTCCCTCGTTGTGGAGACCGACGCCCCCTATATGTCGCCCGTCCCCTTCCGCGGCAAGCGGTGCGACTCCACCATGATCTCCTATACAGCGGAAAAGATCGCACAAGTTCGCAGCGCACAGGGCACACCGATCACCGCTGCCGAGGTCTTGGAAGCCGCCCGGGAAAATGCCGGATCCCTGTTTGGCATCACGCCGGAGGTGCTGTGACATGACCATCACCTACCGATACAAGGATAACCTGTATGTCAACCTGACCAACCGCTGTCCTAACCGCTGCGAATTCTGTCTGCGGACCACCGGCGACAAGGTCGGTGACTCCGGCAGCCTTTGGCTGGAGCGGGAACCAACTGTCGACGAGATCTGGGCATCCATCGAAAGCCGGGATCTGTCCCAATACAGCCAGCTTGTTTTTTGCGGCTATGGCGAACCCACTTACCGGCTGGACGACCTGCTGGAAATTGCCCGCCGAGTAAAAAAGGTCAGCGATATTGCCATTCGGGTCAATACCAACGGGCTGTCCGATTTGATCCACAAAAAGGATACCGCGCCGTTGTTTGCCGGCTGTATCGACAGTGTTTCCGTCAGTCTCAATGCTTCCACGCCGGAAAAATACGACGCCCTGTGCCACTCGATCTATGGACTGGAAGCGCTGCCGGCCATCCTCCGCTTTACAAAGCATATAGAACAGTACGTCCCCTACGTCCGCATGACAGTAGTCGATACCATGTCCGAAAGCGAACTGGAAGCTTGCCGGCGCCTGTGTGAACAAACCGGCGCAGACTTTTGTGTACGGCATTACACCCCCGACTGGCAGGACCCGGAAACTTGACAAGATCCCTCCCATTGCGGGAGGGATTTTTTTGCTTTTCCCCTTGTGGTGCTTTCCAGTGTATCGTATAATAAAAGAAAACTTTGGAAAGGCTTGTGATCTCATGCACCAGAAGCATCCGCTGAAAAAACTGCTGGCCATCTCCCTTTCTCTCCTGCTGTGGGCAGCAGCTATCCCGGCAACCGTCGCCGCAGCAGAAGAAGCCCCCGCCGTCGTGCAGCAGTGTGCTGAATATTCCCTTGTCACAGACACGCTGGAAAAGCCCGCTGCCAGTGACCAGCTCCTCTCTGGCTATCTGCTAGAGGACAACGGCAGTGCTGCCACAGTACAGAGCGCTTCCACCTTCAGCAACCGAGAAAAGCTCACCGGAATGAACAAAAAAGTCTATGACCTGCTGAAAAAACAGGTAACGGACATCGCCGCCGGCAAACGTGCTTCTACTAAGCTCACCATTTCCCTGAAAGATGTGGGGCTAGATCGCACATGGACCGCAAAAGACCTGGGCTTATCCGCTCTGGTGTCTAACGGCAAACTCTCTTCCAAGATCACGGAAACGCTGGAGAAAAAATACGATTATGATCCCGTGCGTGTGGTGCGCTCTCTGATCCGGGACTGCCCCTACGAATTTTACTGGGCCGGTTCTGCCTATCAATACAATCTGCCCTTTTCCTCCCTGCGATACCACTATGACGGCAACACGAGAAAAGAGATCGTCTCCCTGGGACAAGACCTGGCCTTTACGTTTACCGTCACCAGCGGCTACGCCAAAAAGGGCAGTTCCACCACCGTTGACACCGCCAAAACCGCCGCGCCGAAAAAGGCGATGAAAAAGGCAAAGGCCATCGTATCGGCGGCCGCCAAAAAATCAGACGACGCAAAGCTGCGCTATTATGCCCAGCAGATCGTGAAGCTGACCGACTATAATCACGACGCTGTCAGCTTCTTTTACGACGGTGATGAAGGCAATCCCTGGCAGCTTATCTGGGTATTTGACGGCGACCCCGCTACAAAAGTGGTCTGTGAGGGATATGCTAAGGCGTTTCAATATTTGTGCGAGCTGACCACCTTCCAAAATCAGTCGCTCCGGTGCTACAGTGTCACCGGACTGTTCCGCTCCAGCACCAGCGTCGGGCCCCATATGTGGAATATCGTTTCCATGGGAAGTGGAAAAAATTATCTTGTAGATGTTACCAACTGTGACCGGGATACGGTGCTGGACACCAGCTTGTTTTTAGCGTCTCCCCTTTCGGGAAGCGTTTCTGGCGGCTATGTTTTCTCTAGCGCCTACGGCAACTCGTTATCCTATGCCTATGACGACCAGACCAGCTCCATCTACACCACCAAAGAATTGACCATGGCCAGCACGCCCTACGTTCCGCCAAAATCCATTTCTTCCGTGACCATTTCCGCCATTCCCAATCAGACGTACACCGGAAAAGCGAAAACACCGGCCCTTACCGTGAAAGACGGCAGCAAAACGCTGAAAAAAGGCAGGGATTACACCGTCACCTATCAAAATAATCAAAACGCCGGCACGGCCAAAGCAGTGGTAAAGGGCATGGGCCGCTACGACGGTACAAAAACCGTCACGTTCCAAATTGAAAAAGCCAGCCAGGTGCTAAAGGTAAAAGCATCTGCCACAACGCTGCCAAAAGGCAAAACCGCAAAGCTGTCGGTCAGCGGGCAAAAGGGGAAACTTTCCTACCGCTCTGCTGATCCCACAACCGCCACCGTCAACAGCAGCGGAACCATCACCGCAAAAAAGGCAGGCACCGTAAAGATCACCGTGACAGCCGCCGCCACCAAAAACGACAAATCCGCCACAAAAACCATCGCCATCACCGTTACGCCGTCTGCATCGCAGCAAACAGCAAAATAAACGCCACAACGCCTTCGCATATCGAGGGCGTTTCGTTTTTCCACAAAGAAAACAGCAGGAGAAATCCCCTGCTGTTTAAGATCAGTTTCCCGGTTCGGTATCCGGGAGAAAGACATACTTGCCATTTTGATAATCGCACACCGCTTTGTGCCCCTGGGGGAGCTTTCCCTCCAGGATCTGCTCAGAGAGCACATCCTCGATCTCTGACTGAATGGCCCGCCGCAGCGGCCGCGCGCCGTAAAGGGGATCGTATCCCTCCTTGGCAATGGCATCTACCGCAGCGTCGGTAAAGGTGATCTCCCGGTCTAACCCGGCCACCCGCTTTTGCAGATCCTCCAACATCTTGCGGGCAATGTCCCGAATGTTTTCCGTATTCAGCTTGTGGAACATAATGGTCGCGTCGATCCGGTTGAGAAACTCTGGCCGAAAGACCTTTTTCAGCTCCTCCATAACCAGCGCCTTGGTCCTGCTTTCTTCCAGCGCAGTGTCCAGCTTTTCCTCTGCGTTGCCGTTAAACCCGAGGATCGCTTTCCGCTCTGTCAGATACCGTGCGCCCACATTGGAGGTCATGATGAGGATCGTGTTTTTGAAATCCACATGGCGGCCCTGGGCGTCGGTGAGAACACCGTCCTCCAGAATTTGAAGCAACAGATTAAAAACATCCGGATGGGCCTTTTCGATCTCGTCAAAGAGGATGACAGAATATGGTTTTGTGCGGACCTGATCGGTCAGTTGACCGCCCTCGTCATACCCGACATAGCCGGGCGGAGAACCGACCAGCCGGGACACCGTATGCTTTTCCATGTACTCGGACATATCCAAACGGATCATGGCGTTTTCATCGCCAAAAACAGCTTGTGCCAACGCTTTGCACAGCTCTGTCTTGCCAACGCCTGTAGGGCCGAGGAAAAGGAAGGAGCCGGATGGCCGTTTGGGATCTTTTAGCCCCACACGGCTGCGGCGAATGGCCTTGGCAACTGATGTGACCGCTTCATCCTGCCCAACGACCCGCTGGTGAAGGATCTCCTCCAGCCGCAGCAGGCGCTGGCTTTCCTCCTCGGTGAGCTGAATCACCGGGATCCCCGTCCAGGTCGAAACGATATTGGCGATGTCCTCCGGCGTCACGATGCCGTTATCTTCGCCGTTTTTCTGTTCCCAGCTTTGCTTTTGCGCTGTCAGCTCCGCCCTTGCTTCCCGCTCTGCATCCCGGAGCTTTGCCGCCCGCTCAAAATCCTGCTCGTTGACCGCAGACTCCTTCTCTGCCTCCAGCTCCCGCACTTTCTTTTCCAGCGCTTTCAATCCATCCGGCGCCGTGAACGAGCGCAGACGCACTCTCGACGATGCTTCATCCATGAGATCAATGGCTTTGTCCGGCAGGAAGCGGTCTGTGATGTACCGCTTGGACAGCTTCACCGCCGCTTCAATGGCATCGTTGGGGATCTTCACCTTGTGGTGCGCCTCATAGCGGTCCCGCAGCCCCTGCAAAATCGCGATGGCTTCTTCCTCTGTCGGCTCACCGACCTTGACCGGCTGGAACCGACGCTCCAAAGCGGCGTCCTTTTCGATGTGCTTGCGGTACTCGCTGGTGGTCGTAGCGCCAATGATCTGAAACTCTCCTCTGGCCAGAGACGGCTTTAAAATATTGGCCGCGTCAGCCGAGCCTTCGGCGGAGCCTGCCCCGATGATGGTGTGCAGCTCGTCGATAAACAAAATGACGTTGCCGCTTCGTTTCACCTCATCCAGGGCTGCTTTGATCCGTTCCTCAAAGTCGCCCCGATATTTTGTGCCGGCCACCATACTCGTCAGATCCAGCGCCACGATCCGTTTATGCTTCAGCGTTTCCGGCACTTCTCCGTTGACGATCTTCAGCGCCAGTCCTTCGGCCACGGCTGTTTTGCCAACGCCCGGTTCGCCGATGAGACAAGGGTTGTTTTTCGTCCGGCGGGACAAGATCTGGATCACCCGCTCGATCTCTGTCTGCCGGCCGATCACCGGGTCGATCTGTCCCTTTTTCGCCAGGGCTGTCAGATCCCGGCCAAATTGATCCAGTGTTTTGGTCCCGCTCTTGCCGCCGGATGCGCCGCCGTTTTGCTCACCACCGTTTTCATACTCACTTCCCCGCAGACTCCCGCTCAGTTCCTCCAACACCTGTGCAGGCTTGACGCCCAGCAATTGGAGAAAGCGTACACCATAGCTGTCGCCCTCCTCCAAAATCGCCATGAGGATATGCTCGGTGCCCACATAGTTCTGGTGCATCTGGGAGGCATGCATCACCGCAAGCTGCAATATGCGCTTGCTCCGAGGCGTCAGATCGTCGATGGTCACATGGGTCGGACTGCCTACGCCCACCCGCTCCCGGATGATCTTCTCCATGCCCTCATAGGTAACGCCCAGCTTATGCAGGACTTCCCCTGCGACGCCGGCATCTTCTTTTAATAATCCCAGCAGCATATGCTCGCTGCCAATATAGGTATGGCCAAGCTGTTTTGCCATGAGAATGGCGTCATTCATGGCCTTGTTGGCTTTCTCTGTGAATCCGTTGAATTGATACATAGCTCATCTTCCTTTCTGTACTAAGTCTATGTGTTTTTTGCCTGGGCTAATCAACGAATTTTTGCTGATCGGGCCAGGGTATCCCGGACCAGTTCCGCTCGGGCGGCATCCCTTTGCGCCTCCGATAAACCGCCGCCATGGGCAAGGGACAGCGTAGCCGGCTGTGTGTCTACCAGTAACCCGTTGATGGTATCAAAGGATGGTCCTGGCAGCACACCGACGGCAACGCCCAGCCGCACATTGGAGATCAATTGCATAAACTCATCTCCGCTGAGCAGGCGGGCACTCTGGAGCAGTCCCAAAGACCGGGCGATCCGATCCACTTTCTCGTCGCTCCGAGCGATCTGCTTTCGTGTTTCCCGCTCCTGTCCCACTAGCTGCATGGTAATGGATTTGAGATTGGACATCGCCTCCCCCTCGCTGAGTCCCAGAGAGACCTGGTTAGAAAGCTGATACAGTGCGCCGACAGATTCACTTCCCTCGCCGTAGGTTCCCCGCAGTGTCAGCCCCAGCTTAGAGAGATGGGACGCCATGCGGTAAAGCTGTCCGCTGCTCTGCAATGCCGGCAGATGCAGCATCACCGATGACCGCATCCCCGTACCCAAATTGGTAGGGCACTGGGTAAGGTATCCCAGCTTTTTGTCAAAGGCAAAATGCAGGGATGTGTTGAGTGCATCGTCCAGATCATCGGCCACCTCATACGCCTGCTCCAGCGCAAGGCCCGGCGCCATAGATTGGATGCGCAGATGGTCCTCCTCATTGACCAGGATAGAAACCCGCTCATCCGGCGACAGGAACAACGCCCTGCCTTCGTTTTCGGCGATGAACGCAGGACTGGCTAAATGGCGCTCTACCAGGGAAAGCTTCTCTGTTCTGGTCAGATCCTGCATGGCGGTAAAGCCCAAGCGATAGGGCAGCACATCGCTGCTGTGCTCCACAGCCCGGCATACAGATCGTTCTACGATCCGGGCTTGCTCCTCGTTCATCCGGCAGGGAAACGGGAGCTTTGGCAAATTCCGGGCCAGACGGATCCTCGTGCTGATGACCACATCTCCTTCTGCGCCGCTCTGGCATTGCCATTTTTTCGATTCTGTCATACTGCTCCCCCCCTTTACGCTTCCAGCGCCTTGATCTCATCCCGCAAAACGGCGGCCTGTTCAAAATTCTGTTCCGCAATGGCCGTTTGCAGTTCCGCCTTTAACTGCTGGATCCGCCGCTCACGGAGCGACGCTACCTTTGGCTCTTCCTTTGTCACCGTCAAACTTCTTTCCGGCATCGTCTGAATGGCCATGCCGGTGGGCACTTTCCCGCGATGATCGGTGTTGCCGTGGATCCGCTGGATCGACGGCAAAAGCTGGTCGTGAAATACCCGGTAGCATTCTGCGCAGCCCACTTTGCCGCTCTGGGAGATCTCCCGGAAAGACGCGCCGCACACGGGACAGCGCACGACAGGATCCGATACAGCTTCTTTTCCCCAAAAGCTGCCCAGCAGATTATTTAGGCTGAGAAAGGGGTTCAAAAGCTCCGCCGACGCCTGATACCCCATCCTGCGGGCACAGTCGGCACAGAGATGATATTCGGCAACGCTGCCGTTGAGATTCGTTTTGATTCGGGTCACGGCCTGCCGTTTCCCACAAGATTGACAAAGCATAGAGAACGCCTCCTTTAATGCAGCGCGACTAACATATTTTTTAACAGGGATGCCCGCAGCCGATCCCGCTGTTCCTGGGGCACACTGGTCAGTGCCCGGTCCGACAGAGCCGCTGAGATCACATTGACCGTCATGTCATCCAGGGCGCCTGCCTGTGAAAGCTGAGTCAAAATGGCTCTGGCAGTGGCGCCATCCAAGCGATCGCCGATGGAGTGGACGATGTGGGCCATGGCTGTTTCCGGGTCGTGATAGACCCGGGTAATGCGGATATATCCGCCGCCGCCCCGCCGGCTTTCGATGTGGTATCCCTGCTCCGGCGTAAAGCGGGAGGTCAGCACATAATTGATCTGGCTGGGCACACAGCCCAGGGTATTGGCCAGTTCATTCCGGCGGATCTCGGCGCAGTCCCCCTGGTCCAGCAGCTTTAAAATATAGTCGGCAATAGAATCACTGATCCGCACCAAATGGTCACATCCCTTCTGAATAGACTTTTCTTGACCTTTAATTTAGTTTACAATAAAGGTCAGTAAAAGTCAAATTTTAAATTTTCCCTTTATGGCAGATTATGGTGAGTATACGCTTGTTTTCTTTGTTTTTCTTCCAATTTCGAAGGATTTTCCGTTTTTGCCCTTTGCTTGTCCCGTGAAAAAAATCTTCTGCAAAAAGCGCGTCACAAAACCAGCTTGTCCGCAATAGTATAGCAGTGTAACCCAAACCGAAAGGAGGCAACCGAGAATGTGCAACTGCAACAATGACTGCTCCTGGATCTTCATCCTGCTGATCATCATCCTGTTCTGCGGCAACGGCTTCAACTGCGGCAACAATGGCTGCGGTAACAACGGCTGTGGCAATGACTGCGGCTGTGGCTGCTAATCGCTCCCTCAGATAGGAAACGCACGATCACCCCCGGTTTTCGCCGGGGGTGATTTCTGTTGCAGCTTCTCATGAAAAATACCGCCCTCCGTCCATCACAGCCCCTCCCTTTCGGGCGGGGTGTATTTTCGCCAGCACAGCGGTGCTCATCCCCGCCGCCTTTCAATTTTCTGTAGAGTGATCCGCTCTGGGGTCGCTGTCTATCACAGCCCCTCCCTTTCGGGAGGGACGTATTTGCGCCAGCACAGCAGTGCTCATCCCCGCCGCCTTTCGATTTTCTGTAGAGTGATCCGTTCCAGATCGGCGGCAAACAGCGATGGCGCCGGAGGCTCCCGGCAAAATAAATCGTCCAGCAGTTGCTTTCCGGTGGCTGTCCGGAAAACGGTTTCCCGCACCGACCGGA
>JAQXNV010000007.1 GCA_029098185.1 Oscillospiraceae bacterium
GCCGCCTTTCGATTTTCTGTAGAGTGATCCGTTCCAGATCGGCGGCAAACAGCGATGGCGCCGGAGGCTCCCGGCAAAATAAATCGTCCAGCAGTTGCTTTCCGGTGGCTGTCCGGAAAACGGTTTCCCGCACCGACCGGATCCCGTCCTCTGGTGTGTTTTCCTCAAAGATATTGACGAGGAAATCCGCCTCCACTAAAATCTGGTAGTCCATCCCGTCGATCTTCTCATATTCGTGATGATGGGCAATGAGGTAGCACACCCGCTCGATGACCGGCGATGAAAAACCCAGATCCGTCAGCATCTCCCGGGCAATGGCCGGCCCTTCGATCTGCTGATATTTCCCGCCAAAGGCGTGGTATTTTTCCTCGCTGACCCGGATGCCGATGTCGTGGAGCACGGCGGCCGTTTCCAAAATCTCCATACACGCCGGAGAGATCCCTTCCGACGCGCCGATCCCCCGGGCAAACCCATACACCTTCAAAGCGTGGTTCACCAGCTCCGGACAGCCGTAATTATAGTGGGTCATCGCAGCGATGACCTGTCCAATATTCGGTTTCATTGCACAGCCTCCTACCAAAATTTCGTTATGATTATTGTAGCTTTTTTCCCGTTGATTGTAAAGGGCAGCAGTTTACAAACGGGGAAAAACCTGCTATACTAATTTTTAAGATTTGCAGGGGAACTCACAAGAGTTGAGAAGGTAAAACCTGACCCTTTGAACCTGTCGGTTAACACCGTAGTAGGGAGGCAAACAGGAACCGTCCCTTTGCGGACGGTTTTTCTTTTTTGTGGGGATCCTCCCCTCTCCTGCAAATTTTCCAAAGGAGCTGATCGTCATGAAAACCGCACTCACCATCGCCGGGTCCGATTGCAGCGGCGGCGCCGGGATTCAGGCCGACCTGAAAACCTTTGCGGCCCACGGCGTCTACGGCATGAGCGCCATCACTGCTGTGGTGGCCGAAAATACCTGCCGTGTCCTGCAGATCCAGCCCATGACGCCAGACGTCATCTCGTCGCAGATCACCGCCGTCTTTGAGGATATTCCCCCGGACGCTGTGAAGATCGGGATGCTCCCCGACAGCGACGCTATGGTAGCTGTAGCACAATGTCTCCGGCAGTACCGGCCGCCGTGCGTAGTCATCGACCCGGTCATGGTATCCACCGGCGGCACAGATCTGATGCAGCAGACGGCCCTGGACGTCATGCGGCGGGACATCATTCCCCTCTCCACCGTACTGACCCCCAACCTGCCGGAAGCGGAAACGCTGGTGGGGTATCCGCTTACCACACCGGAGGAGCTGCGGGAAGGCTGCCGCATCCTGCACAGCATGGGCGCCCAATGGGTGCTGCTCAAAGGCGGCCACCGGACCGGGGACAAAACCGCGGAGGATCTGCTGTTTGACGGCCGCTCTTTTTTCACCTACACGGCAAAGCGCATCGAAACAAACGCCACCCACGGCACCGGATGCACCTTGTCCTCGGCTATTGCGGCTAACCTGGCCCTGGGCCAAACTGTCCCAGAAGCCGTAGAACACGCCAAAGCGTACATTACCATGGCCATCGCCCATGGTCTTTCCCTGGGCAAAGGCCACGGACCCACCCATCATTTTTACGCGGTTTACGACCATGGCCTCAAGGCCGTTTTGTAATCATACACCATTTTATCATTTGTCAAAGAAAGGAATTCCATATGCAATACGCAACACAGATGGATGCCGCAAAACAAGGCATCATTACCCCACAAATGGAAACTGTCGCCCAAAAGGAACACATGGATGTCCAGAAGCTCCGAGAGCTGGTAGCCAGCGGAAGAGTATGTATCCCGGCCAATATCAACCACAAATCCCTCAGCGCAGAGGGCATCGGCGAAGGGCTCAAGACGAAGATCAACGTCAACCTGGGCATTTCCGGCGACCGGAAC
This sequence comes from Oscillospiraceae bacterium, assembly GCA_029098185.1. Lineage (GTDB taxonomy): Bacteria > Bacillota > Clostridia > Oscillospirales > Acutalibacteraceae > UMGS1071. The sequence goes on from JAQXNV010000007.1 coordinate 1,925, forward strand.
AACTACTGCGCCGAAATGGAAAAGGTCAAGCTGGCCATCCAGTACGGCGCCGAAGCCATCATGGACCTGTCCAACTACGGCAAGACCAATACCTTCCGCACGGAGCTGGTGGAGATGTGCCCGGCCATGATCGGCACAGTGCCCATGTACGACGCTATCGGCTATCTGGAGAAGAATCTGTCGGAGATCGAAGCCAAAGATTTTTTGAAGGTCGTTGAAGCCCACGCTAAGGAAGGCGTTGACTTTATGACGATCCACGCCGGCATCAACCGCCGTGCTGTGGAAGCCTTCAAGCGCTCCAAGCGGCTGACCAATATCGTGTCTCGAGGCGGCTCCCTCCTCTTTGCCTGGATGGAGCTGACCGGCAACGAAAATCCCTTCTACGAGTACTACGACGATGTGCTGGAGATCCTCCGGAAGTACGACGTCACCATCAGCCTGGGCGACGCTCTGCGGCCCGGCAGCATCCACGACAGCTCCGACGCCGGCCAGATCAGCGAGCTCATCGAGCTGGGCGACCTGACAAAGCGCGCCTGGGAGAAGGACGTACAGGTCATGGTAGAAGGTCCGGGCCATATGGCCATCAATGAGATCGCCGCCAATATGCAGCTGCAAAAGCGGCTGTGCCACGGCGCGCCATTTTATGTTCTCGGCCCGCTGGTCACGGACATCGCTCCCGGCTACGACCACATTACAGCGGCTATCGGCGGAGCCATTGCAGCCTCCAGCGGCGCTGATTTCCTCTGCTATGTCACCCCGGCAGAGCATCTCCGCCTGCCCGATGTAGATGACGTAAAGGAAGGCATCATCGCCACAAAGATCGCCGCCCATGCCGCTGACATTGCCAAGGGCATCCCGGGGGCCAGAGACATCGACAACAAGATGAGCGACGCCCGCCGCCGCATCGACTGGGAAGGGATGTTTGCCTGCGCCATCGACAGCGAAAAGGCCCGGAAATACTTTGAGAGTGCGCCGCCCAGCGACAAACACACCTGCACCATGTGCGGTAAGATGTGCGCTATGCGGACCACCAACATGATTCTGGAGGGACAAGAGTTTGAGCTGCGCCCCGACCAAAAATAAGGCCGACTACACCCTTTACCTCGTCACAGACCGAACGCTGATGACGACAGATACTCTGGAGCAGGCTGTCTCCCAGGCCATCGACGGCGGCTGTTCCATAATCCAGCTCCGGGAAAAGGACGCTTATAGCCGTGCCTTTTATGAAACGGCCTGCCGTCTGCGATCTTTGACGAGGGCGCGCAACGTGCCTCTCATCATCAATGACCGGCTGGACATCGCCCTGGCCTGCGGCGCTGACGGCGTCCACCTGGGCCAGAAAGATCTGCCCTGCAAAGCAGCCCGTGCCATTTTGGGGAAAGATTTTCTCATCGGCGTGTCTGCCGCTACGGTAGAGGAAGCTGTGCAGGCCGAAGCAGACGGCGCCGATTATCTGGGTGTTGGCGCCATGCACGTTACCGCCACCAAAACCAACACCCGTCCTGTAACGCCGCTGCTGCTATCCCAGATCAAATCGGCAGTGTCCATTCCTGTCGTGGCCATCGGCGGCATCAATGAACATAACATCGGTGAACTCCAAAACACCGGCATCGACGGCGTAGCAGTCGTTTCTGCTATTCTCTCCCAGCCGGACATCCAAAAAGCCGCCCAGCTTCTGCGGCAGAAAGCGGAGGAACTGTTTCATGGATGACTTTCACTTTCGGGGCGCCATCTTTGATTTAGACGGCACATTGCTGGACTCCATGCACATCTGGCCGGACATCGACGTAGAATTTCTCCGCCGCCGGGGGATCTTCGCAGTGCCGCCGGACTACAGTGAGGCGTTATCTTCCCTCAGCTTTCGGGAAACGGCAGAATATACGATCCGGCGCTTTCAGTTGCCGGAACAGCCAGAAGATCTGATGCACGAGTGGAACCAGATGGCCATCGACGCTTACAGCCATCAGGTGCAGTTAAAGCCCCACGCCAAGGAATATCTGCAATTTCTGCGGGAAAAGGGCGTGCATCTGGGCATCTGCACAGCGCTGTCCAAAAAGTTGTATGTGCCATCGCTGCAACATCACCAGATCTTCGACTGGTTCGATACCATCGTCAGCACCGATGACGTGAACAAAGGAAAAAGCTATCCGGAACCGTATCTGCTCACCGCCGCCCGACTAGGGTTGTCGCCGGAGGACTGCGTTGTCTTTGAGGATATTCCCGAAGCGGTCAGCGGCGCGCTGCAGGCTAGGATGCGCGTTTGCGGCGTCTACGATGAAAGCTCCAAAAATAAGGTGGAGCAAATGCAACTGCTCTGTCATAAATTCATCTACGATTTTGGCGAATTGCTACCATAAAAGAACAGTCCCTGACCAAGCGGTCGGGGACTGTTTGCATTAGTTTATTTTTTCTTTTGATCGTGATCCTAATGGACGAAATTGCCTTATTGAAAAAGCTGCAAATTCTCTTTTTACGAAGTATATATGCTTGCAGAGAAAAAGTGGGCGCCATCCCCCACCAGGAAAATTTATTTCTTTTTGCCCAGAGCTTGCAGAGGAAAAAACATCCCTGCCAGCGAAAAGATCCCGCCGGCTGCGCCGCAGGCAACGGCCCACTCGCTACTCGTCCAAAAGCTCAGGGCAATCGATGCCACCGTAGCAATGAGCGCCGCAGCGAAAAAGCCCAAAGAGATCAAAACGATTTCCCATTCCAGATTCATTTTTCTGCCTCCTGCCGATTTAGCTCCTGACACAGTTTGCCAAATTGCGCCAGGGTGAGCTGCTCCGCACGGAAATTTTCTGGGATCCCGGCGGATGACAGCGCTTTTCGGACTTGTTCCTTTCCCAGGGACAGCCCGGAGGACAGGGAGTTGCTCACAGTCTTGCGCCGCTGAGAAAACGCGGCGTGGACTACCTGGAAGAACCGCTTTTCCTCTACACCGTCCAATACTGCCGGCGGAGCGGAACGCACATCCAGCTTCATCACGGCAGAATCCACCTTTGGCGCCGGAAAAAAGCTATCCCGCCCAACGGCAAACAGGATCTCCGGCTCAGCGTAGTACTGCACGGCTACGCTGACAGCGCCGCACTCCCGCTGGCCGGGCTGGGCGCAAATGCGCACCGCCGCCTCTTTTTGCACCATGACCACCAGAGAGCGAATGGGCAGTTTTTCTTCCAGCAGCTTCATGATGACCGGGGACGTAATGTAGTAGGGCAGATTGGCGCAAACCACCACATCCATGCCGGGAAATTCCCGCGCGATCAGCTCGTTAAGATCCAGCTCCATCACATCCGCATTGTACACGGTCACGTTGTCAAAGTCCGAGAGGGTGTCGGCCAGCACCTCCGGCAGTCGCTTGTCCACCTCGATGGCCACGACTTTTCCCGCTCGCAGGGCCAACTGCTGGGTCAATACGCCAAACCCTGGGCCAACTTCGATGACGCCCATGTCTTTTGTGATGCCGCTCTCCTCCGCCATCCGGGGACAGACCTCCGGGTCGATCAGAAAATTCTGTCCCAATGATTTGGAGAAGTGAAAGCCGTGGCGGCTCAGGATCCGCTTAACTTCCTGGATGTCTGATAAATTCCGCATATGCTCTGTCCTTTCGCCCGTGTAATGTTCTTTTTATCATACCACAGTTTGCGATGAAAACGCAAGTCTTGCAAAAATGGTTATCGCTCTCTGCCGACAGCGGGAACAGTGCCGCTGTATAAAAACGCAACAAAAAAAGCGCCCCAAAAGGAAGCGCTTTCTTTTTTTACAACGATGCTTTTCGCTGTGCGCCATAGATCGACTTGTTGCCGTTGACCAGATAAGCCACAATGGAAACGATGATAAAGGCCACAGCGTTCTGTCCGCCAAAGACCTCCATGCCGATCATGATCGGTGCCAACAACGTATTGGTGGCACTGCCAAAAACAGCGGCATAGCCCAAAGCGGCGCAGACGATAGGCGGCATCCCCAGCAGGCTGCCCAGCACTACGCCGAGAGAAGCGCCGATGGAGAACAGCGGCGTGACCTCACCGCCCTGGAAGCCAATGGACAGCGTGACCACGGTGAGCAGGATCTTCAGGGCCCAGTCGAAAGGATAGATCGTATTGCCCTGGAAAGAAGCGTTGATCAAATTGGTGCCCAGACCGCAATATCTGCCGCCAAAGAGCAAGATCAGGCAAGCGGCCAGCGGAATGGAAACGGCGGCGATCCGGATATATGGATTCTTGATCTTCTCTGCCATCAGCTTCTTTGCTTTTGCCAGCGCAAAGGAGAACAGCCGGCCTGCAAATCCAAACGCAATGCCCAGCAGGATCAGGAACACGATGGTTTTGGCATCTGTCAGCGCCAGGGTATCCGTCAATGTGACGGCGAACTTTTCCAAGCCCAGAAGGTGAGAGGTGAACGCCGCCACATAGGAAGCAATAAGGGCTGGCAGCAGCGCCGCATATTCCAGATAACCGGCATAAATGACCTCCATGGCAAAGAATACAGCCGTCAGCGGCGTCTGGAACAATCCGCCAAAGCCGGCCGCCATGCCCATGATGAGCATGATACGCTTGTCCTCTTTCACATGGAGCCTGCGCCCCACCTCGTGGGACAGCGTTGCGCCGATCTGCACGGCCACGCCCTCCCGGCCGGCACTGCCGCCGAACAGGTGGGTGATCCAGGTGCCGAACATGACCAGGGGGATCAGCAGCAGCGGGATGGAATCCCGTTTCTTCTGCCCTGTCTCAAATACGAGGGTCATGCCCTTGAGGCTCAGTGGGCTGAACCGCTGGTAGAGCCAGGTGATGAGCAAACCCGCCAGAGGTAAAAACGGCACGAGAAACAGATAAAATTGGGCGCGAAAATCGGAGATCATGATGAGTCCCCGGCCAAAGATCGTGTCGATGGCGCCGACGATGAGGCCCACGATGGCGGCCAGCGGTAAGTATTTGAGCACCCAGACATTTTGCGTCAGGACCTTTTTAGCCCGGTCCCAATAGGGCTGTAGTCGGTGGTTGGCTGATTGATTGTCCATAAAAACTCCTCCTCAAAGACGAAAAAAGCTGATACCCCCTGCAATTGCTTGCAGAAGCCATCAGCTTTTGGAAAGCGGTTCTGGTCAAAGACCAAGGGAGTGCCTCATTCCCCTATTTGTTCTACAATCTCATTATACACCGCTCCAGTTTCCCTGTCAAGCGTCATCCCAAAACCAGGTGCATGATCTGCTCGGTGATAAACACTGACGCCGAAGCGCCAATGGCTACAGTCAGCAGTCCCCGGTGGAAAAAGGCCAGCACAGCGGCCACGGCCAGACCGACCAATCCGGAGATCAAATTGCCTGTGGAATACAGGATCTCCGGGAAAGTCATGGCCGCCAGCACAGCGTATGGGACGTAATGGAGGAAGGATTGCAGAAAGGTGTTGTGAATTTTTTTTCGAAAAATCGCCAGCGGCAGCATTCTGGGCAGATAGGTCACCAGAGCCATAATGGCAATGCAAAGAAAGATCCGCGTGTAATCCATCAGGAGGACTCCTCCTTTATGGGGAACTTCCAGGCGGCAAAGCCGGCGGCCGCCACAGCGCAGATGATGATGACCCAGCCGGTGGAAAGCTGATTGAGGCCAGGGATCCAGTAGAAGCAGCAGCTCATGGCCGCAGCCAGCAAAACGACCAGCAGTATGGGCCGGGATTTTCTGGCCGGCGGGATGATGATGGCCAGGAACATCCCGTAAATGGCAATGCCCAAAGCCGTGCGCACGGACAAAGGCAAAAACCCGGTGGCCGTGGCGCCCAACAACGTACCGGCGGCCCAGCCCACATAAGGCGTTAAGATCAGCCCGGCAAAATACCGGCTGTTGATGTCTCGTTCCTGCTGCATGGCCACGGCGAACACCTCATCGGTGATGCCGAAAGACAGCACCATCCGCTGGAGCAGCGTCATGGCCGACTCCACCTTTTGCGAAAGAGACAGGGACATGAGCATATAGCGGATGTTGATGACAAAGGTGGTCACGGCGATCTCCAGATACATGGCGCCGTTCATCAACAGCTCTGTTCCGGCAAACTGTCCGGCAGAGGTCAGGTTGGTCATGGAAATGAGTACCGCCATCCAGCCGGGATAGCCCTTTTGTACCACCATCATGCCAAAGGTAAACGACACAGATAAGTAGCCCAAACAAATGGGCAGTCCATCCCGCAGCCCCTTCACAAAGGTCAGCTTCGGCGCATCCTGCTTTTGGGGCTCTATCTGCTCCTGCACTGCCGCAGGATTCTGTTTTTTCTCCACTGCCCTTAGATCAGTGCGCAGACAGCGTCGCCCATCTCGGCACAGGTCACCTTTTTGGTGCCCTCAACATAAATGTCCGGGGTGCGGTTCGTCTTGAGCGCCTCGGCAACGGCATCTTCAATGGCCTGTGCAGCCTTTTGCTCGTCCAGGGTGTAGCGCAGCATCATGGCCACAGACAGGATGGTTGCCAGCGGGTTTGCCATGCCGGTGCCGGCAATGTCCGGTGCGGAGCCGTGGATCGGCTCATACAGGCCGAACTTGTTTTCGCCCAGGCTGGCAGAGGACAGCATACCGATGGAACCGCTGATCATGGAAGCCTCGTCGGACAGGATGTCGCCAAAGATGTTGGACGTCAGCAGCACATCGAATTGACCGGGATTGCGGACAAGCTGCATAGCGCAGTTATCCACATACATATTGGTCAGCTCCACTTCCGGGTACTCCTCGCCGATGCGGGCAACGGTGGCTCTCCACAGGCGGGAGGACTCCAGCACATTGGCCTTATCTACGCTGCACAGCTTACCGTTGCGCTTTTTGGCCATCTCAAAGCCGATGCGGGCAATGCGCTCGATCTCCGGCACGGAATAGCGCTCAGTGTCGTAGGCGGACTCTACGCCGTCTACTGTCTCACGGCCCCGGTCGCCAAAGTAGATGCCGCCGGTCAGCTCCCGGACCACCATCACATCGAGGGAATCGCCGATGATCTCGGGCCTAATGGGAGAAGCGTCCTTGAGCGGAGCAAAGATCACCGCCGGGCGCAAATTGGCAAAGAGACCGAGCGCTGCCCGGATGCCCAGCAGACCGGCTTCCGGACGCTTATCGCCCTGAAGGTTGTCCCACTTGGGGCCGCCGACGGCGCCTAACAGCACAGCGTCAGACGCTTTACACTTGTCGATGGTCTCCTGGGGCAGCGGCTCGCCTACAGCGTCGATGGCGCTGCCGCCCAAAAGCGCCTCGGTGTACTGGACGCCAAAGCCAAATTTCTCAGAGACCTTGTTGAGGACCTTCATGGCCTCGTCGACGATTTCGGGACCGATGCCGTCGCCCTTGAGAACGGTAATCCGATAAGTATTCATGATGATGCAACTCCTTTATTGATTTTTTATTTTAATCTCGTCAAGATGTCTTTTCTGTTGCTTTTTTAAAACGGGAAGATGCGCATTTGCTCCGCGCAAAACGCAACGCTTATTTCCCTATAAGGGAAAACAAACCTGGGCTTACGCCTGATTTTTCTGCTCTGCCCGGTTGATGGCGCAGATGATGCCCTTGATGGACGCCAGGCTGATATTGCTGTCGAGACCAACGCCGAAGATCGTTGTCTTATCCGGTGTCTCCAGTTGGATGTAGGAGACTGCCTTGGAATCGGCGCCGGCGTTGAGGGCGTGTTCGTGATAGGACACGAACCGGTAATTCTGAATGCCCACGGTGCGGATAGCATTAAAGAAGGCATCGATCGGGCCATTGCCGACACCGCTGATGTGGTGATCCTCATGCTTAAAGCGGAGATTGCCCTCAAAGTGCACCACCGTATCCTTCTGGTCGTCGTGAGACTCATTTTCCTCATACAGCTTATAGCTCTTCAGATTGTAAGGATACCGGTTGTCCAGATATTCCTTCTGGAACAGCGCGTAGATCTCATCGGGCTGCATCTCTCTGCCGGCTTCGTCGCAGGCGCCTTTGACGATGGCGCCAAATTCCGGGTGCATGGTCTTTGGCATATCGTAGCCGTAGTTGTGCTTCATGATAAATGCCGCGCCGCCCTTGCCGGACTGGCTGTTGATGCGGATGATCGGCTCATACGCACGGCCCACATCGGCAGGATCGAGAGGCAGATACGGTACCTCCCAGTAATCGGAATGGTGCTCCTGCATATACTCGATGCCCTTCTTGATAGCGTCCTGATGAGAACCGGAGAAAGCCGTAAAGACCAGCTCACCGGCATAGGGATGGCGCTCGTGGACCTGCAGCTCGGTGCAGTCCTCATAGACCTCTTTGATGGCATTGAGGTTGGAGAAATCCAGCTTTGGGTCGATGCCCTGAGAATACATATTCATGGCAATGACCATGATGTCGGCGTTACCGGTGCGCTCACCATTGCCGAACAGCGTACCTTCTACCCGGTCAGCACCGGCCATGAGACCCAGTTCTGTAGCGGCCACGGCACAGCCCCGGTCATTGTGGGGGTGCAGGCTGATAATGGCACTGTCACGGCCCTTTAAATGGCGGCAGAAATACTCGATCTGATCGGCGTGGCAGTTTGGCGTGGAGCCTTCCACGGTGTTGGGCAGGTTGAGGATGACTTTATTCTCCGGTGTGGCGCCCAGTTCCTCCAATACCCGCTGGCAGATGTCCACAGCGTTTTGCACCTCGGTGCCGGAAAAGCTCTCCGGCGAATACTCAAAGCGGATGTTGGCGCCAGTCTTTGCCACTTCCTCGTCGGTGAGGCGCTTAATGAGCCGGGCAGCGTCTACAGCGATGTCGATAACGCCCTGCATATCGGTGTGAAAGACCACCTTCCGCTGCAAGGTAGAGGTGGAGTTATAAAAGTGGACGATGACATTTTTCGCGCCGCGGATAGCCTCAAATGTTTTCTGGATCAGATGGGGACGCGCCTGCACCAAGACCTGGATCGTCACATCATCGGGGATCAAATTCCGGTCGATCAGCGTGCGGAGAATCTCATATTCTGTTTCGGACGCCGACGGGAAACCGACTTCGATCTCCTTAAAGCCCACATCTACCAATGTTTTGAAAAAGCGGAGCTTCTGCTCCAGATTCATCGGGTTGATCAGTGCCTGATTGCCATCCCGCAGATCGACGCTGCACCAGGTCGGTGCCTTTTCGATGACTTTATTGGGCCACTGTCTGTCCGGCAAATCGATCGGCGGGAAGGGCCGATATTTGCGAAATCCCTCATACATAGTAATCGCTCCTTTATTTTACGCTAAATTCCTTTATTGCAATCGTTTTGAACTAAATATCCCCGCCGGATCGCCCCATGCTTTTTGGGGTTGACCGCCGGCAACACAAGTAAGAAGCCCCTTGCGCGTGCTGTTTTTGTGCAACACAACGCAAGGGGCGAACTAGTCCGCGGTACCACCCTCATTCGGTGCCGGGTCTCCCCGCACCCTCAGCAGCCTCCAACAAGGCCTCGGCCGTTAACGCTGCCGCTGCGTCCGCTCCTTGCCATGGCTCAGAACGGCAACTCCGGGATGAGCTATCCACCACTGGTCCGCTGCCGGCTCACACCTGCCGCCGGCTCTCTGAATACGGTTCCAGTCGTCTTTTTCCCTTCACAGTCTTTCGGGTTCCTGATCTGCTGTCAGGATATTTATGTAATTCCTATTATATGCCTTTTATCGCGGCCTTGTCAAGGCTTATTTTTCCGCATTCTCCGGAGGCTCCTCTCCCGTCTGCTCCCGGAACACTTCCGCTGCCGCTTCTCTGGCGTAATCTATAATGGTGCATTCCCGCTCCTCACCGGTGCGGGGCGGGATCGTCTCATAAACTTCGGCGACCATATCCCGCATCCAGAGGCCCGGCGTGATCCGCAGAGAATACCCGCTGCCCGGCTCGGTGATCCAATCATAAAACTTTGCCCGGGGCAAGCCATAGGTAGAGAGGATAGACATGATGGTACCGCCATGGGCCACGATGACTGCCGAGGTCTTGCCTGTGCGGAGCATCCGCTCCACCAGCTTTTCGAAAGCCATGCACGTCCGCTGCATGAATACGCCGCCGGATTCCCCGTTGGGCGGCGTCGGTGAACCACTGCCGTCGATCCACGCCCGATAGGCTGGGTCATCCATCAGCTCGTCGGCCGTCTTTCCCTCCCAGTCGCCAAAATCGCATTCCCGCAGATCGTCGATCAGCTCCGGCTCAACGTCGGGATAGATGATCTTCATGGTCTCGATGCAGCGGCGCATGGGCGAACAGAAAAACAGCGCCGCGCCGGGATAAGCGCCCTGTTCATCCTTGGCCCGGATCTCCGCAGCGCCCTGGGCGGACAAGGGGGAATCGGTGCTGCCAATGTACTGCTTTTTTAAGTTCCCCTCGGAGATGCCGTGGCGGATCAGGTGGATGGTATACGATTTCATAATAGATATTGCTCCTTTTTCTTTGTTTCTGCACCACATCTAGTGCTTTACAAGTTGTTGATTTTAGTATATAATTTACAATGTGTTAATTTATTTTTTACAATTATTTGTCATAAATGTGTAACTTTTTACAATCCTACTCCGAAAAGAGGCGTATCCTGTGAACCAAAGCTTTCCCCGCATCATCACTCTGCTGCGCAAGGAGCGCGGCCTAAGCCAGAAAAGCGCGGCTGAATCCCTGGGCGTTTCGCAGGCGCTCCTTTCCCACTACGAAAAAGGCATACGGGAATGCGGATTGGATTTTGTGGTGAAAACAGCGGAATTTTACGGCGTTTCCACCGACTATCTCCTGGGCCGCTCGCCCAATCGTTCCGGCGCCACCATCACCGTGGAGGACCTGCCGGAATCCGACACTGCCTTCCGGGACCCGAAAATGCAGGGCAGTATGCTGCCGGTCCTCAACAAAAAGCTCATCGGCAATTCCCTGAACATTATCTTTTCCCTCTTGCAGGAGTGCAATAACCGTCCCTTGACCAACGAGCTGTCCGCTTATTTGTCGGCCAGCGTTTATAAAGCGTTCCGCATCCTGTATTCGGCCAACAGCAAAAATCCCCAGGGGATGTTCGCTGTTTCTCCCAAGCGGTACGACGGCCTTTGCGACGCCTTACAGTGCATTGCGCAGGCCAACGCCAAATGTCTTGCCGCCGGCGAAACCATCGACGACAAAAAGGGGATCCCCAGCGCAAAGGCGCCATCTCTGTCGCCGGAGCTGATCTCCGAAAAATACCCGCTGTTCTGCACCTCTCTCTTTAATCTCATCCAGAATACCGAGGAGCGGATGCTTCCCAAAAAAGAAGATTGAGCCAAAAGCTTTGCGCGCACCATGGTGCGCTTTTTTTATGCCATTTTACTGGAAAGAACGGCGGTTCTTTTCTATTGTGATTGTACCAGACTTTTGCAAAAGGCGCAACCACTATGGGCTGGAAAGCGATTTTCCCGGCGGGCGACCGGTTTTGCGCCGAAGGTACGACTGCGTCTCCTTTTTCACCTGGGGAGACAAGCGGAACAGGGCGTACAAATTGGGGATGGCCATCAGGCCATTGAAGTTGCCGCAGAAATCCCAGACCACATAGAGATCGAGACAGCTCCCCGCCACAGCGGAGACGGCATACAGCAACCGGTACAGCAGGATGATTTTGTCCACATGGCGCTGACAAAACGCCGATGTGCCGCAGAGGTAGCGGACAGCGCACTCGCCATAATACGACCATCCCAGCATCGTGGCAAAGGCGAAAAACACCACGCAGACCGTCATGGTATGTTTGCCAAAAACGCCAAAGACCGTTTCGAATGCGCTGGAGCTGAGGGCACCGCCGTCCAGCCCCGTAGAAAGGACCCCGGTGGACAAGATGCACAGCCCCGTGACAGAGCAGACGACGATGGTATCGAGGAACACCTGAAAGATGCCCCACATCCCCTGCTCGCAGGGCTCGTCGGTATCGGCGGCGGCGTGGGCCATAACGGAACTGCCCAGTCCTGCTTCATTGGTGAAGATGCCCCGGGAGAGCCCGCTCTTCATGGCGGCCATGATGCCGTAGCCGCCAATGCCGCCGGCGGCACTTTGGAAAGAAAACGCGCCGGAAAAGATCTGGCCAAAGGCAGGCAGGATGTTGTTCCAATGGACAGCCAGCACAACAAAGCCCGCCCCCAGATACAGCAATGACATAAATGGCACAATGGTTTCTGTAACAGCGGCAATGCGCCGGATCCCGCCCATGAGGACGATAGCCAGCACCACCGCGCAAAGGATGCCCGTCCATACCTTGGGCAAGGACAAGCTGCCCAGCAAAGCGTCGGCGATGGCGTTGGACTGGGTCATGTTGCCCATGCCGATAGCGGCGCAGGCACAGGCGCCGGCAAAGATACAGCCCAGCCATTTTTTCTTTACGCCGTACTCCAGATAGTACATGGCGCCGCCGATCCACCGGCCCTTGGTGTCTTTTGTCCGGTAACGCAGCCCCAGCACCGTTTCGCCGTAGATCGTCATCATGCCAAACAGCGCCGACACCCACATCCAGAACAGCGCCCCCGGTCCGCCCAGGGTGATGGCCGTAGCAACACCGACAATGTTGCCGGTGCCGATAGACCCGGCCAGGGCCGTCGATACCGACTGAAACGGCGTAATGCCCCGGTCGCTGCCACCGTCTTTTTTCCGGCGGAACAGGGACCCAAAGGTGTTGCGCATCCACAGCCCCAGATGGCGGAGCTGAAAGCCTTTTAGCAGCACCGTATAAAAAATACCGGCACACAAAATCGCCAGCAGTACTGGCCATCCCCACAGCACCGGCAGCAAATAATGATTGATCGTTGTGAGTACAGCCGTCAAATCGGCCCCTCCTTTCTCTGCTTTGTCGGGAATCGTTCCGTAACAGTATATGCACTTTTGTCCCGAAAATAACGCTGCCTCTCCCTTTGATGGGCCAAAATGGCAAATTGTGATTTTCTTAACAAATCCAAATCATTTTTATCACAACAATTCTCCAAATGTTTTGTTAAATTTTGACAACATTTGGAAATTTTTGCTGACTTTTATCAAATAAATTACCAAAAAATGCTTGCTTTCTCCAGAAATTGTGCTATCATTATATTAAGTAATTCTATCAGTAATTGTATCAAAAAGGAGGACGCATACTATGGGAAAACACGAAGAGAACAATGTTCCCCTGTATCTGTTCCATCAGGGAACCAACTACAAAGCATACGAATTCCTTGGCCTGCATAAAACACAATTGGACGGCAAAGACGCCATGGTGTTCCGTGTTTGGGCACCAGACGCCAAATCCGTTTCTGTTGTCGGCGATTTCAACGATTGGGACGATACGGTAACACCCATGGAAAAGATCAGCGACGGTGTATGGGAGGCCTATCTCCCCTATGTGCTGGAGGAGTTCTCCCTGTATAAATTCAGCATCGAGTCCCCCAACGGCGAAAAGATCTGCAAGGGCGACCCTTACGGCTTCCACTTTGAAACACGGCCCGGAACTGCGTCCAAATATTACGACATCGAAGGCTACAAATGGAACGACAGCGCCTGGCATAAGTACAAGAAAAAACATCCCCACTACAACAGCCCGGTCAATATCTATGAGGTCCACCTGGGCTCCTGGCGGCAGTATGAGGACGGCAACCACTTCTCCTACGACAAGATCGCGGACGAGTTGATCCCCTACGTCAAGGACATGGGCTACACCCATGTAGAGCTGATGCCGATCACAGAATATCCCTTCGACGATTCCTGGGGCTATCAGGTAACGGGCTACTTTGCCCCCACCTCCCGCTACGGCACACCGAAGGATTTCATGGCCTTTGTGGACAAATTCCATCAGGCCGGCATCGGCGTCATTCTGGACTGGGTCCCGGCCCACTTCCCGCGGGATAAGTCTGGTCTGGCTAAGTTTGACGGCGCCGCCTGCTATGAGTACGCCGACCCCCGCAAGGGCGAGCACGCCGACTGGGGCACCCTGGTCTTTGACTACGGCAGAAACGAGGTCATCAGCTTCTTGATCTCCAGCGCCGTGTTCTGGATCGAGAAGTACCACATCGACGGCATCCGCATGGACGCTGTGGCCTCCATGCTCTACCTGGACTACAGCCGCAACGACGGCGAATGGGTCCCCAACAAGGATGGCGGCAAGGAGAATTTGGAAGCCGTAGCGTTCTTGCAGCGGCTCAATGAGACCGTCTTTTCCATCGACCCGGACATCATGATGATCGCCGAGGAATCCACCTCCTGGCCCATGGTCTCCAAGCCGACTTACTGCGGCGGTCTGGGCTTTAACTACAAGTGGAACATGGGCTGGATGAACGATATGCTCCACTATATGTCTCTGGACCCGATCCATCGGAAGTTCAACCACGACAATCTGACCTTCTCCTTCTTCTACGCCTTCTCCGAAAACTTCATCCTGCCCATCTCTCACGATGAAGTCGTTCACGGCAAGGGCTCTCTCATCAACAAGATGCCCGGCAACAATGAGGAGAAATTCGCCAACTACCGGGCATTTTTGGCCTACATGATGGCCCATCCCGGCAAGAAGCTCCAGTTCATGGGCAACGAGTTTGCCCAGTTCATCGAGTGGAACAACAAGCAGGGCCTCGACTGGCTGCTGCTCCAGTATCCAATGCACCAGCAGGCCATGCTGTTCAACAAAACGCTGAACCACTTCTATCTGGATACCCCGGCGCTGTGGGAGGTGGACTTCTCCTGGGAGGGCTTCTCCTGGATCTCCAACGACGACTACACCCAGAGCGTCATCGCCTTCCGGCGGTTTGACCAGAAGGGCAACGAGATCATTGCCGTGTGCAACTTCGTACCGGTCCAGCGGGAGAACTACCGCATCGGCGTGCCTTACGGCGGCGTTTATGCGGAGGTCTTTAACACCGATAATCCGGAGTTTGGCGGCAAGGGCGTCACCAACGGCGACGCCATCAAGTCCGAGGAGATCCCGCTCCACGGCTTTGAGCAGTCTATCAGCCTGACGCTGCCGGCCATGTCCGTGATGTACTTTAAGATCAAGCGGAAGAACCCGGTGCGCAAGGCAAAGCCAAAGGCTCAGGCGGTGAAGAAGGACGGCGCCGAGGAAAAGAAAGCCGCGGCAAAGCCCAAAGCAAAACCGGCAGCGAAAACTGCCAAAAAACCGGCGGCAAAAAAGACGACCGCCAAAAAAACCACCGCGAAGGCGGAAAAATCCATAAAAGCTAATTGACATCTCTTTTGAGAGTGCATCGTTTTTATTAAGGAGGAATTGCGATATGTTACCCAAACAAGAAGTTGTCGCCATGCTGCTGGCTGGCGGACAAGGCAGCCGGCTTGGCGTTCTGACAAAGAACCTGGCAAAACCGGCCGTTCCCTATGGCGGCAAGTACAGAATCATTGACTTTCCACTGTCCAACTGCATCAACTCAGGCATTGAGACCGTCGGCGTGCTGACCCAGTATCAGCCCCTGATCCTCAATGAGTACATCGGCAATGGCCAGCCCTGGGACTTAGACCGGATGAACGCCGGCGTCACCGTGCTGCCGCCATACCAGAACAGCAAAAAGTTTGACTGGTACAAAGGTACCGCCAACGCCATTTATCAAAACATCGCATTCGTCGACCGGTATGACCCGGATTACGTCGTCATCCTGTCCGGCGACCACATCTATAAAATGGACTACTCCGAAATGGTGGCCTACCACAAGGAGAACAACGCCGCCTGCACCATCGCTGAGATCGAAGTCCCCATGGAAGAAGCTTCCCGGTTCGGCATCCTGAACACCAATCCGGACGGCTCCATCTACGAGTTCGACGAAAAGCCGAAGGTACCAAAGAGCAACAAGGCTTCCATGGGTATCTACGTCTTTACCTGGGAGAAGCTGCGCAAATACCTCATCGAGGACGAAGCGGACCCCAACTCCTCCAATGACTTTGGCCACGACATCCTGCCGAAGATGCTGAACGCCGGCGAGCGCATGATGGCCTTTGAATTTAACGGCTACTGGAAGGACGTCGGCACCATCGACAGCCTTTGGGAATCCAACATGGACCTGCTCAATCCAAAGGTCGAGATGAAGCTCAACGACAAAGAGTGGCGGATCTATTCCCGGAACCCCATCCGTCCACCTCACTTCATTGCGGAAAAGGCCAGCGTACAGGCTGCCCTCATCACCGAAGGCTGCAGCATTTATGGCACCGTTGATTCCTCTGTCATCTTCAGCAACGTCGTCATCGAAGCCGGCGCAACGGTCAGCGATTCCATCATCATGCCCGGCGCCATCGTCAAATCCGGCGCTACCGTCCAGTACGCTATCGTCGGTGAGGATGCCGTCATCGGAGAAGGCGCTGTCATCGGCAAGCGTCCTGAGGATGTAGACGATCTGGAAAACTGGGGCATCGCCGTGGTCGGCGAGGACTGCATCATCAAGCCAGGCAAGGTCATCGCACCAAAAGAAATGATCGACGCGGAACAGAACAATAAGGAGGCGGAATAATATGCGTGCAAACAGTGTAGTTGGAATCTTGTTTTCCAACGTTCATGACGAAAAACTTCCCGAGCTGACACAAAAACGGACCATGGCTTCCGTTCCCTTTGGCGGCAGATACCGTCTGATCGACTTCCCGCTGTCCAATATGGTGAACTCCGGTATCTACAGCGTGGGCGTTGTGACAAAGAGCAACTTCCAGTCCCTGATGGATCACCTCGGCTCCGGTAAATCCTGGGATCTGTCCCGCAAAAGAGAAGGTCTCAGCCTGCTGCCGCCGTTCAATGACAACGGCAGAGAAAACAACAGCCGTGTGGACGCACTGGCTTCCATCCGGAACTTTTTGACCAGCGCCAAAGAAAAGTATGTGCTGCTCAGCGACTGCGACATCGTGTGCAACATCGACTACAAGAAGGTACTGGATTTCCACATCAAAAATAAAGCGGACATCACCGCCATTTATTCCTACGGCCAGGTGCCAAAAGACATGAACGAGCCGACCGTCTACAGCCTGGAGCTGGACGGTCAGGTCCGTGATCTGCTCATCAATCCAAAAATCGAAGGCCCGGCAAATTACGGCCTCAATATGTACATCTTCGACCGCCGCGTCCTGCTCCAGATCATCGACGACTGCGCAAGCCGGAACCTGAGCAACTTCAAGCGGGATGTGCTCCAGCGCAATATGTTCAACTATCGCTTCTTCGCTTACCAGTTCGACGGCTATTCCAAGGTCATTGGTTCCATGCGGGACTACTACGACGCCAACATGGAGCTGATGCAATGCGATGTGCGCCAGCAGCTCTTCAATCCGAAGCGCCCCATCTACACCAAGGTCCGCGACGATATGCCAGCCCATTACGGCATGAACTCCTGCCTGAACAACTCCATGGTGGCTGACGGCTCCATCATCGAGGGCGAAGTCGACGACTGCGTTCTGTTCCGCGGCGTGCACGTGGGCAAGGGCAGCAAACTGGATCACTGTGTCATCATGCAGGACGTTGTCATCGGTGAAAACTGCAATCTGAGCCATGTGGTCATCGACAAGGACTGCACCATCAAAGACGGCACCTCCATCAACGGAACTGACAGCTATCCTGTTTCCATCAGCAAGGGCAGCGTTGTTTGATCCCCTGCGAAATCCGATTCCAGAAAGGTTAGGACATCCATATGAAAGTATTATTTTGCACCAGTGAGGCCCAGCCCTTCATTGCAACAGGCGGCCTTGCGGACGTTTCCGGCAGCTTGCCTCAGGCATTGCGTCAGCGGCTGATCGGCTGCCGTGTCGTACTTCCCCTGTATGAGGACATCCCGGAAGAGATGCGCGCCGAAATGAAATTCATCACCAGCTTCTCTGTGCCGGTTGCCTGGCGCCGGCAGTACTGCGGCGTGTTCGAGGCAAAGCGCAATGGCGTGATCTATTATTTCCTCGACAACCAGTATTACTTTAAGCGCAGCGGCCTTTACGGTCACTACGATGATGCGGAGCGGTTCGCATTCTTCTCCCGGGCGATCCTGGAGATGCTGCCCCACATCAACTTCCAGCCAGACGTCATCCACTGCAACGACTGGCAGACCGCTATGACGCCGGTTTATCTGTCCCTGTTCTATCGCCACAACGAGTTCTATGCCAACATGAAAACGTTGTTTACCATCCACAACATTCAGTATCAGGGTAAATATGGCATGGAGCTGCTCAACGATGTGCTGGGTATTCCGGATCAGTACCTGTCTGTGCTGGAATATGACAAGTGCGTCAATATGCTCAAGGGCGCCATCGAGTGCGCCGACTGGGTCTCCACCGTCAGCCCAACTTACGCCCAGGAGATCCTCACCCCATGGTTCTCCCATGGTCTCCACAACATCCTGCGGGAGCGTTCCTGGAAGCTGTCTGGTATCCTCAACGGTATCGACAACAGCAGCTTCGATCCCCAGACCGACCCCAACATCTACGAGCATTTCTCCGTAGAGGACCTGAGCGGCAAGGCTGTCAACAAGCAAAAGCTCCAGGAGCGCCTTGGTCTGGTACAGGACCCAGACGTACCGATGATCGGCATGGTCACCCGGATGGTCTCCCACAAAGGTCTCGACCTGGTCAAGGAGACGTTGGACAAACTGATGTGGCAGAGCAATGCCCAGTTTGTCATCCTCGGCTCCGGCGACTGGGAGTACGAGTGCTTCTTCCGGGAGATGCAGGAGAAGTATCCCGGCCGGCTGTGCGCTTGCTTTGGCTTTGTGCCGGAGCTGTCCCGGAAGATCTACGCTGGCGCCGATCTGTTCCTGATGCCGTCTAAGAGCGAGCCATGCGGCTTGTCCCAGATGATGGCACTGCGCTATGGCACCATCCCGATCGTTCGGGAGACCGGCGGATTGAAGGATTCCATTCAGGACAGCGGCGACGGTCAAGGCAACGGCTTCACCTTTAAGTCCTACAACAGCGGCGATATGCTGTATGCCATCAGCCGTGCCCTGGAGGGCTACGCCCAGAAGGACGGCTGGCAGGTCCTTGTTAAGCGCGCCATGAACTGCGACAATAGCTGGGGCCGTTCCGCTAAGGAATACATCCGTCTGTATAAGCAGATCTGCAACGAGTGATCTCGCCTAGGGTGATCTCATTTTACCGCAAGAATCCGATTGGAGCGATCCAGTCGGATTTTTTCATCATATCAGCGCTCATCATTTTTTGCCGGCAGGATATACTAGACAAAAAGTGTTTTGCACAGCCAAAATGATTGAACCGACACAGACGTTCCGCAAAATGGGATGTCTGTGGGAAAAGGAGTTTTTATGCCCAACTTATTGCAATTTGAACGATCCCCCTATCTGCTCCAGCACGCCGACAACCCTGTCGACTGGCACCCCTGGAATGATGAAGCGCTTTCCATGGCCCGGCGGGAGCATAAACCGATCTTCCTCAGCATCGGCTATTCCACCTGTCACTGGTGCCATGTGATGGCCCGGGAATCCTTTACTTCCCCGGAGGTGGCCGCTGTGCTCAATCGGTTCTTTGTTCCCATTAAGGTAGACCGGGAAGAGCGCCCCGACATCGACAGCGTGTATATGGCGGCCTGCATGGCCATGAACGGTTCCGGCGGCTGGCCGCTGACCGTCCTGCTGACGCCGGATGAAAAGCCTTTCTGGGCGGGGACGTATCTGCCAAAGGAACACCTGCTGTTTTTATTGGAACAGGTGGCACAGCGCTGGCAGGCCCAGCCAGAGGCGCTTGCCGATGCCGCAAAAGCCCTCACCGACCACCTGCGTCAACAGCAATCGGTCCGTCCCGGCACGCCTACACCAGCACTGGTGCGCTCCGGCGTTGTGCAGTTTGCCGAGCAATTTGATGAAACGTGGGGCGGCTTTGGCCCGGCGCCAAAATTTCCTTCTGCCCACAATCTGCTGTTTATCCTGCAATACCATCAGCGCACCGGCGACCCGGCTTCTCTGCGCATGGTGGAAACGACATTGGAGCGAATGTACCGAGGCGGTATGTTCGACCATATCGGCGGCGGCTTCTCCCGCTATTCTACCGACCGGCAATGGCTGGTGCCCCACTTCGAGAAAATGCTTTACGACAACGCCCTGCTGTCCCTGGCCTACACCGAAGCCTACAGGCAGACCCTAAAGCCCTATTACGCAAAGGTCGTCCGCCGCACCCTAGACTATGTTCTCCGGGAGCTGACAGACCCAGATGGTGGTTTTTACTGCGGACAGGATGCGGACAGCGACGGCGTTGAGGGAAAATATTACGTCTTTACGCCGGAGGAAGTCGCCAGGATCCTGGGAGAGGAAGATGGCCAGCGATTCTGCCGCCGGTACGGCATTACGGCAAGGGGAAATTTTGCACAGAAAAGCATCCCCAATTTGATCGATGCCAGCGACTGGGCAGAGGAAGATCCTACCCTGGAACCGCTGCGAGAAGCGCTCTATGACGCGCGGAAGCAGCGGACCCGTTTGCACCGGGATGACAAAGTCCTCACCGCCTGGAACGGCCTGATGATCGCCGCCTTTGCCCAGGCTGGCTTGGTGCTGGAGGAATCCCGTTATGTCGATGCCGCAAAAAACGCTGTCCGCTTCCTCCAAACGAATGTCATGGAAAACGGCCGTCTGCTGGCGCGCTGGTATCATGGAGACGCAGCCCATCCCGGCAAGCTGGAAGATTACGCTTTCTTCGCCCTCGGTCTGCTCACCCTTTACGGCGCAACGCTCCAGGCAGAAGTTCTGGAAGCTGCCTGTGGGCTGTCCTCCCAACTGTTAGACCGCTTTTTCGACTGGGAGCAGGGTGGATTTTACCCCTATGCTGATGACGGAGAACAGCTCATCACCCGCACTAAAGAGGTCTACGACGGCGCCATGCCTTCCGGCAACAGTGCAGCCGCATTGGTGCTTTCCCGGCTGTCCCGCCTCACCGGCGAACCTCGGTGGAGAAAAGCAGCAGACCTACAGCTTCGGTATCTTGCCGGCGCTGTCCAGTCTTATCCCGCCGGCCACAGCATGACGCTGCTGACCTTTTTAGAAGAACTTTGGCCCTCTTCTGAACTGATCTGCACTGCCACATCCTGCCCGGAGGATCTGCTGGCTTTTCTCCGGGAGGAACCCCACCCCGGCCTGACTACCCTCCTGAAAACAAAGGACAACTCGCCTATCCTCTCATCCCTAGCCCCCTTTACCGACAGCTATCCCATCCCGGAAAAGGGCGCCCAATATTTTTACTGCCAGGGCAAGACCTGCGCCCAGCCGGTCCAGTCGATCCCAGCGCTTCGTTCATTGATGGCAAGCTTATCTGCCGAAAAATAGATCTGTTCCTACAGCAAGGTGTTTGCAAAAATGCAGCCCTTGCTGTTTTTGCTCTTGTGGAAAAGGCGTCAAAAAGCCCTTATATCGCGCCACAACATCTTGTGCCCCAAATCCCCATTTTCTCCCCCACATTCGTGCAAAAATACATCTGCCACCGTTGTCCCGTAGCATTTATGCTAAAAGCTACTAAATCTGTCCCATTAAAATCATACAGTTTCACCCTTGACAAATCCTCTCCTCTTGCTATTTTCACAAAACTATATATTTGATTTTTTTATTTTCTTAATACAAGATGTAGTATTTTCCCTTGATTTTTCTTTGAAAAATCTCTATAATAGAGTACAGTGATTAAAAATAATATGGAAGAACACACAAGGAAAAGAAGCTGAAAAAGCATTGCTTATGACACCAAGGAGGAATCCCCTGATTATGAAGATTGTGAAACGTGACGGCCGCGTCATTGACTATGATAGACAGAAGATCGTGATCGCGATCCAGAAAGCCAACAAAGAAGTGGAAGAATGTGAACGGGCAACCGATGAAGAGATCGAATCCATTCTCCAGTATATTGAGGGCAAGGGCCGCCAGCGGATGCTGGTAGAGGATATTCAGGACATCATCGAGCAGAAGCTGATGGAGCTGGACCACTATGTGCTGGCCAAAACCTACATCATCTACCGCTACACCCGTGCTCTGGTCCGCAAGGCCAACACCACCGATGAATCCATTTTGAGCCTCATCAAAAATTCCAACAAAGACGTTATGGAGGAAAACTCCAACAAAAACGCTACCGCCGCTGCCACCCAGCGGGATCTGATCGCCGGTGAGGTATCCAAAGACCTGACCCGCCGCATCCTGCTGCCGGAGAAGATCTCCAAGGCCCACGACGAAGGCGCCATCCACTTCCATGACGCCGACTATTTTCTCCAGCCCATCTTCAACTGCTGCCTCATCAACATCGGCGATATGCTGGACAACGGCACCGTCATGAACGGCAAGCTCATCGAAAGCCCCAAGAGCTTCCAGGTAGCCTGCACCGTCATGACCCAGATCATCGCTGCAGTGGCCAGCAGCCAGTACGGCGGTCAGTCTGTCGATATTCGCCATCTGGGCAAATATCTGCGCAAAAGCTATGAGAAATTCAAGGCCCACATCGAGGAGACCTGCGACCATCAGCTTGCGCCGGAAATGGTGGAAAAGCTGGCCAAAGAGCGTACCTATTATGAGCTGCGCTCCGGTGTGCAAACGATCCAGTATCAGATCAACACCCTGATGACCACCAACGGGCAGTCCCCCTTTGTCACCCTGTTCCTCAACCTGGACAAGGACGATCCCTACATCGAGGAAAATGCCGCCATCATCGAGGAGATCCTCCGCCAGCGGTACGAGGGCATCAAGAACGACCAGGGCGTTTACGTCACCCCGGCGTTCCCCAAGCTGGTCTATGTGCTGGACGAGCACAACTGTCTCAAGGGCGGCAAGTACGACTACATCACCAAGCTGGCCGTCAAATGTTCTGCTAAGCGGCTGTATCCAGACTACATCTCCGCCAAGAAGATGCGGGAAAACTATGAGGGCAACGTGTTCAGTCCCATGGGCTGCCGCAGCTTCCTCTCTCCCTGGAAAGACGAAAACGGCAACTACAAATTCGAGGGCCGGTTCAATCAGGGCGTTGTCAGCCTGAACCTGCCCCAGATCGGTATCCTCACCAAGGGCGACGAGGACGCTTTCTGGAAACTGCTGGACGAGCGTCTCGATCTGTGCTATGAAGCGCTCATGTGCCGCCACAACGCCCTCAAAGGCGTCAAGTCCGACGTCAGCCCGGTGCACTGGCAGTATGGCGCCATCGCCCGTCTGGAAAAAGGCGAGACCATCGACAAATTCCTGGAAGGCGGCTACTCCACCATTTCTCTGGGCTACATCGGCCTGTATGAGGTGACAAAGCTGATGACCGGTGAATCCCACACCACGGAAAAGGGAAAAGATTTTGCCCTGCGGGTCATGAAGCGTCTGCGCAAGGCTACTGACGATTGGAAGGAACAGACCGGCATCGCCTTTGGTCTTTACGGCACACCGGCAGAATCTCTCTGCTATCGCTTTGCCCGCATCGACAAGGAGCGGTTTGGCACGATCGAGGACGTAACAGATAAGGGCTATTACACCAACTCCTACCATGTGGACGTACGGGAGCACATCGACGCTTTCTCCAAGTTTGAGTTCGAAAGCCAGTTCCAGTCCATTTCCTCCGGCGGCGCTATCTCTTATGTCGAGATCCCCAATATGCGCAACAATCTGGAAGCGCTGGAGGACATCGTCCGCTTCATTTACGACCACATCCAGTACGCCGAGTTCAACACCAAGAGCGACTATTGCCACGTCTGCGGCTTTGACGGCGAGATCATCGTCAACGACGACTTTGAGTGGGAGTGCCCTGTCTGCCACAACAAGGACCACAACAAGATGAATGTTACCCGCCGTACCTGTGGGTATCTGGGCGAAAACTTCTGGAACCTGGGCAAAACAAAGGAGATCAAGAGCCGTGTGCTCCATCTGTAAGGAGTTTGCCGATTTATGAATTACGCAAAAATAAAAAAGTTTGATATTTCTAACGGCCCCGGTGTGCGGGTGTCCCTGTTCGTCAGCGGCTGTACCCACCAGTGCAAGGGATGCTTCAACAAAGAAGCCTGGGATTTCTGCTACGGTCAGCCCTTTACGGAGGAGACAGAAAACGAGATCCTGGAAGCGTTAAAGCCGGATTTCATCCGGGGATTCTCCCTGCTGGGCGGCGAGCCCTTTGATCCACGGAACCAGGGACGACTGCTGCCCTTTGTCCGGCGTGTCCGGGAGATGTATCCCCAAAAGACCATCTGGTGCTATACGGGATATTTGTATGATGAGGAGCTGTTAGGCGACAGCCCGGCCCACACGGAGTACACTCTGCCCCTGCTGCAGCTCATCGATGTGCTGGTAGACGGCGTATTTGTGGAAGAGCTGAAAAATCTCAACGTCCGGTTCCGTGGTTCCACTAATCAGCGGATCATCGACGTACCCCATTCTCTCATGGAACAACGCACCGTTGTCCTCGATATGGACAGCGGCAGAGGATAAAGGAGGATTCCATCATGCAGACCGCAACGGTAAAGATCCAAAAGTTAGACCCTCGTGCCGTGGTGCCGACCTACGGCTCCGCAAATGCCGCCGGCGCAGACCTTTACGCTGTGACAGACGGCGATGTGACCATTGCGCCCGGCGAAACGAAAATGATCCATACTGGCCTTGCTATGGAGCTGCCCACCGGCTATGTGGGATTGATCTACGCTCGCAGCGGCCTGGCCTCTAAAAAGGGGCTGGCGCCGGCCAATAAGGTAGGCGTTGTGGATAGTGACTATCGAGGCGAATTTCTGGTGGCGCTGCACAATCATTCCAGCGTACCCCAGACGATCACCCACGGCGAGCGCATCGCCCAGTTGGTCATCACCCCGTACCTGACCGCCCAGTTTCAGGTTGCCGATACCTTGTCCGACACCCAGCGTGGCGACGGCGGTTTCGGTTCTACCGGCACAAAATAAATCTTCCAAAACAGGAAAGCCCGCTGGATCCAGCGGGTTTTTTTCTGCGCACAGACAAAAGACCACCCCGAAACGTTCCAGCAACCGGAAACTGTTCGGGGTGGTTTTGTATTGGATCTTGCTTTGCTCTGCTTTAAAGATTGCGGTCCCGTAAGCCGTCCATGATGTTTTCTTTTCGCACTTTTCGGGAAGCGTATAGCACCGTCATCAGCACGATGACAAAGATAGCGCCAATGCCGATGAACACCTGGAGCCATGGCACGGAAAAGGCCATGTGGAAATTGTTTTCCATCGCAAAGTACATGAGCAGCATGACCCCAAAGCTGATAGGCAGTCCCCACAGCAGCGACTTTAGCCCATAGAACAAACTCTCAAAGAACAACATCTTGCGGAATCCCCCCGGCGACATGCCCACCGATTTCAGCATAGCAAATTCCCGTCTCCGCAAGATAATGCTGGTAGAAATAGTGTTAAACACATTGGCTACACCGATGGCGGAGATCAGCGCGATGAACACATAGCTGAAGGTATTGATGAGGAACAAGAGCTGCTGGATCATCCGCACTTCAGAGGTCATGTCATAGCAGTAGCTGGAAATGTTCCGGTATTCCGGCGACTGGAGCAATTCCTCGATCGCATCGGCCGCTTTGGCGCTGTCGCTGGCCGTGAAGTACAATTTCACATCCGGCTGGCTGCCGCTGAGATGGGGCGCCACCCACTTTGCAAATACTGCTTCTGAGACAAAGATGTCTGCATAAAGGCCGGTATCCTTCATCCGGGTGGCAGAAGATCCTCTGGGCACGGTGCCGGTCAGCTTTGCAACGTGGAACGTCTCATTAGACACACCGAAGTCTTTCGATTGTGCCCCATAGACCGGAATGGGAAGCGTCAGGGTGTCCTGAGCCTTTAGGGCAAAGAGCGGAAACGTTGTATACTCTTTGTTTTCTTTCCACACCAGGTCATTGACGAGGATCCCCGAAAACGTGTCCGTCTTTTGCAGGCTGTCATCATCTGCGCCAATGCTGCTACAGTATTCCCGGAAGGATTCATCGTCCAGCGCTTGGATATAGACATACACTTTTCCCCCATTCACATCGCCCATGCGCTCCTGGATCTGTTTTGCCTTTTCGGTCAGCAGAGATGGTTTCTCCAATTGCATAGCCACTCGCCCGCTCACCATGGTCCCCGCCGTAACGCCGTCGATCTGGCGGATCTTTTCATAAGTGTCTTTTAGCAGCTTGGCCGTTTCTCCGTTATCTCCGGTGGTTTCTTTTTCCTCCCATAGCGATACCGAAAGCTGATAGTTGGCTTCTTCAATGGCCACATCTACCGATTGATTCAAGAAATAAGTAAAGCTGCTGGCCGACAAAAACAGCACCAGCGAGATCACAAAGGAAGCAATGGCAATGCGGTATCGCTTTTTGTTCCGCTTCATATTTTTAGCAGCGATGTCCCCCGAAATGCCGAACAGAGCACGGGTCACCGGAGATGTTTTGACAGACCGGGGCGTCAACTGAATATCTTTTGTCTGGCGGATAGCCTCGATGGGCGACACGCGCCCGGCCCGTACCGCAGGGATCCAGGCAGACAGCAGTACCGTCACCACAGACAGCCCCGCCGCAACGGCCACCGATGCCCACGACGGCACAACCCGCAAGCCCAGGTCTAGTCCCGCTGTCCCGGCCACATAGCCTGCCGATGCCAATGCGGATACAGCAGGATTGACGGCGGCGAACACACCCCACAATCCCAGATAGCCGCCCAGGATGCCCAGGGGTACAGCGATGAGCAAAATGACAACGGCCTCCAGCAAAACGGCGTGGCGGCGCTGACGTTTCGTTGCACCGATACTGGACAGCAGACCAAAATCCACGCTTCGCTCGGTGACAGAGATGGCAAAAGCGTTGTAGATCAATGCCACAGAGCCGATAAAAATAATGACGAACAAAATGGCCACCAGACTGTAGATCGTCCGCATAAACTGGACATCCTCATTGACGCCCTGGAACATGAGCAAACTGCTATTGTAGCTGATCACGTCATCGCAGGAAAGCTGTGCGCACAGCGATTCTCCCCAGGCATAGATATTTTGATCTACGGTCTTAGCCTGGATGAATACGTCCAGCGTTTTTTGGTACTGGACTTTTTCCGTATCTAGGGCCGTTACCGCCGTCAGCGACGGCAAATAGGATTGCTCCTGGGGGATCATATTGGCAAAGCCTACGATGGTGTACGTTTTGGTTTCCCTCGGCCGGAAAACCTCGTTTTCTCCCTGGTAGCTATCGGTTGCTTCCAGCGTGTTGATGATCCCCTCATCGGTTTCCTGGGGCTGTTTCAGCTTTCGCTCTCCCAGCTCCAGCGTCACCGTCTGCCCGATGTGATAATAGCTGTCATCCCGTGCTTTCACCGACTGGGACACGACCAGTTCCCTGTCGTTCTGGGGCAGACGGCCTTCTGTCAGATGGATGCCGGCGTCTGTCATGGTGTCCTTTGTAATGGACTTGACCGACAAAAAATGCTTGGCGCCAAACTGCTTTGGCAGCTGCGCCAGGCCATCCTGATGGACAGCGTAGTAGCTTTTGGTGTTTTCATTTTGGCCGATGGTCTGAAGATCTCCGTTAGAGGCGCCAAAAACGGCAAGATGATAGTCTCCCTCGCTGGCGATGACGGCCCGCTGCATAAAATCGAGAAACGAGCCGCTCAAGGTGGACACTGCCGTAAACATGGCCACCGAAATGATGACGCCTACAATGGTGACGATGGTCCGCCGCTTATTGAGACGCATTTGCCGCAGCGTTACTTTGGACAAGATGTTCATTTTTGCAGCACCTCGTCTCTGGCGATGCGGCCATCCTCAATGGCGATGATCCGGTCTGCCTGCAGGGCAATATCCTCGTCGTGGGTGATGACGATGAGCGTCTGCTTGTATTTTTGGTTGGACAGCTTTAATAATTCCACGATCTCCTGACTGTTTTTGCTGTCCAGATTACCGGTCGGCTCATCGGCCAGCAAAATTGCCGGCGCATTGATGAGTGCCCGCCCAATGGATACCCGCTGCTGCTGTCCGCCGGAAAGCTGATTGGGCAGATGCTTTGTCCGATCCTCCAGATGGAGCAGCTCCAGGATCTCCGTCAGCCGTGCAGGATTGACCTTACGGCCATCCAGGAGCATTGGCAGCGTAATGTTTTCGACGACATTCAATACTGGGATCAGGTTGTAAAACTGGTAGACAAGGCCCACATACCGCCGCCGGAAAATGGCAAGCTGTTCCTCATTTTGCTGGTATACGTCGATGCCGTCCAGAAAGACCTTTCCGGAACTAGGCGTGTCCACGCCGCCTAAAATGTGGAGCAGTGTCGATTTACCGGAACCGGACGGCCCGATAATGGCCACGAATTCGCCCTTCTCTACAGTAAAGGAAACATTGTCCAGCGCTTTGACCATGTTTTCCCCTTTGCCGTAGGTCTTGCACAGTTTTTCTACCTTTAATAGTTCCATATCTCTTTCCCCTTTCGTGGTATGGTTCTAGGATACCCGTTTTAGATGACAGCACGGTGACTTTTTCCTAACAAAAACGTCACTTTTCCCTCTTTGCCCCAAAAAAGAAAAAGGCGACCAGCGCCCTTTTAAATCGTTCCCTTGTAAAAGCGGATGGTAAACCGGGCGCCGCCCTGCCGCCGGTTTTCCGCCTTGATGGTGCCGTTTTGCCGATTAACGATCATCCGGCTCAGGGCAAGGCCGATGCCAAAGCTGCCGCTGTCATCGTTTTTCCCCCGATAAAACCGCTCAAAAATATGGGGCAGATCCTCCGGCGCAATGCCCTTGCCGTCATCCTCCACCACTAGCTGGGTATACAGGGCGTTTTCCGCCATGTTAAGGGATATTACCCCGCCCTCATCCATATGCTCCACGCAGTTTTTGAGGATA
Source organism: Oscillospiraceae bacterium (assembly GCA_029098185.1). Taxonomy (GTDB): domain Bacteria; phylum Bacillota; class Clostridia; order Oscillospirales; family Acutalibacteraceae; genus UMGS1071. Next base: position 30,598 of record JAQXNV010000007.1, read on the forward strand.
TTGCCCAGCGCTTCCACGGTCCAGAGCAGATCGCCCTGAAAGGCTGCCTTTGGATCCCCGGTGACCTGTAAGCGCTGCCCCCGCAGTTCCATGGGGATCGCCACCAGTTGGGCCGATTGGCGCACCACCGATGACAGCAACACCGTTTCCGCCTGAAGCGCTACTGTGCCCGTATCCAGCTTAGACAGCTTGAGCAGCGCCGTAATGAGCGAATCCATCCGGTGGAGCAGTACCGTCACCTCCCGCACCAGTTCCCGCTGACGCTGAGGCGAGCAGTCCTCTCGGCTGAGCAGCGACAGCGCCACCCCCATAGAGGTCAGCGGCGTGCGGAGCTGATGGGAAATGTCGGCGATGGCGTCGGCCAGATACACCTTGTCCTGCTGCAGTGCGTCAGCTTGTTCCCGGAGACGAATGGTCATCTTATACAGTTCACTTTTCAGGATCTTCAGCTCGCCCTCCTCGTTGCCGAGACCGTCCAGGGTATAGTCTCCATGGAGGATGCGGTTGAGATATTGGGTCAGCTCCTCAATGGCATCCTGCCGGCAGCGGCTCCACAAAACCATGATGATAAGAACAGCCACGGCAAAAGCGAACGCAATGACGCCTGGCCAGAGGCCAAAGCAAAACCCGGCAATGGTACTCATCACGCCTAGGGCTGCCAAAAGCAAAAAGGCATAGCGGTCCATCCTATCGGTCATCCGGCGCATCTCAATCACCTACCTTGTACCCGATCCCCCGCACTGTGCGGATGATCTTCGGCTCCTGGGGATCGTCCTCGATCTTCTCCCGCAGCCGCTTGATGTACACCGTCAGGGTATTGTCGTTGACAAATTCCCCGGCAATGTCCCAGATGCTCTCCAGCAGCTTACTGCGGGACAGCACCATGCCTCGATTGTTGAGAAACACCAGCAGCAGCCGGTACTCCAGGGCAGAGAGATACACCTCCGTATTGTTTTTGTAAACGGTCCCCTTGATGGAATCCACCCGCAGATCGCCAAGCTGAAAAACAGCAGGCGCCCGACCCGTCCGGCGCAGCACCGTTTTGATGCGGGAGATCATTTCCATAGGGCGAAAGGGCTTGATGATGTAGTCGTCGGCGCCCATGTCCAGGCCGTTGACTACGCTCAATTCATCGTCGGTGGCCGTGAGAAAGATCACCGGCAGATCCCACCGCTCCTTCAGCGCCTTGCAAACGCCAAAGCCATTGCCGTCTGTCAGCGAAATATCCAGCAGCGCCAGATCAAAGGTCCCCTGTTCCGCCGCCTGCAGCGCTGTCTCCTGTCCGGAGGCCGCCGTCACCCCAAAGCCTTCCCGCTCCAGCAGCTCCGATAAATTCCGTACAATGATGGGGTCATCCTCTACAAATAAAATCTGATACATCCTGCTGCCCCCTTTTGTCCCATTGTATCATCGTTTTGCCCCTTGCACAATAAAAGTGACGATTTGCTTATTGTACAAAGCAGTAATGGCTGTCATCAGAACGTTCTGGCACAAAGGTATATCCCTCCCAAGAAAAGGCGCAAAGCTGTTCCGGACAAGTCAGGCGCTCCTTGACCAGAAAACGGCACATCTGTCCCCGCGCCATTTTGGCGCTGGTGGCGATGGTGGTGTATTTGCCCTTGCGGAAGGTGACAAACTCGCAGGTAATGAACCGATCCGTCGGCTGCAGGTATGGCTCAATGGCTTTGCTGTACTCTTTGGATGCCAGGTTGATGACCGGCTCTCCCGACGAAAACAGCGCCCGATACATCTTGTCTCCCCAAAACTGGTACACCGTTTTGCCGTCAAAGCGCAGCTTGCAGCCCATCTCCAGCCGGTAGGGCAGCACGCCATCACAGGGGCGCAGCAATCCGTAAAAGCCGCTGAGGATCCGCAGGCTGTCGTTGGCAAACCGCATTTCTTCTACCGTAAAGTCGCCAGCGCCCAGATTGGTAAAGGCCAGTCCCGCATAAGCATATAAGGATGGGATCCCCACACGCTCCGGGTCAAAATCCTGGAAATGACAGAATGCGTCCAGAGCGATCTGGGGATTGACCCGAAAAGCGCTTTCCAGCTCCCAGGCGGACAGCGTGCGCAACTGGGTGAGCAGCTCCATGGTTTCTGTTAAGAATAGCGGGCGGGTAATGGGTACGCCCGGCGGGACGGGAAAAGTCTCCCGCATATTTTTGGCTGGTGATAAAATCGCGATCATCACAGAACGCCTCCTCTCTTTTTCTCTATTATAGAGGATGACGGAAAAAAGCGCAAATAAAAACCCCGGCTGCAAACCTACAGCCGGGGACGGAAAGCACCCTTATTGCTTTTTCGTTTTATCGGTCACATCTCTGGCATCCACCTCACGGATCTCCGGGAACATCTGATCCACAAACCGTCTGGCTCTGTGGTCAGCGATCCACAAAAGGATCGTCGAGCAGCCGTAGAGGATCAGGAAGATCCCGATGGCGATACCGATAGCTGTGGTGGAGATCTGCGGGAAGAGGAAGAACACGATGCCGCAGCAGACAGAGAGGATGCCCAAAATCAGGATGCACCACCATTCCCGGTCGCCCATACGTTTGGCGTCAACAGCACGCATGATCCGTTCCACGCCCATGATGATGATCCACATCCCCAGCAAAGGCGGCAAAACCGAAACAGTGACCACCTGATTGAGCAGTAAAAATCCTGCCAGGATCACGGTGACAATGCCGTCAAACAGATACCAGCCGCTTCCCGGTATCCGCCATCCGATCTGCGCATACAACGCAATGGAACAAATGCCTTCTAATAATAGCGTCAATCCGATGATCCACGCCAGCGACCACAGGGCCGACGACGGAACACAGATCGCGAAAACACCGCCGGCGATCAAAAAAATACCGGCAACGAGCCAGAGCCAATGGGTAGTCTTACGCATACTTGTCACCTTTCCTTTCTTGTGAGCCTACCATCAGTATAGGCGTTTACACAAAAAATGTCATTAGACAGATTTCCCGATTCGTCGGAAATTCCAGCTTCCCTGATGCTTTTTCTTGCTTTTTCTCAGGGATTCTTTTATAATAGAAAACAGACTGTATGCAAAATGATTAAAAAGGTGGTGATTTTGTGCAAAATGCAAAGGAGACCTGTCGAAAAATTCAGGAGAGTTATCTGTCGCTGTGTATCTGCCACCCAGACAGCAAGGTCAAGGTGAAAGACATCATGGAACACGCCGGATTGTCCAAATCCACCTTTTATCTCAACTATCAGAATACCGGCGAACTTCTTGCCGCCCTCATCGACGAAACAGCCAGCCGCTTGTGTGCGCCCTTTGCCCGGCAGCCGGACGGCGATACGCCTGCTTATGATCCAGAGCGAGGCGAACAATTTATCCGCAATGTGCTGTCGCACCGGCAGTCCCTGCTGGTATTTCAGCAGCAGGGCGGCACTTCCGCATTGCTGATGCACCTGTCCTACTTTCTCCGGCGGGCAATCGTCAACCGGCTTCGGGGCGACCGCTGTCCCGTACCGGCCATGACCGGCTGTGCCGATCTGCTGACCCAGGGATTTTTGCAAACGCTGCTCCAGCGCCTGGAAAACACCGATCAACTGGATGAGCTGCTGGAAAGCAACATCTATCTGGAAACGCTGCTCTGCCGCATCACTGCTGCATAATATCGAGATTTTTTTACAAAGAAAGCCATCCCCGGCCCACTGCTGTGTGCTGCCGGGGATGGCTATTTTTACGGGTAAACGCCCGTTTGCTTTTCTGTGATTTATTCTTCTTCTGCTGCTTTTGCGGCTTCGATGACCTTCTGTGCTACCTGTGCCGGTGCTTCCTCGTAGCGGACAAACTCAAAGGTAAAGCTGCCTCTGCCGTGGGTCGTCTGACGCAGGAAGGTGGAGAAGTCGGACATTTCTGCCATTGGCACTTCGCCGGTGATCTCCTGCTGGCCATCGCCTGCCGGCTCCATGCCCAGGATACGGCCGCGGCGCTTGTTGACTTCGCCCATAATGTCGCCCATGTTGTCATCGGGCACCAGAGCCTTCAGCACGCCGATAGGCTCCAGCAGGGTCGGGGATGCCTGAGGGATACCGGCCTTATAAGCGGCAGCGGCGGCCATCTTAAAGGCCATTTCCGAGGAGTCTACCGGGTGGTAGGAACCATCGTACAGTGTAGCTTTCAGGCCCACCATGGGATAGCCTGCCAGCACGCCCTTCTGGATGCACTCCCGCAGACCCTTTTCAACGGCTGGGAAGAAGCCCTTTGGCACAGCGCCGCCGACGACACGTTCTGCAAACTCCAGTGTCTCGCAGTCGCATGGCTCAAACTCGATCCAAACATCGCCGAACTGGCCGTGGCCGCCAGTCTGCTTCTTATGTCTGCCCTGGACGGAGACCTTCTTGCGGATGGTCTCACGGTATGGGACCTTTGCCGGGGCCAGGGTGACTTCTACGCCGAACTTATTCTTCAGCTTGGACACGATGACATCCAGGTGCTGCTCGCCCAGACCAGACAGGATCATCTGGTGGGTCTCCGCATTGGTCTTGAACTGGATGGTCGGATCCTCTTCTACAAGACGGAGGATGCCCTGAGCGACCTTATCCTCATCGCCCTTCTTTGCCGGGATAACCGCCATGGACAGCGCTACCGGTGGATACTCCACGCCGTCCAGGATGACCTTGCGGGTCGGTGCGCAAAGGGTGTCGCCGGTCTTGACGTCGCTGAGCTTCGGCACAGCACCGATGTCGCCGGCACCGATGTAATCCACATCCTCCTGCTTCTTGCCGCGCATGATCGTGACCTTGCTGATGCGCACGTTCTCGCCGGTACGCATATTGATCAGCGGTGTGTCGGCAGACAGCTTGCCGGAGAGGACCTTTATGTAAGAGATCTTACCGATGAATGGGTCGACGATGGTCTTGAACACTACAGCCGCCGTTGCGCCGTCCTCATTGCAGGAAAGCTCTACCGGCTCACCGTCTACGTCAACGGCCAGCTCCTCGCCCTTGTCGGCCGCTGTGGGCGCCAGCCAGATGAGACCGTTGAGCAGCTCGTCAATGCCGTCGGTGCTCAGTGCATCGCCGCAGAATACCGGTGCGATCTTGCCGCTGCGGACACCGTTGTGAATGCCCATGATGACCTCTGCCGGGGTGAAGTTTTCACCGGAGAAATACTTTTCAAACAGGTCGTCGTCTGTCTCGGCAACGGCCTCATACATTGCGGTCCGCAAGCCTTCCAGCCGTGTGCCCATATCCGGCATGGATACTTCGACTGCCTTGTGGCCGTCATATTTGTATGCCTTGTACTCCAGCAGGTTGACATAGCAGCTCACCTTGCCGCCCTCCAAAAATGGAACGACTACCGGGCAGACAGCCGGGCCAAAGCTGGCTTTCAGATCTTCAAAGACCTTGTAGAAGTCGGCGCTCTCGTCGCACAGGCCGTTGACAAAGAAGATCTTGGACAATCCCCGCTTATTGGCGGCCTTAACAGCCTTCTCTGTGCCGACCTCTACGCCGCTCTTGCCGGAAACAGCGATCAGAACGGAATCCGCCGCGCGGACAGCTTCGCAGACGCCGCCTTCAAAGTCGAACAGACCTGGGGCGTCGATGAGGTTGAGCTTGTAGTTTTTCCATTCCACCGGTGCTACAGCGGCGGTGACGGAGGTTTGCCGCTTGATCTCTTCCGGGTCAAAATCGCAGACGGTGTTGCCATCGCTGACCTTGCCCAGACGGTCACAACCGCCGGAGAGGAAAAGCATGGCTTCTGTGAGTGTTGTTTTGCCGGAGCCGCTGTGACCAGCAACGGCAATATTGATAATATTTTTTGCTTGATATTGTTTCATTCTGCAGAAACTCCCTTCGAGCGAAATAGTTCAGGATGATTGGGGATGCTTTTGTGCAATCCCACAGTTTTACCTTTTTAAACACATTTAATTATATCCTATTTTTACATACTTTACAAGGAAAATCCCACCATCAAATGATTTTTCCACACAATACCCAACCCCTTCTCTAGATTTATGGTGATATAAACCAAAAAGATAAATTTTCCTTTGTACCATTTTCAGCATCGCCTACATTCCCTCAGGGCATAGCGCCATGTAAAAAAAGAAATTGACAAATTCGTAACAAATGGGTATGATGGTACGAGAAAAAAGGGTTATTTTCTAATTAGAGGAGGTTTTTCCAATCTATGCGAGGATTAGACACACCGGTGCGGGAAATGCGGCGGAAGGTATTCGAGGAAGTTGCTCGGATCGCCTTTCATTCCACACCGGAAACATTGATCAACGACATTGAATCGGTGCCGTACAAGCTCGTCACCGAGGACTACGAGGGCTATCGGGAAAGCGTTTACCGCAGCCGCTCCATTGTCCGGGAACGGGTGCGCCTGGCCATGGGTATGTCCCTGCGGCCGGAAAACCGGCCCAGCCACTTAACCGCCGGCATCGAGGAAAGCAACATCGCGGAAAAATATTACGAGCCGCCGCTGATGCAGGTCATCCCATCGGCCTGCTCCGCCTGCGAGGAAAACAAGATCGAAGTCAGCAATATGTGCAAAGGCTGCACCGCCCATCCCTGTAAGGAGGTCTGTCCCGTCGGCGCCATCCACTTTGTCTACGGCAAAGTGCCCCACTCGGAGATCGACCAGGAAAAGTGCATCAAATGCGGCAAATGCAAGCAGGTCTGCCCCTATGACGCCATCGTCAAAAAGGAACGTCCCTGCGCCAAATCCTGCGGCGTCAACGCCATCACTACCGACCGTTTGGGCCGCGCCTTTATCGACAACGACAAGTGCGTTTCCTGCGGGATGTGCATGGTGGCCTGTCCTTTCGGCGCCATTTCTGACAAATCCCAGATCTTCCAGCTTGGCCGCGCATTACAATCGGGCCAGAAGATCATCGCAGAGATCGCCCCGGCCTTTGTCAACCAGTTCGGCGATCAGATCACGCCCCGGAACCTGAAGGCCGCCCTCCACGAGCTGGGCTTCTTCGAGGTGTACGAGGTGGCTCTCGGCGCAGACATCGGCGCCATTACGGAAGCCCACCAATATGTGGAGAAGGTCGTCACCGGGGAGCTGCCCTTCCTGCTGACGTCCTGTTGTCCGGCCTGGGCGGTGCTGACGAAAAAGTACTTCCCGGATCTGGTCGGTTCCGTTTCGCAGGAGCTGACGCCTATGGTCGCCACTGCCCGGACCATCAAGCGGGATCATCCCGGGGCAAAAGTCGTGTTCATCGGCCCGTGCGCATCGAAAAAACTGGAGGCTTCCCGCCGGACGGTCCGCAGCGATGTAGATTTCGTCATCACCTTTGAGGAGCTGCAAGCCATGTTCGACGCTTTAGGTATCGACCTGACCCAGTATGAGTCGGTATCCTCGTTCCACGACGCCACCGGTGCAGGCCGTGGCTATGGCGTAGCCGGAGGCGTGGCCAATGCCATTGAGAAGTGCATCAATACCTACTATCCGGAGGTCGAGGTGAAGATCGAGCACGCAGAAGGATTGTCCGAATGTAAAAAGATGCTGACCCTGGCCAAACTGGGCAAGAAAAACGGCTGTCTCATCGAGGGCATGGGTTGTCCTGGCGGCTGTGTTGCCGGTGCGGGCACCAATCTGCCCATTGCCAAAGCACAGAAATCCGTCAAGGAATTTGTCCACAATTCCACCAAGGCCGTCCCGCCAAAAGAATTGGCAGAGATCGTGCTCAAATAAAGAAAGCAAAAAGCACAGAACACGTTCTGCGCAGAAAAAATCGCACACCACAGGCTGCCATTTTGCCGTGATGTGCGATTTTCTTTTTGCGGCTAAATTTTATCACTAAACTTTTTGATGAGGTGTCCCGTACAAAACTCACCGCATCCCGTTGACGACCAAGTGGAACGTGTACCCCAGCATGGCTGCGGCGCTCTTGCACAGGATCATCCGCTGGAGAAAGATCTCAAAGTAATCCATGACGCTGCAAATGGAATTGTCCAGCTCCAGGTTCATCCGGATCACCTTTTCTTCCGGCACGATCTCCAAACTCGACGCAAGAGCCGCATAATTGACCCGGTCGTGAATGTCGAACTCACTGAGCACAAGATTCTGCACCCGATTGCGCCGAACATCTGTCTTATCCGCCAAGATCAGCGCCGCCGATACCACATCTACCGCCGTGCCAGTCCCCTCATCGTGGTGGCCGATGGCCGTCACGATGGTCAGCACTTCTTTTAACGGCATCCCCAGTTCCTTTAAGATGGGATACGCCAACAGCGCTCCCGTATGGGCATGGTCGTGGCGATTGATGCTGTTCCCAATGTCGTGGAGATACCCGGCGATCTTTGCCAGCTCCACCTCCCGGCCATCATAGCCCAGCCGCACCAGGATCTCCCCTGCCGTTTCCGCTACCTTGGCGGCGTGCCGCTGGGAATGCTCTGTGTATCCCAACTGGCGCAGCACATCGTTTCCCTGGGTGATCAGTGCGTTGATCTCCTTATTTTTCCGGATGTCCCGGTAGGTGATTTCTTTTTTCTTGTCTTTTCCCATGGTTTCCCTGACTCCTGTTCCTCTGTAAAACGGGCATCCTGTCTTACCACCGGACGCCACTCCTTTTACCATACGCCAGGATTGTTAGATTACCCACCGCAAAACCGTAAAACTTCTGTCAAATGCTGGTTTTCGGCAGCAAAAAAGGCACTGCGCCAAGCAATGCCTTTTCTGTTTCCAAAATGGAATACCGATGTACTAAGATCGTGTAATTGTTCCTATGGTTATGCCTTGCCGTTGCAGCCGAGAACATCGACCAGCTTATGGGCGACCATTGCCTTGATTGCAGCACGAGCTGGGCCAAGGTATTGGCGTGGGTCGAAGTGTGCCGGATTGTCGTGGAAGTACTTGCGGATGGTACCGGTCATGGCAAGACGCAGGTCGGAGTCGATGTTGATCTTGCAAACAGCCATCTTTGCGGCTTCACGGAGCATCTCCTCCGGAATACCGATAGCGTCAGGCATATTGCCGCCGTTCTCGTTGATCATCTTGACAAACTCCGGAATAACGGAGGATGCGCCGTGGAGAACGATGGGGAAGCCGGGCAGACGCTCTTCAACTTCCTTGAGGATGTCGAAGCGGAGCTGTGGCTTCTGGCCAGGCTTAAACTTGTAAGCGCCGTGGCTGGTGCCGATGGCGATAGCCAGGGAGTCTACGCCGGTACGCTCTACGAAATCCTGGACCTGTGCCGGGTTGGTGTAGGAAGCATCCTCTGCGCTGACGTTGACATCGTCCTCGATGCCGGCCAGACGACCCAGTTCGCCTTCTACCACAACGCCGTGAGCGTGAGCATACTCAACGACCTTCTTGGTCAGCGCAACGTTGTCCTCGTAGTCGTGGTGAGAACCGTCGATCATAACGGAAGTAAAGCCGCCGTCGATGCAGTCCTTGCACAGCTCAAAGGTATCGCCGTGATCCAGGTGCAGAGCG
>JAQXNV010000008.1 GCA_029098185.1 Oscillospiraceae bacterium
GGTTGATTTACGGAGCCGTCACCGAAGGTGACTGAGGGGTGAATTTACTGAGCTGGCAGTTGCTCCTGTGTTACCCTTTCGTCTGCCGTCTTACGACGGCATCCACCTCCCCTATAAGGGGAGGCAAGGGGCTTTGCGCTAAGACTATTTTCACTCCCCGCAACAAAAAAGAAGCCCCCAAGGGAGGCTTCTTTTTTCTCGGCCTAATCTAAAAAGTAAACACACATGATCTGGCGGCCAAAAGCCGTACATTTTTCTTCTGTGTCCATATACAAGTCGCACAGGGCGCTGCCGTCCATCATGGCGCCGCCGGTATCCGCCGCCACACAGTAACCGTAGACGATACTGCCGTCGGCGGAAGCGATATACAGCCTGGTCCCGTAGGGGATGATGGCCGGGTCTACCGCCACAACGCCCTCCTGGGGCTGGGCGCCTGTAGAGGTGGTCATATCCCCGGTATAGGCGGTACATTCGCCGGTGAGCATCTTTTCATACGGTACCTCGGTCCCGGTAAAATCCACAAACGTGTTTTCTTCCCCGTGAGATGTCCCATCTCCCGTTCCCGGAATGACACGGACCGTTACGACCTCTGCTGTAGAACGGACTGGCATTTCACTGCCGCAGCCCGAAAACAGCAATGGGATAAGGGCTGCCCCGAAAAGCAGCCCAAAAAGGATTCTTTTGCCATTGCGCATAGGATTACTTCTTTCTCCAGTTGGAGGACAGGCCATCGCTTTTTGCCTGTCCGTTGTTTCTTGACTTTATTTTCCGCTTTGTTTGCCATTTGATCCGATTTTGCAAAATCGTCAAGCACATCCCCATCTGTGCCGCAATGGCCTTGGCGGTCAAACGTTATACCGCCAGAGAACGACGTCGCCGTCCTTCATCACATATTCCTTGCCCTCTGAGCGGACAAGCCCTTTTTCCTTGGCAGCAGCCATAGAGCCGCAGGCCATCAGGTCATCAAAGCTGACCACCTCGCCCCGGATAAAGCCCCGCTCAAAATCGCTGTGGATCTTGCCGGCAGCCTGAGGCGCTTTGGTGCCCTTTGTAATGGTCCAGGCACGCACCTCCTGGGGCCCGGCCGTCAGATAGGAGATGAGGCCCAGCAGGCTGTAGCACGCTTTGATGAGCCGGTCCAGTCCGGACTCGTGCAGACCCATGTCGGCAAGGAACAGCGCTTTTTCTTCCTCATCCATACCAGCGATCTCCGCTTCCACCTCGGCGCAGATGGGCAGCACACCGGCGTGCTCCGCTTCGGCGATCCGCTTTACTTCCTGATACCGCTCATTGTGCTCTAGGCCATCGGCAAAATCGGCGTCGCTCATGTTGGCCGCATAGATCACCGGCTTATTGGTCAGCAGCGACACGGTGGACAGCAATTCTGCCTCCTCCGGCGTACACTCCACTGTCCGGGCCGGCTTGCCGTTATCCAGGGCTTCTTTTACCCGCTGGAAAAAGTCGTATTCTGCCTGGAACTTCTTGTCGCCCTTCATCAGCTTCTGGGTCTTGTCGATGCGGCGGTCCAGGATCTCCATGTCCGAGAGGATCAGCTCCACATTGATGGTCTCAATATCTCTGGCCGGACCGATGGAACCGTCCACATGGATGATGTCATCGTTCTCGAAGCAGCGCACCACATGGATAATGGCGTCTACCTCCCGGATATTGGACAAAAACTTGTTGCCCAATCCCTCGCCCTTGGATGCGCCCTTGACCAGGCCGGCGATGTCTACAAACTCAATGGACGCCGGGATGGTCCGCTGAGAATCATACATCTCGTGCAGCGCATCCAGCCGGTGATCCGGCACGGCCACGACGCCGACGTTTGGCTCGATGGTGCAAAAAGGGTAGTTGGCCGACTGGGCCCCCGCATTGGTGATGGCGTTGAACAGTGTGCTTTTGCCGACATTCGGCAGACCTACGATACCTAATTTCATAGTTACTTCCTCTCTATCGCGAAAAATCCTGGGATTTGCTGTGCTAAAAGCTCTAAAATCTTATTATAATCTTTTTCGACAGGAATGGCAAGGGGCACAGGAAAAATCGCCCCAAAACACCATTGCTGCCTTTGCAGTTGGCAATTGACGTAATTCATGGTATACTAAAGGTGTATCACATTTTTTTGAACAGTAACGGTAAAGCAGGTGAAAGAATATATGGCAATTCCCCAAGAACGCATCCGCAATTTCAGTATCATTGCCCACATCGACCACGGTAAGAGCACCCTTGCCGACCGGATTTTGGAACAGACCAAAACCGTTGCCCTCCGGGACATGGAGGACCAGCTCCTGGACAGCATGGATCTGGAACGGGAACGAGGCATCACCATCAAGGCCCACGCCGTAACGCTGGTGTACACCGCCAAGGACGGCCTCGATTATGTTTTCAATCTCATCGACACCCCCGGCCATGTGGACTTTACCTATGAAGTCTCCCGCTCCCTGGCCGCCTGCGAAGGCGCCATCCTGGTGGTAGACGCTTCTCAGGGCATCGAGGCCCAAACCCTGGCCAACACCTATATGGCCGTCAACAATGGCCTGGAGATCGTTCCGGTCATCAATAAAGTCGATCTGCCCAGCGCCGACCCGGATCACGTTGCCGCTGAGATCGAGGATGTCATCGGCATCCCCGCTGAGGACGCGCCCCGCATCTCGGCGAAAACGGGCCTCAATATCGACCAGGTCATGGAGCAGATCGTGCATCTTGTGCCGCCGCCGGAGGGCGACCCCGACGCGCCGCTCCAGGCATTGATCTTCGACTCCTACTACGATTCCTACAAGGGCGTCATCGTGTACGTCCGCATTAAAGAAGGCACGGTGCGCCCCGGCGACACCATCCGCATGATGGCTACCGGCGCCGAGTTTACCGTTGTGGAATGCGGCCATATGCAGGCCGGCGGCCGCTTGGCAAACAGCGACTCCCTCAGCGCCGGACAGGTCGGCTTTATCGCGGCTTCCATCAAGACGGTAAAGGATGCCCGTGTGGGCGATACCGTAACGCTGGCTAACCGCCCTGCCGCTGAACCTCTGCCCGGCTACCGGGCCGCCCAGCCTATGGTGTTTTCCGGCATCTACCCCGCCGACGGCAATCATTACGCCGATCTGCGGGACGCGCTGGATAAGCTCCAGCTCAACGACGCCGCCCTGACCTTTGAGCCGGAAACGTCGGTGGCCTTGGGCTTTGGTTTCCGCTGCGGCTTTTTAGGGCTTTTGCACATGGAGATCATTCAGGAACGGCTGGAGCGGGAATACAATCTGGACCTCATCACTACGGCGCCGTCGGTAGTGTACCGGATCACCAAAACAAACGGGGAAGTCGTCATGGTGGACAACCCCACAAACTATCCGGACCCGTCCCTGATCCAGATGGCCGAGGAGCCCATGACCAATTCCCACATTTACGCCCCCAGCGAATATGTGGGAAACATCATGGAGCTGTGTCAGGACCGCCGGGGTATTTTTAAAGATATGAAATACATCGACACCGACCGGGTAGATATTCATTACGAATTGCCGCTCAATGAGATCATCTACGACTTTTTCGATGCGCTGAAATCCCGCACACGGGGCTATGCCTCCTTTGACTACGAGCTCAACGGCTATCAAAAGAGCAACCTGGTAAAGCTCGACATCATGCTCAATGGCGATATTGTCGATGCCCTGTCCTTCATCATCCACGCCGACAAAGCTTATGCCCGCGCCCGGAAAATGGCGGAAAAACTGAAGGAAAACATCCCGCGCCAGCTCTTTGAGGTGCCGATCCAGGCCTGCATCGGCGGGCGGATCATCGCCCGGGAAACGGTAAAGGCTGTGCGCAAAGATGTGCTGGCCAAGTGCTACGGCGGCGACATCACCCGAAAGAAGAAGCTGCTGGAAAAGCAGAAGGAAGGCAAGAAGCGGATGCGTCAGTTGGGCACTGTGGAGGTGCCCCAGGAGGCTTTCATGAGCGTCCTGAAACTGGATGAATAATGGCCATCGGGCTTTATGTGCACATCCCCTTCTGCGGGCAAAAGTGTCCCTACTGCGACTTCTATTCCGCAGTCCCGGCAAAGCATACCCTAGACATCTATACCGATGTGCTGGAGCGTCAGCTCTATGCTTTTTCGGGCAAAAACATCTCTGCTGACACGCTGTATTTTGGCGGCGGCACGCCCAATTTACTGGGCGGGGAACGCCTTTCCCGGCTGATCGATGCAGCAAAAGCCGGCTTTTCTCTGCCGGAGGACAGCGAGATCACCGTAGAAGCAAACCCCTCTACGACTACTGGCGCTTTCCTCGACACCATCCGCAAAAGCGGCGCCAACCGGCTGTCTCTGGGGCTGCAGTCCGCAGAGGAAAGGGAACTGCGCTTTCTTGGCCGGCGCCATACACCGGAACAATGCACAAAAGTCATCCGGGATGCCCGTTCTGCCGGCTTTTCTCATATTTCCCTGGATCTGATGCTGGCCGTTCCCGGTCAGACAAAGGACAGTCTGCACCGCTCTATCGCATTTTGTCTGTCCCAGGATATTGAACATCTTTCCGCATATTTGTTGAAAATCGAACCGGGCACGCCTTTCTATCGCCAAAAAGACACGCTTTTTTTGCCCGATGAGGACGAAACCGCTGATCTCTACAGCCAACTGGTGACAGAGCTGGCAGAAGCCGGGTATCGCCAGTATGAGATCTCCAATTTTGCAAAGGCTGGCTTTCAGGGCCGCCACAATTTAAAATACTGGCACGGAGAGGAATACCTGGGCTTTGGACCGTCTGCCCACAGCTTTCACGGCGGCAAGCGGTTTTACTATCCCCGCTCCCTGGACGATTACCTATTGGGAAAGCCCCCCATAGACGACGGCGACGGCGGCAGCCGGGAGGAAGTGGCCATGCTCCAGCTGCGCCTTACCGAGGGATTGTCGGACGCTATGTGGCGTTCCCGCTTTGGGGAACCATTGCCGGGAGCGCTGCTGCAAAGGGCCAAACAGTACGAAAAGGCAGGGCTGATCCAATTTGACAGCCCTACGTCATTCCACCTCACCCCTGACGGCTTTCTCGTCTCGAACCTACTCATCGGGGAACTGCTGGAAGCACTAGGCAATTGATCGATCTACTACAAAAGACCTGCCGCAGAAGGATACCTTCTGCGGCAGGTCTTTTCCACTTTGTTAAAATAAATCGCTATGTGTCCCTGTCCTTGTTAAATACAGCAGCAATTCATCGTGATCTATCTCGTATACAAGCAGCCAATCCGGCGTAATGTGACATTCCCGACAATTGGAAAAAATGCCAGACAGTGCATGATCTTTGTACTTTGGCTCCAGCGTTTCTCCCGATGCCAGCTTTTTGATCACAACCGTCAGCAATTCCAGGGCATATCCCCTCCGCTGAATCCTTTTCAAATCCTTCTGGAATCGGGAAGTCGGCTTGATCTGATAAATCATGCTAATAGTTCCTCCATCATCTCATCCACATCTGTATACCCTTTATATTGCTCCGGATGCTTTTTCATTTGGTCGACTTCCTTAAGTGCCTCCAGTGTTTCTTGATTGGGAACAGGATTGCCGATCCGGAAAGGGATCGCTTGCTCTTTAATGGCCTGCCGTAAAAATATATTGATGGCTGTGGTCATATCCATTCCCATGTCGGAAAACAGCTTTTGCGCCTGCTGTTTCACCTCTTTTTCCATGCGGATCGTCATGCTGGTGGTCATCTTTTCCATGCAAAATCCCTCCTTTTCTACCGATGATTATAGTCTAAAGTATGTCTATTGTCAATCTAATCGCTATCATTTATCCAGCTTACTTCCTTTACTTCCCCATCGCCCTTTGAGCTGGGACAGAAATTATGTCCTGCCTATTCTATTCCAAAGAAAAAAGACCCGTCACAGCATAGATCTCACTGCATTAGGTCTTTGTTTGCGTTCAATTTTTAATTTAGATCACAGGGTGATGACCGTGCCCGTCTTGCCGGAGAGGGCTTCCTTGGCACGCTCCAGAGAGGTGATGAGCGCCTTGCCCTGGGGATTGGCCCGCACAAACTGGAGGCAGGACTCTACCTTTGGCAGCATACTGCCCGGGGCAAACTGTCCCTGTGCGATGTACTCCTCGGCCTGTTGTACCGTCAGGGTAGACAGCTCCTCCTGCTCCGGCGTGTTGTAGTGGATGCAGACCCGGTCTACAGCCGTGAGGATCACCAGCATATCGGCGCCCAGATCCTCGGCCAGCTTGGCGCTGGACTTGTCCTTATCGATGACCGCCGCTACGCCGCGAAGGCCCTCTGGTGTTTCGATGACCGGAATGCCGCCGCCGCCAACGGTGATGACCACGTCGCCGCCGTCTACCAACTGGCGCACCACGTTTAATTCTACGATGCGCTGCGGCACCGGAGACGGCACCACCCGGCGATACCCACGGCCGGCGTCCTCTACAAAGGTAAAGTTCTTCTCCAGCGCAAGCTGTTCCGCCTGCTCTTTGGTGTAGAACCGGCCCACAGGCTTAGTGGGATGGGCAAAGGCACCGTCATCCCGGTCTACAACGACCTGCGTCACCACTGCCGCTACTTCCTGGGGCATCTTCCGGTTCAGCAGCTCCTGCCGGATGGCCTGCTGTAAATGGTAGCCGATGTATCCCTGGGACATGGCGCCGCACTCCGGGAAGGGCATATAGGGGATCTTCTCGTCTGCGGCCGATGCCAGATCCATGGCCAGATTGATCATGCCGACCTGGGGGCCGTTACCGTGACCAATGATGACCTGATAGCCTTCCTCCAGAAGATCCGCCACCGTTTTTGCCGTATTTTTCACAAGCTGTAATTGGGTCTCCGGCGTATTGCCCAAAGCGTTGCCGCCCAATGCCAGCACAAGTCTTTTTGCCAATGTCGTCGCCTCCGTTTTTCATCCGTATATTTCATCGGATATTTTACCACAAAAAGCGTGCCTTGCATAGAAAAATCTTCTATTTTCTTTTGGAAAGCACTGCCGGCAGTTCCCGAATATCCTGGATCTTCCAGTCGGCGATGTCCAGCTCCTCCGGTTTTCCATAGCCGTAAAGGCAGCCTACAGACGGCAGATGATGGGTCGTTGCCACCTCCATGTCGTGACGGCGGTCGCCGATGACCCAGTAGGTCTTTGCCGGGAGCTCCTTTTGGATCTCCCGGAAGATTTCCGTTTTCGGCGCAAAATTGTAGGATTCACAATCGTAATATCCGTCGAAAAAGCGGTCCATGGCAAACGCCTTTCGATTGGCTTCCAGATACCGCCGGCGGCAATTGCTCAGCACCGCCATCCGGTAGCCCTGCTGCCGCAGAGAGGAAAGCGTTTGCTCAGCGCCATCGTACCACTGGGCTTGTCCGGATTCGATCATAGACAGCATCTCTTCCCCCAGGCCCTGACTGTAGTGGGTCATCACGTCCCGGCTGATGTCGGGCATAAATTCCAGCCACATCTCCACGGCGCTGTAGCCGAGAAACCGGGTGATCTCCCCTGCTTCCCAGTTGCGGGACTCGGCCATGCCATCCCGAACCATCCGCTCGTACATATTCCGGAAGGCGGGCACATAGATCAGGCCGCTGTTGTTGAGCGTTCCGTCGTAGTCAAAGATCAGGACCGTATCCTGTTGCGTTTTGTCCATAAGTTAAAGCTGTCCCAGCAGGTTGGCCATCTCGATGGCTGTTACGGCGGCGTCAAAGCCTTTATTGCCCGCCTTGGTGCCGGCACGCTCGATGGCTTGCTCGATGGTGTCGGTAGTCAGCACGCCAAAAGCCACGGGCACTTCGCTGTTGAGAGAAACCGTAGCGACACCCTTGGACACCTCTGCGCAGACGTAATCATAGTGGGAGGTGGAACCGCGGATCACGGCGCCCAGGCAGATAACCGCGTCATACTTGCCGCTGTTTGCCAGCTTTTTGGCCGCCAGAGGCAGCTCGAAGGCGCCGGGGACCCACACAAGATCAATGTCGTCGCCACAAACGCCGTGGCGCAAAAGAGCGTCCTCTGCGCCGCCGATGAGCTTAGACACGATAAATTCATTGAACCGAGAAGCGCAAATGCCAATTTTCAGGCCTTTGGCGATCAGATTTCCTTCGATTGTACGCATAGTAAAATTTCCTTTCTATACTTTGTTTTTCCTTATTGATTTTTAGGCAGGCAAGGGAGCTTTCTGCCGAGCCTTTTCTCGGCCCCCCTTAAAGGGGGGCTGGCAGATGCGTAGCATCTGACTGAGGGGTTGATTTGCGGGGCTGTCACCGAAGGTGACTGAGGGGTTTTCTTTTTGCAGGGCAGTTGCTCCTGTGATACCCTTCCGCCACGGCTGCGCCGTGTCACCTCCCCTTAAAGGGGAGGCAAGGGGCTTTGCGCCGAGCCTTTTCTCGCCCCCCTCGTAGGGGGGCTGTCACCGGAGGTGACTGAGGGGTTGATTTGTGAGGCTGTCTACGTAGCAGACTGAGGGGTGATCGAGGATCGCTTCCTGAAAAGCAAAGGCAATGGTGGCTGCGCTTCCCCGCAACAGGTTTCGAGCCGTTCAGGCTCGCCGCCCCCACCCCTTCCGGGGGACTATCTTTCTTTCTTGCGTTCCCAAGAAAGAAAGGTAGCAAAGAAAGAAGGGAACCAAAGAGGGGCTCCGCCCCTACGTTGGATTACCCCGTGCGGAAACTGCCAGCCATCATCTACTGGGGGCGCAAGCGCCCAGACGCTCCCGGGGCAAGGAGCTTTCCGCTAAGCCTATTCTCGCCCCCCCCCCTTAAAGGGGGGCTGGCGCAACGTAGTTGCGACTGAGGGGTTTCTTCCAGTCACTCCCGTGATACCCTTTCGGCAAGGGATTTTGCGCTCAGCGAAAAAAAGTTATTTTCCGCAGCACGGGCATCCCTTGTGATGCTCTCGTTCATCCTGCTGCGTGTAGTCCAGCATATGCTCCATCTTTTTCTGTTTTGTCTTAAGATAGAACTCATTGCTTTCTTTATAATCCATCTGGATCGGCACCCGCTCGACGATCTCGATGCCGTAACCCTCCAACCCGGTGATCTTCTTCGGAGTGTTGGTCATGAGCCGCAGCTTCGTCGCCCCCAGGTCCTTGAGGATCTGGGCGCCAATGCCGTAATCCCGCATATCTGCCGGGAAGCCCAGCTTCAAATTGGCTTCCACTGTATCCAAGCCCTGATCCTGCAAAGCGTAGGCCCGCAGCTTGTTGATGAGGCCAATGCCCCGGCCCTCCTGGCGCATATACACCATGACGCCCTTGCCCTCTCTGGCGATCTGCTCCATAGCCGCCTGGAACTGCTCCCCGCAGTCGCAGCGGAGAGAGCCCAGGGCATCGCCGGTAAGGCACTCGGAATGGACTCTCGTCAACACCGCTTCTCCTTCGTGAATGTCTCCCATGACAAGGGCCACATGATGCTCGCCGTTTGTCTTGTTCTGGTAGCCGTAGATCCGGAAATGGCCGTATTTTGTAGGCATATCGGCGCTGGTGACCCGCTCGATGGTGGATTCCGTCCGGCGGCGGTAGGCGATGAGATCGGCAATGGTGATGAACGGAATGTGGTGCGCCTGCGCAAACACCTGCAATTCCGCCGTGCGCATCATGGTGCCGTCCTCTCGCATGATCTCACAGCAGATGCCGCACTCCCGCAGTCCGGCCAGACGGCACAGGTCCACAGTGGCTTCTGTGTGACCCATGCGCACCAGCACGCCGCCAGCCTTTGCTTCCAGCGGGAACATATGGCCCGGGCGGCGGAACTCGCTGGGTTTTGCGTCTGGCTGGGCGGCACGTCGGGCAGTCAGGCCCCGCTCCACGGCGGAAATGCCGGTGGTCGTATCCACATGGTCGATGGACACGGTAAAGGCGGTAGCGTGATTATCGGTGTTCTGCTCCACCATCTGGGGCAATCCCAGTTGTTGGGTGACCTCCCGGCTCATGGGCATACAGATCAGCCCTTTGGCGTAGGTGGCCATGAAGTTGATGTTCTCTGTTGTGGCAAACTGTGCCGCGCAGATCAGATCGCCTTCGTTTTCCCGGTCGGCGTCGTCGGTGACCATGACCAGCTTGCCCTGGCTCATGGCTTCGATCGCTTCTTCGATTGTACTGTATTGGAACATGGTAAAAGACCTCCTTGGTCGTGTGGTTGCGTCATCTTGACCATAACGCTTCTCTATTTATAGAAAGCCGTGCTGTGCCAAAAATTCGGCAGTCAGCGTTGGCTTTGGTGCTTCTTTCGGTGCGGAAAGGCCCAGGAGCTTTTCCACATATTTGCCGATCATGTCACATTCCAGATTGACAAGGCTCCCTATCTGCTGACAAAGCAATGTCGTCTCCTCTCCGGTGTGGGGGATGATGGACACCTGAAAATCATGGTCTGTCACGTTGGCCACCGTCAAACTGATGCCGTCGATGGCAATGGAGCCTTTGGGAATGATATAGCGCAGCAAATGGCTGTCGGCCTCGACGGTGACCCAGACGGCGTTGTCCTCCCGCTCCATGGCGGTGATGGTCCCGGTGCCGTCGATATGGCCGCTGACGATATGGCCGCCCAACCGGGTATTAAGACACAATGCCCGCTCTAAATTGACGGGACTGCCTACAGTCAGCGTTCCCAGCTTGGTGCGGCGCATGGTCTCGGCCATGACGTCGGCAGTAAAGGTACTGCCCGTAAGGGAAGTCACCGTCAGGCAGACGCCGCTGGTGCAAATGCTGTCGCCGACCTTGGTGCCTTCCAGCACTTTTCTGGCCCCAATAGTCAATCGGGAAGATCTTGCGCCCGGATGTACCGCTGTGACGGTGCCCACTTCTTCAATAATGCCTGTGAACATAACAGCTTCCTTTCTGTTGATTTTCCTTTATCTTTCCGCAAAGTCTCGATCAGCGAGACGACAGATACCCGGTCAGCTTCCAGTCCTCGCCGATCTGTTCGCCAAAAAGAGACCGGACCTTTGGCGCGTCGGCCAGACAGGCAACGCCCTCTCCGCCTACCGGTGTTTTGGCGCCATCGCCGCCAATGAGCTTTGGCGCGATGTAGGTGACAACCTCCTGGACGATCCCCTGGCGCAGGGCGCTGTCGTTGAGGGCGCTGCCGCCCTCCAGCAAAATGCTGTCGATCTTCCGCTCTCCCAGCTTTTCCATCAGGTCCCGCAGATCGACGCGGCCATGGAACGACCGGCATCGGAGGACCGTTGCACCCATCGCTTCCAGCTCTGCCTGCTTTTGGGGATCTACGTCCTCTGTGGCGGCAAGGATGGTGGGGTTTTCCTGCTGGTTTTGGAGGACACGGGCAGAAAGCGGGATGCGCAGATGGCTGTCCGCAATGATCCGGACAGGATCTCTCCCCCCGGCTAACCGGCAGGTCAGCAGAGGATCGTCTACCAGCACCGTTTGGATGCCCACCAGGATCCCCGTCAACCGATGGCGGAGCTTTTGCACATCCTGCCGGGCTGCTTCCCCGGTGATCCATTTGGATTCGCCCCTGGCCGTTGCGATCTTCCCGTCGAGGCTCATGGCCGTCTTTAGCACCACATAGGGCGTTTTCGTCGTAATGTAGTGGAAAAACACCCGATTGAGCGCATCACATTCCGACCGGAGAAAATCGGTCTCGACGATAATGCCGGCATCCCGCAGCTTTTCTATCCCTCTGCCGGCCACCAGCGGGTTCGGGTCCCGACTGCCGATGACCACCCGGCCAACCTTTTGCGCAATCAGCAGGTCGGCGCAGGGAGGCGTTTTGCCGTAGTGGGAGCAGGGCTCCAGCGTCACATAGACGGTGGCCCCGGTCAGATCGCAGTTGGCGCTGCGGACAGCATTGACTTCCGCATGAGGGCCGCCATATTGCTGGTGATAACCTTGTCCCACCACAACGCCGTCCTTGACGATGACGGCGCCCACCAGGGGATTGGGATTCACATGGCCGATGCCCTGTTTTGCCAGAGCGATGGCCTGACGCATCCATTGCTGTTCCATTGGACATCCTCCTTTTTGTGTTTTGGGATATAAAGAAAACCCCGGAAACAACTCCCGGGGTTTTTCGGAAACGATGGGTCTCCTGTTCTTCTCTCATCCAGACTATACTGTCGGCTTCGGAATCGCACCGAATCCTGCCTTGCGGCTTGTGGGCTCATGGCCAAGGCCAAACACCACCGGTAGGGAATCGCACCCTGCCCCGAAGAATCCTATTGGTCCTGTCTTATTTCAGTGTAGCACTTCCGGTTATACCGTGTCAAGGGCTGGTCATGACGCAAATTTTACAATTTTGAAAATTTTCTTCCAGCACGATGACGCCTTCTGCCGGCCGGTCCAGTTGGCGCAGCCCCAACCCCGTCAGCTTGCCCAAAGCTTCCTTTCTGGCCCATAGCGTAAAAAAGGCGTCCTCCGTTTCGCCCATGGCCTGAAAAGCGGCCCATTCTGCCGGGGTGAAGAACCGCTGTGCCAATCGACAAAACCGAACAGGGCGGATCTGCTGCAGGTCGGCCCCTACCGGATGGTCGGACACAGCGCAGATACAATGGCCGCCGCTGTGGCTGATATTAAAATAGACGCCCGGGTGCGAAAGGACCTGGGGCTTGCCGTTTGCATCGGCGCCTGTGCGCAGCTCTGACGGCGGGATGGAAAAACAGTCCCGCATACCGTAGCGCAGGAGCAGTTCGCCGGTCATGCTGGCTTTGGCGTCAGACAGGTGCATCCGGCGGATCCGCAGTGCTTTCTGCGGGTCGATGCGAGGGAGCCAGCGTGTGAGGACTTCCTGCGGCAAGGTGGTGCTGTCGGCGTAATAAACGTGGAACATTTTTCCATCTTCTCCCCTCTTTTTTGATCCCTTTTTAGTGTAGCGCATTTTCGGCTGTCTGTCAAAAATAGGCGCTGACGCCGTGCCTTGCATTTTTTGTAGGGATATGTTACAATTTTGATGATTACTTTTAGACAAATTTCCAAACAGAGGACGTGACCATTTGATGAAAAAGCGCCTATCAGTTTCCCTGTTTCTCCTGTTCATCTTATCTGTAGCTTTGTTATCCGCCTGCAAAACCAGTGCGGGGCCGTCTAATTATAATGTAGCCGGCGTCCAGACGGAGATCCCGTCCATCACCACCATCGTGGGAGAGAGGAACTTTGCCGGATCCTCCGTAACACGCTATGCCAAAGCCGAGGACGGCAATCTGGCCGTGACCTGTGCGTACAGCGGCGCGGAACGACCGGAAGAGGATGTTTCCCGTTACTGCGCGGTGTTGGTGTCTGAGAAAGGGTTTACCCTGCAATCGGACTACAGCACGGGACAGGCAGTACTGACAGCGCCGTCCGACAACGAAGGGGAGCGGGTACAAATGACCATCACGCCCCGGAACAGCGACGGGTACACCATCACTACAGAACTGCTGGAAATAGACGCCGCATCGGAAAGCCAGCCGGCAGCGTAACTGCCCTGCGGGAGTTTCTGCTATAAAACCCCTCAGTCACCTCCGGTGACAGCTCCCCTACGAGGTGGGCCAAGAAGAGGCTGGGCGGAAAGCCCTTGCCTCCCCTTTAAGGGGAGGTGGATGCCGTCGCAAGACGGCAGACGAAAGGGTATCACGGGAGTAGCTGCCCTGTAAAAAGAAAACCCCTCAACCTGCTGCGCAGACAGCCTCACAAATCAACCCCTCAGTCAGATGCTACGCATCTGCCAGCTCCCCTATGAGGGGGGCCGAGAATAGGCTGGCCCACGCCTGCCAATTGTTTACAATCTATTTCTTGACTTCCCGGAGCAACAGGCTTACAATAAATAAGTTAATGCTATTTTTATTTTTTGATTTTTCAGCAAGGGAAAGGCGGTGATCCCACCTGAATAAATATACCCATCTTGCGAAAAATACCATCATCTTTGCCATCGGCACTTTCAGCTCCAAGCTGCTCACCTTTGTGATGATGCCGGTGTATACCTATTCCCTGTCTACTGGAGAATACGGTAACTTCAACCTGCTGGTCCAGACAGCCAACCTGCTCATGCCCGTCATCACCGTCGGTATGTCCCAGGCCATCATCCGCTTCGGCGTAGACCGTGGCTATAAACGATCAGACGTTTTCTCTACCAGCTTCTACGCCACAGCCCTGGCCTTTCTCGGCCTATTGTGCTTTTCGCCCCTGCTGGGTATGCTGGGCTTTATCGGGAATTACCTATGGCTGCTGATCCTTTATATCCTCATGTCCTGCTTCCGGCAGATCTGCAGCCAATTCACCCGGGCTAAAGGCGCTACAAAGCTCTTTGCCCTGGACGGTATGATCAGCACCTTTACCAACTGCCTGTTCACCATCGTCTTCCTGCTGGGCTTCCACATGGGCGTTACCGGCGCATTGCTGGCGGTCATCCTGTCGGACTTTTTGTCCATCGTGTTCCTGTTCTGGGCAGCCAGCCTGTATAAGTACTTACGGCTCCGGGGCATCAGCCCCATCACCCAACTGGGGATGCTCAAATTTGCCCTGCCCCTGATCCCTACCCAGATCTTTTGGTGGATCGTTTCCGTTTCGGATCAATATCTGGTCGCATTTATGATCAGCGATTCCGCCAACGGCATTTACGCTGCGGCCTACAAGGTCCCCACCATCCTCATGGTGGTGGCCACCATCTTCATGGACGCCTGGCAGATCAGCGCCGTGCAGGAGAACAACGCCGACCGGGCGCGATTCTTCAGCAAGGTGTTCAACGCCTATCAGACCATCATGCTGTTTGCGTCGGCCTGCCTGATCCCCTTCTCCAAGCTTTTGACAAAGATTTTGACCTCCGACGCGTATTATGAATCGTGGCGGTATATCCCCTTCCTCATCATCGCCACTGCCTTCTGCAATCTGGTCAACTTTACCGGCAGTGTCTACATGGTGGAAAAGCGGAGCGTCGCCTCTCTTGTCACCACCATCATGGGCGCTGTCATCAACTGCGGCCTCAATGTCATCCTCATCCCACTCTGGGGCATCCAGGGCGCAGCGGTGGCCACGTTTATTAGCTACTTTGCGGTGTTCGTCATCCGTGTGATCCATACCCGCCAGTTCATCCACATCCACTTTAACACCCTGCGATTCTCTGTCAACGTAATATTGATCCTGGCACAGGTGTTGGTCATGATCTTCGAGGTGCCCGGATGGCTGCTGTATCAATTCGGATTCATTGCGCTGTTCACGTTCCTCAACTTCAAGACATTGAAAAACAATCTGCTGACCATGGTTCGCAAAAGGAGGGCCTAAATGACACTCGATTTTCTGGAAATTCTCAAGGTAACCTTTCTCGGCATCGTAGAGGGCATCACCGAATGGCTGCCCCTCAGTAGTACCGGCCATATGCTGCTGGTCGATGAATTTATTCATCTCAACACCAGCGACGCTTTTCGAGAAATGTTCTTCGTCGTCATTCAATTGGGCGCGATCTTGGCTGTGGTCGTCCTGTTCTGGAAGAAAATGTGGCCGTTCCAGCTTAAAGACAAGACCCAGCCCAAGGTCAAGCGAAACACCATCTCCTTGTGGCTGAAGGTGGTGGTGGCGTGTATTCCCGGCGCTGTGGTGACGCTGCTGTTCGATGATTTCATCGAAGCCCATCTCCACACGCCCATCGTCATCGCTTCCATGCTGATCCTTTACGGTCTGGCCTTCATCCTGGTGGAAAGCTGGAACAAGCTGCGCACCCCCCGCATCCAGACCCTCGATGACATCACCTACAAGACGGCGTTTCTGATCGGCCTGTTCCAGGTACTGTCCATCATCCCGGGCACCTCCCGGTCCGGCGCCACCATCATCGGCGCACTGCTCATCGGTGTTTCCCGGGTGTCCGCCGCCGAGTTTACCTTCTTCCTGGCCGTGCCGGTCATGTTTGGCCTGAGCGCCTTTAAGCTGATAAAATTTGGCTTTGCCTTTACCGGCACCGAGCTGATCATCCTGCTCATCGGCATGGCCGTGGCCTTTGTGGTGTCTCTGCTGGTCATCAAGTTCCTCATGGGCTATATTCGTAAACACGACTTTAAACTCTTCGGCGTTTATCGGATCCTGCTGGGCTTTGCGGTCCTGGGCTATTTCCTATTCGCCGGTTGATCCTCAGGGAAGCATGACGCTTCCCTATTTTACTAGAAAAAAGAAAAAGGAGGATGTTATGTTGGCGCTATTGCAACACTGGGACACCCAGCTCCTGCTGATGATCCAGGGCTGGCACAATCCGCTGCTGGACTTTCTGATGCCCATCATCACCACCCTGGGCAGCGGCGGTATGCTGTGGATCGCTCTGACGATCCTGCTGCTCATTTTCCGCCGGACGCGGAAGATCGGCATCGTTATGGGATTGTCGCTCATCGTTTCGGCCCTGCTGGGCAACTTTGTCCTAAAACCATTTATTGCCCGTGCCCGACCCTTTGAAGCCATGCCGGAAATCCCCATGATCATCTCCCAGCCCACAGGCTACTCGTTCCCGTCTGGGCATACGATCTCCTCTTTTGCCGCGGCCATGGTCCTGTGGTTTTATTCCTGGAAGCTGGCCCTGCCAGCCACCATCCTGGCGGGAGCCATCGGATTTTCTCGGATGTACCTGTTCTGCCACTACCCCAGCGATGTTCTAGCCGGCGCGCTGCTGGGCATCCTCATCGCCCTGGTGATGGTGTTCCTGTACCGCATCACCTTCGGCAGACGCTATCCCCTGCGCAGTTAGTCAAATAGAAGCCGCATCTTCGGGTGCGGCTTTTTTTGCGTCCTTTGGCAAAAGATCCAGGGCCCCGCCCTTGCCTCCCGAGAGGTGACACGGGAGTGACTAGAAGTAAACCCCCTCAGCCTGCTGTGCAGACAGCTCCATAAATTCACCCCTCAGTCACCTTCGGTGACAGCCCCCCTGCGAGGGGGGCCGAGAATAGGCTTAGCGCAAGACCTTTGCCCCGGGAGCGTCTGGGCGCTTGCGCCCCCAATAGATGATGGCTGGCAGTTCCCGCACGGGGAATACTCCAGCAAAGGGGGTGGAACCCCCTTACTGGTTCCCTTCTTTCTTTGCTGCCTTTCTTTCTTGGGAACGCAAGAAAGAAAGACAGTCCCCCGGAAGGGGTGGG
>JAQXNV010000009.1 GCA_029098185.1 Oscillospiraceae bacterium
TTTTGGGGAAATTGAATTTTTGAAGTCCAAAAAACCTAGGTTTTAAGCCATTTTTTGAGGATTTCATTTTCCCAAAAATTAAAACCCCAATTTTACTATGTTATGGGGCAAGCCCAACTTTCTGGAAGGGGCAAAAATCACTATCCTCCAAAGGATTGAAAAAGAAAAGAAAAAGAATCAAAAATTCTTTCAAAAAAGGCTAAAAGAAAATCTTAAAACCTCACTCTTGCCAGATTCGGATATAGCTTGGAAAGGCTATATCCTTACTCTTGCTGATGGAGGGAGAATGGGAGTATTCACCCCAAAAATAACAGAGCGGATAGCCATTAAAATTAAAAAAGAAAGCCTTTCACTTGCTTAGATGGAGGGAGAATGGGAGTTTTCCCAAAAAATCTGTTTCCCAAAAATGGTTGGCCACACAAAATATTGAAAAAGTCCTAATAACTCATAAAGCTTTTTTATTTGGGCTTTTGTTTGCTCTTAGTTAAGGCTACTCGATGTAAATGAACTGGAAATATCCTCTTATATGCACAGAAAAAGAAAGGATAGAGTACAAAAAAACCTCGAAGAATTTCTTCTCCAAGGTTCTCTCTCTAGAATATTATTTTTTGCCCTTTACAGGATAATCGGTGTTGCACATGAACAAAAGAAATTATTCCCACTCGATTGTTGCCGGGGGCTTCGGGCTGAGATCGTACAGCACACGGCCAATGCCGTCTACTTCTGTCAGGATGCGGTCGGTGATCTTGTGCAGCAATGCCCAGTCAATTTCCGGAACAGTTGCCGACATGGCATCTACCGTATTGACAGCGCGGATAATGCACGGCCAGTCAAAAACACGCTTACCATCCCGCACACCTGTGGAACGGAAATCTGGCACGACAGTAAAGAACTGCCAGATCTGAGAAGCCAGACCTGCTTTCTGGAACTCTTCCCGGAGGATCGCATCAGACTCTCTGAGGGCATGAAGTCTATCACGGGTGATCGCGCCGGTGCAGCGCACACCGAGACCAGGACCAGGGAATGGCTGACGATGGACCATGGAATCTGGCAGACCCAGCGCAGAGCCCACAACACGGACCTCATCTTTAAACAGCAGCTTAACAGGTTCGACCAGCTCAAACTGCAGGTCTTCCGGCAGACCACCCACGTTATGGTGTGCTTTTACGCCATCGCTCTCCAGAATGTCTGGATAAATGGTGCCTTGGGCCAGAAAATCAATGCCTTCGATTTTCCGGGCCTCTTCCTCAAATACACGGATAAATTCACCGCCGATGATTTTCCGTTTTGTTTCCGGATCCGCAACGCCGGCCAGCTTATCGAGGAAGCGGTCTGTAGCGTCAACGTAGACGAGGTTGGCGTCCAGTTCGTCGCGGAATACCTTTACTACCTCTTCACTCTCCCCTTTGCGCATCAAGCCATGGTTAACATGGACGCAAACGAGCTGCTTGCCAATGGCTTTTACCAGAAGTGCGGCGACAACAGAGCTGTCAACACCGCCGGACAATGCCAGCAAAACTTTTTTGGAACCGACCTGTGCTCGAACAGCCGCAATTTGTTCCGCGATAAACTGCTCTGCCAGCGCTTTTGTCGTAATTCGTTCCATGGTTTCCGGTCTTTTGTTTTGATCCATAATTGTTTCCCCCCAGATAAATTTTGACAATGTTTGTCGTTCTCTTATAGTATAAGAGATTTTTTGCCGAATTGCAAGAAATTGTAACGCACTTTCTTATTCTACTGTAACGGATTTTGCCAGATTGCGGGGATTGTCGATGTCACAGTTTTTCATCAATGCAATATAGTATGCGAACAACTGCAGCGGGATCACCGCCAGAGAGGGCATAAACAGCTCTTCAGCCTCCGGCACATAAAAAACATGATCTGCAACGTCGTTGATCTTCTCGTTTCCCTCTGTGGTCAGACCCAAAATGCAGGCGCCTCTCGTTTTGACCTCCACCGCATTACTCATGGTCTTATCAAACAGCTTTTTGCAGGTAGCCAGCGCAACGACCAGGGTGCCATCCTCGATCAGAGAGATCGTACCGTGTTTCAGTTCACCGGCGGCGTAGGCCTCTGAATGAATATAGGAAATCTCCTTCAGTTTTAAAGAACCTTCCAGTGACAGGGCGTAGTCGATATTTCTACCGATAAAGAAGATGCTCTTTGCGTTAAAGTGTCTCGATGCCACATACTGAACCACTTCTTTATTTTGCAGGGCCTGTTCCACCAGAGAAGGCAGACGCTGCAGTTCGGAAACATAGTGATCATAAGCTGCGTCATCGATACGGTTGCGTTGCTTTGCAAGATAGATGGCGATCATATAGAGCATGGCAAGCTGTGTGCTGTAAGCCTTTGTCGTTGCCACGGAGATCTCCGGCCCTGCCCAGGTGTAGAGTACGCCGTCAGATTCCATGGCGATGCTGCTGCCAACCACGTTGACGACGGAGATCACCTTTGCCCCACGCCGCTTTGCTTCCCGCAGTGCTTCCAGCGTATCGGCTGTTTCACCAGACTGGCTGATGGCGATGACAAGGCTGGTCTCGTCTACCAGCGGATCCCGGTAGCGAAATTCCGATGCAAGGTCCACTTCCACCGGGATGCGGGCCAGCTTTTCAATGACATACTTGGACACGACGCCGACGTGATAGGAAGAGCCACAGGCAACGATGACGATCTTTTGGAACCGGTTTAGCTCCTCTGGCGTCAGGTTCATTTCATCCAGAACGATCTTTCCGTTTTTAATGCGGGGAGAAATCGTATCCTGAATGGCTTTTGGCTGTTCCATGATCTCTTTCAGCATGAAATGCTCATAACCGCCTTTTTCCGCTGCGCCAATATCCCAGTTGACGTGATACGGTTCAAAGGGGATCACTTCCTTTGCCATGTTATAGACAGTGACAGACTCCCGTTTGATCTCGGCGATTTCATTATCCTGCATCCGATAAATATCCCGCGTTTTTTCCAGAATGGCCGGAATATCAGAAGCGATGAAGTTTTCGTGTTTGCCCAGGCCGATGATCAGCGGGTTATCCTTTCGCACAGCGTAAAGGGTATCTGGGTCATCTTTGCAGATGATGCCCAGCGCATAAGAGCCTTCCACCATATTGATGACTTTAATGATGGCGTCAAGAATATCCCCTTTGTAGAAATGATCCAGCAAATGGGCGACCACTTCTGTATCGGTATCGGAAACGAATGATTTTCCCAGCTCCTGCAAGTGATTTTTCAGCTTCATGTGGTTTTCGATGATGCCATTGTGCACAACAGCAAAATTGCCTGTTTCACTCATGTGCGGGTGAGAATTGATGTCAGAAGGCTTACCGTGGGTTGCCCAGCGTGTGTGGCCAATGCCCAGACTGCCCTTGACACGGGTGCCGCCCTGCAGCATATCGCTTAAAACCTTGATGCGGCCCTTCACCTTTTCCACATCGATACCAGAGTCGTTATAGACTGCGATGCCGGCAGAATCATAGCCGCGGTATTCCAGCTTTTTTAAGCCATCCAGCAGAAAAGGCGCTGCCTGTTCATTTCCAATATAGCCAACAATTCCACACATAGAAACCTACCAATCTCCGATAGCTTTGCTTTATATAATAGGATGCGCCAACATCACTATCGGAAACGTTGACGCATAAAAAGAGTATCTGATTATCTGTAAATAATGTCATCACGAGCGGGACCGTTGGAAATGATCTTGATCGGGATACCAATTTCCTGCTCGGCAAATTCGATGTACTTTCTGCAGTTTTCCGGCAGATCCTCGTATTTCTTGATGCCGCGAATATCGCATTTCCATCCGGGCAGCTTTTTGAGGATCGGCTTACACCGCTTTAATTTTGTGGTGGACGGGAAGTAGTCGATCCGTTCCCCATCCAGCTCGTATGCTACGCAGACTGGGATCTCATCGAGATAGCCCAGCACGTCCAGCACTGCAAAGGCGATTTGTGTTGCGCCCTGCACCTGGCACCCGTAACGGGAAGCAACCAGGTCCAGCCAACCCATTCTTCTCGGTCTGCCGGTCGTAGCGCCAAACTCGCCGCCGTCGCCGCCTCTTCTACGCAGTTCATCGGCTTCTTCGCCAAAGATCTCACTGACAAACTCACCGGCGCCCACAGCGCTGGAATACGCCTTTACTACGGCGATGATGTCCTTGATCTCATAAGGCGGCAGACCAGCGCCGACAGCGCCATAACCCGCCAGTGTAGAGGAAGAGGTGACCATGGGATAAATACCAAAGTCCGGATCCTTCAGCGCACCGAGCTGACCTTCCAGCAGGATGTTCTTGCCTTCCTTCATGGCTTTGTTGAGGTAATCGAAGGAATCAACGACATACGGCGCGATCAATTCCTTGTACTCCATCAGCTTGTCATAGACAGCGTCCACCGTCAGCTCTGGCTGGTGATACAAATACTTCAGCAGTGTATTTTTCACCGCCAGCACGCGGCTGATCCGGCCTTTGAGTTCCTCAGCATCACCAAACAGCTCGCTGATCTGGAAACCCAGTTTTGCGTATTTATCGGAATAAAACGGCGCAATACCGGATTTGGTTGAGCCAAAGGAATTTTCAGAAAGACGTGCTTCCTCAAAGGTGTCCAGATCGATGTGATAAGGCATCACGATCTGGGCGCGGTCAGAGATCAGGATCTTGGGGGTGGGAACGCCGCGCTCCTCCAAAGCCCGCATCTCCTTAACAAAATTCTCTACGCTCAGGGCAACACCGTTGCCGATCATGCTGACGGTGTGGTCGTAAAAAATACCGGACGGAAGCTGATGCAGCGCAAACTTACCGTAATCATTGATAATGGTATGTCCTGCGTTACTGCCGCCTTGAAAGCGAATGACAATATCGGACTGCGCAGCCAGCACATCCGTAATTTTTCCCTTTCCCTCATCGCCCCAGTTAGCGCCAACAATTGCTCTAATCATATAACTATCATACTCCGCTGTGCCGCCACAGCTTTTTCCTTGTGAAAAGCTGATTGCAATACGGCTTTATTTTGCAATCAAGACCTATCTATTATACCATACATTTTTGGAGAATGCACTAGAAAATCATAAAAAAGTAAAAATCTGCAAAGCGATATGGTACAGATTTCCAGCGCATCATCAGCGTTGTCTGTCACTTTTCCTTTACAGGCTGATCTCGGCAATTTCGCCGCCCATTTCGTCTAAACTGCCGCAGGCGGGAACAACACATTCCGCAACAAATTCCTCAACCTGCTCTGGCGCTCTGCCCACATATTTTTCCGGCTGCAAAATCGCTTCTAGCTCCTCTAGCGTCACACCAAAGGAGGGATCGTTGGCGATCCGTTCCAGCAGGTCGTTTTCGCCGCCCTCTTCCTTGATGACCTTTGACGCTGCCATGGAATGGACGCGGATCTGTTCATGGAGTTGCTGACGGTCTGCGCCGCGCTTGACCGCATCCATCATGATATTTTCCGTCGCCATGAAAGGCAGCTCTCGCATGAGGTGCTGCCGGATCACCTTTGGATAAACGACCAGGCCGTCAATGACATTGTCGTACAGGTTCAGCACGCCGTCGATGGCAAGGAATGCCTCCGGAATGCTGATCCGCTTGTTGGCAGAATCGTCCAGCGTGCGCTCAAACCACTGGGTCGAAGCGGTAATGGCTGGGTTGATGCTGTCGGCAATGACATAGCGGGACAGGGCGCAAATGCGTTCTGTCCGCATGGGGTTGCGCTTGTAGGCCATGGCGGAGGAACCGATCTGTTTCTTTTCAAAGGGCTCCTCGATCTCCTTCAGGTGTTGGAGCAGGCGAATGTCTGTTGCGAATTTGGAAGCGCTCTGGGCGATGCCGCTGAGCACAGACAGAATCTGGCTATCGAGCTTCCGGGTATACGTTTGGCCGGAAACGGCAAAGCAAGACTGATAACCCATTTTCTCTGCGATTTTCCGATCCAGCGCTTTCACCTTTTCATGATCGCCGTTGAGCAGCTCAAGGAAGCTGGCCTGGGTACCGGTGGTACCTTTGGAACCCAGAAGCTTTGCTTTACTGAGCTGATATTCCACATCCTCCAGGTCCATCAAGAGGTCCTGGATCCACAAGGTGGCCCGCTTGCCTACGGTTGTCGGCTGTGCCGGCTGAAAATGGGTAAAGCCCAGTGTCGGCAGATCCTTGTATTTTAAGGCAAAGGCGGAAGCGTGTTTGATGATGGCGATCAGCTTTTTGCGCACTAACTGCAAACCTTCATTCATGATGATGCAGTCGGTGTTATCACCAACATAGCAGGACGTCGCCCCCAGGTGGATGATCGGCTTTGCCTTGGGACATTGCACGCCGTAAGCATACACATGGGACATGACATCGTGGCGTACGATCTTTTCCTGAGCCTCTGCAACATCATAATTGATGTCGTCAGCGTGGGCCTTTAATTCATCGACCTGTTCCTGCGTGATGGGCAGTCCCAGTTCCATTTCAGCTTCTGCCAGAGCGATCCAGAGCTTGCGCCATGTTTTAAATTTATGATCGGGAGAAAAAATATATTTCATTTCCTTGCCGGCATACCGGGCGGAAAGTGGTGATACATAGGTGTCTTTCATGTTGCGATCCTCCATTAGAACCGTTTCAGTGGCTGACAGTAGGTGTCAACTTCTCCATTGAGTAAACGATCGGGAATTTTGGATGGATAATTTCCCGTGAAACAAGCGTCACAGAAGCCGGTGCCGTCGCTGTGGATCATATCCTTGAGGCTGTCCACTTCCAGGAAGCCAAGAGAATCGGCGCCGACTTTCTTGCAGATCTCCTCCAGAGACATCTTTGCGGCAATCAGCTCATTTTCGGAGCCGATGTCACTGCCATAGTAACAAGCCTTGATGAAGGGCGGAGAGCTGATGCGCAGATGCACTTCGGTAGCGCCGGCGTCCTTCAGCATCTTGACGATTCTGGCACTGGTGGTGCCGCGGACGATAGAGTCATCCAGCATGACGACCCGCTTGCCAGCAACGGCGGAGGTCAGCGGGTTCAGCTTGATCTTGACGCCTCTCTCCCGTTCTGCCTGTGTCGGACGGATAAAGGTCCGGCCGATATAGCCGTTTTTCACGATGCCTTTTTCATAAGGGATCCCGGACTCCTCACTGTAGCCGATCGCGGCATCGATGCCGGATTCCGGTACGCCAATGACGAGATCTGCGTCAACTGGATGTTGGCGAGCTAGCAATCGGCCGGATTCCTTTCTTGCCTCGTAAACGCTGACGCCGTCGATAACGCTGTCGTCCCGAGCAAAATAGATATATTCAAAAATGCAGGTGGCTTTTGGCACCTTACGGGACGCAAAAAGGCTTTTAACGCTGTCCTGCTTGACCACAATGATCTCACCCGGTTCCACATCCCGTTCCAGATCGGCGCCAACAGCGTCCAGACCGGTAGATTCAGAGGAAAAGACAGTAGCGTCGCCGATCTTACCCATGCACAGAGGCTTTAGACCATAAGGATCCCGCACGGCGATCAGCTTTTGGGGACTGAGGAGGATCATGGAGTAAGCACCCTCCAAGCGATCCATGACTTTCTGGATGGCCACTTCAATGGATGGGGAATTGACGCGTTCCTGGGCAATCAGATAGGAGATGATCTCCGGATCCGTTGTTGTCTGGAAGATAGAGCCTTTGCTCTGTAATTCCCGGCGCAGTTCATAGGCGTTAGTCAAAACGCCGTTATAGACAATGGCGATGGCGCCCTTGACATACCGCATGATCAGGGGCTGGGCATTTTCTCGAACGCTGTCTGCCGCCTTGGAATAGCGGACATGGCCAACGCCGATCTGTCCCTTCAGTTTGCTGAGGCGCTCCTGATTAAATACATCGGTGACCAATCCCATGTCCTTGACATAGGACAGCACGCCGTCGTTGTTAATGGCGATACCACAGCTTTCCTGGCCTCTGTGCTGGAGGGCCAGGATGCCGTTGTAGCAGGCCTGTGCCGGGTCTACTTCTCCGTTTGGCGCGTAAATACCAAATACGCCGCATTCCTCATGTAACTTGTGATCGTCCTCGTTGCCTTTAAAGCTTGTCATTGTTGAATTCAATACACTCACCATCCTAAATTTTTAGACAATCGGTTCTTAATAGATTCCTGAAAAATCGGGTGGCCCATCGGTCATCCGGAATGTTGATTTATTTTCGAAAATAATCTGTAATACGCTGAATTGCCGCCTTGGTATTTTCCAAGGTATTGAATGCGGTCAGGCGGAAAAAGCCTTCTCCGTTGAGGCCAAAGCCGGAACCGGGCGTTCCGACGATACCAGTTTTCTCCAGCAGAAGATCAAAGAATTCCCAGGAAGTCATACCATCCGGTGTTTTGAGCCAGACGTAAGGAGAATTGACGCCGCCGTAAGCGGTGAAGCCTGCCGCAGTAAGGCCTTCCCGGATGATCTTGGCGTTGTTGAGATAGTAGGCGATGTTTTCCTGGATCTCTTTCTGCCCCTCTGGAGAATAGACTGCCTCTGCTCCCCGCTGCACAACATAGGAAACGCCGTTCATCTTTGTGGACTGGCGGCGGTTCCACAGAGCGTTGAGAGAAACGCCCTGGAACTGCAGCGCTTTGGGGATCACGGTAAAGGCGCATCTTGTGCCAGTAAAGCCGGCTGTTTTGGAAAAGCTGCGGAATTCGATGGCGCAGGTATGGGCGCCTTCGATCTCATAAATGCTGTGGGGCAGATCCTCTGTGATAAAGGCTTCATAAGCTGCGTCATACAGGATGACCGCCTGATGCTCGTTAGCGTAATCCACCCACTGCTGCAAGGCTTCTCTTGTGATGCCTACGCCGGAAGGATTGTTGGGGAAACAGAGATAGATCACATCGACTGGTTCCTTGGGGATCTCCGGCAGGAAGTTGGTTTCTTCCGTGCAGGGCATATAGACGATTTTGCTCCAACCGGTTTGGTCGTTGTACTCGCCGCCTCTACCGGCCATGACATTGGTATCGATATAGACGGGATACACGGGGTCACAGACAGCGACCACATTGTCTACAGCGAAAATATCGCCGATGCTGCCGGTATCGCTTTTGGCGCCGTCGCTGACAAAGATCTCGTCCGGCGCGATGTCGATGCCATGCTTGCGGTAATCGTTTTCCGCAATGGCTTCCCGCAAAAACGCATAGCCGTTTTCAGGGCCGTATCCGCGAAAGGTCTCGGCCTGGCCCATTTCGTCAGCGGCCTTTTTCATGGCCTCGACGACGGCTTTGGGCAGTGGCTTTGTCACGTCGCCAATGCCCATCTTGATGATGGTTTTTTCCGGATGGGCTTCGGCAAATTGCTGGACCTTGCGGGCAATGTCCACAAAGAGGTAGCTTTGGGGTAATTTGATAAAGTTTTCGTTAATTTTGAGCAAGAGACAACCGTCCTTTCCTTGATAGAAGCATTCCAATAGAATATTATAGCATAGCTCCGCTTTCGTTGCACTATCTATCTGCGAAAAAAGTGAAAATTGCGTGAAATTTATTCGGATGCGATCCATTCACCGTCACAGATAAAGGCTGCCGGTCCTTCCATGAACACATGGTTGGAGGATGGATCCCAGAAAATTTGCAGGTCGCCGCCCAGCAAATGGACTTTGACGTTCCGGTCTGTTTTGCCGTTGAGCACACAGGCAACTACGGAAGCGCAGGCGCCGGTACCGCAGGCAAATGTTTCGCCAGAGCCGCGCTCCCAGACCCGCATATGGATCTCCTGGCGGCTGACGACCTGGATAAATTCAATGTTTGCCCGTTCCGGGAAGATCGGGTGATGCTCCAATACTGGTCCCAGTGTGGTGACCGGCGCTGTCTTTGTATCCTCTACAAATTGGACACAGTGTGGATTGCCCATGGAAACACAGGTGACAGAGACCGTTGTCTCCCCCGCTGTCACGGGCTGGTCGATCATGGTGTCGCCATCGAAAACAACGGGGATCTTTTGGGGAACCAGTTCCGGCTCTCCCATATCGACCCGAATACTTTCCACAACGCCGTTTTTTACATTGAGATACAGCGTTTTGATGCCGCTTTGGGTATCCACCTTCAAGACTTCTTTTTTGGCGATGCCCCGTTCATAGACATATTTGCCGACACAGCGGATCCCGTTGCCGCACATCATGGCCCGGGAACCGTCAGCGTTGTAGATGTCCATTTCGCAGTCGGCCACATCGCTGGGCTTGATCAGGATGATGCCGTCGGACCCGACGCCAAAATGAACGTCGCTGAGCCGAATGGACAGCGCTTCTGGATCGGTGACCGTTTCTGTAAAGCAGTTGATGTAAAGATAATTATTGCCTAACCCGTGCATTTTTGTAAATCGCATACGCACTCCCCCTCATCTATTTTCGATTTTATTGTATCCCAACCCCTTTTCCCTTGTCAATAAAACTGCTAAAGAAATCGAATGTTATCTTTTTCACAATATGAGATCCAATTTGCAACGCTTATTCTATTTTCTTGCAGAAAAGAATTGCTTTTCCACAATAAAGAGGGTAAAAATGAAACTTTTTCGTGCATATCATTCGTTTTTGTGCTTTTTTTTGAAAAAAATGATTGTGTTTTGCGCCTGATTATGGTAAGATGGTGGCAGAAAAACAACGTGTGCTCACGTGCAACTGTTTTTTGATCCCAAAATTTTAGGAGGAAGAATCAATGTCATATGTTAGTGAACAATTGGAAAGACTGAATGCGAAGAACGCCAACGAGCCAGAATTTCTGCAAGCGGCAAAAGAAGTTCTGACTTCCCTGGAGCCTGTCATCGAGCAGAATCCGCAGTACGAAGCTGCCGGTATCCTCGAGCGCATCACAGAGCCGGAAAGACAGATCATGTTCCGTGTTCCGTGGGTGGACGACAACGGTAAGGTCCAGGTCAACCGTGGCTTCCGTGTCCAGTTCAACAGCGCCATCGGTCCATACAAGGGTGGCCTGCGGTTCCATCCATCCGTCAACCTGGGCATCATCAAGTTCCTGGGCTTTGAGCAGATCTTCAAGAACTCCCTGACCGGTCTCCCCATCGGCGGCGGCAAGGGCGGCTCCGACTTCGATCCAAAGGGCAAGTCCGACCGTGAGATCATGGCTTTCTGCCAGAGCTTTATGACAGAGCTGTATCGTCACGTTGGCCCAGATACCGACGTTCCTGCTGGTGATATTGGCGTTGGCGGCCGTGAGATCGGTTATATGTACGGTCAGTACAAGCGCATCCGCAATCACTATGAAGGCGTTCTCACCGGTAAAGGCCTGACCTACGGCGGTTCTCTGGCTCGTACCCAGGCAACTGGTTATGGTCTGCTCTACTTCACTGATGCAATGCTCCGCAAGAACGGCCAGACGCTGGAAGGTAAGACAGTTGCAATTTCCGGTGCCGGCAACGTTGCCATCTATGCTGCGGAAAAAGCAATGCAGCTGGGCGCAAAGGTCGTCACCATGACCGATTCCACCGGCTGGATCTACGACGCAGAGGGCATTGACCTGGATGCGATCAAGGAGATCAAGGAAGTTAAGAGAGAGCGTCTCTCTACATATAAGAACTATCGTCCAAACGCTGTTTATACCGAAGGCAAGGGTGTTTGGAGCACTAAGTGCGACATCGCACTGCCCTGCGCAACACAGAACGAGCTGAATCTGGAAGACGCAAAGATGCTGGTTGCAAACGGTGTCATCGCAGTAGCAGAAGGCGCAAATATGCCAACTACCCTGGACGCAACAGAGTATCTCCAGGAGCACGGCATCCTCTTTGCACCAGGTAAGGCTTCCAACGCTGGCGGCGTAGCAACCTCTGCTCTGGAAATGTCCCAGAACAGCGCACGCCTCTCCTGGACCTTCGAGGAAGTTGACCCGAAGCTCAAGACCATCATGGAGAACATCTTCGCACAGGCTGATGCGGCTGCTGAGAAGTATGGTCATCCCCGCAACTATGTGATGGGTGCAAACATCGCTGGCTTCACCAAGGTTGCTGATGCAATGCTGGCACAGGGTGTTGTCTGATCCCCGATTTTGTGTTAAACTAAAATAAAGCTGAAAAAACGGCTATGTCGTGGTGCATAGTCGTTTTTCTCAACGCATTACTGTCTTGTCAGTAGTCATTACATTAAAAGGAGTTTTGTAAAAAATTATGTCCTCTACGCAAAAAAAATTTCTCCCCTTTCTAAAGCGCTATTGTAAGCGCTACTTTGTAGACGCCACTAGCGCCATGGCCCTCGGCCTATTTTCATCGTTGATCATTGGTCTCATTATCTCGCAACTCGGAAAGATCCCCTATTGCGGATTTTTGGACAGCTTTGCGGCGATCGTAAAATCTGGCCCTGTTGTGGGTGGCGCCATTGGTGCCGCTATCGCTTATGGCCTAAAAGCAAAGCCCCTTGTCATCTTCTCCTGTATTGCTGTCGGCGCCTTTGGTTACGATGCCGGAGGCCCTGTGGGCGCTTATCTGGCTACGGTGGTGGGTGCAGAGGTTGCCCGTACTGTTTCCGGCCGAACAAAGATCGACATCGTTCTTACACCGATCGTTACCATTATTGCCGGCTGCATCGTGGGACAATTTGCCGGTCCGCCAGTCAGCTATGTGATGACGGCGCTGGGCAGCTTGGTCAACAATGCTACCACCTATTCCCCATTCTTCATGGGTATTGTGATTTCCGTCGTCGTGGGTATGGTGTTGACACTGCCCATCAGTTCTGCTGCCCTGTGCATTATGCTGGATATTTCCGGTATTGCTGCCGGTGCCGCCACTGTTGGATGCTGTGCGCAGATGATCGGTTTTGCCGTGGCCAGTTTCCGGGACAATGGTGTCAGCGGCCTTATCGCCCAGGGTGTCGGCACTTCCATGCTCCAGGTCGGCAATATCATGAAGCGGCCACAGATTTGGATCGCCCCAACGCTGACCAGTGCGATTCTTGGGCCGGTATCCACCTGCCTGTTTAAGATGACCAATACTGCCGCTGGTGCGGGAATGGGAACCAGCGGATTCGTTGGCCAGTTCGGTACTTTCGAGGCTATGGCATCCACCACGCCGATTTGGTGGTTGATTATCGAAGTGGCCTTGCTCCATTTTATCCTTCCTGCCGTTTTGACGTTGATTTTTGACTTTATCCTGCGAAAGATCGGATGGATCAAAAAAGGCGATATGGCGCTGCACGTGCCAACAGCAGAAACAGAATAATAATCGATAAACATAAAACATCCACCGGATTTGTCGGTGGATGTTTTGCGTTGAATAAACAACCACACGCTAAGCGTGTGGAAAAAAAGAAGCAAGAGCGATGATATGGAAAAAATAGACCTCCTTTGTTAGAATGAGAGCGGGTAACGCCAACCGCACACAACAACAAAGGAGGTCGATCCATATGGATGAAAAAAGCTTATCACACACAAAATGGAAATGTCAATACCACTTGGTACTTGTGCCAAAATACAGAAGGAAAGTAATATACAAGGAATTAAGAAAAGATATTGGGGTCATCATACGAAAGCTATGTGACTACAAGAAGGTGGAAATCATAGAAGCCCATGCGATGCCGGATCATATTCATATGCTGATTAGTATACCACCGAAATTAGCGGTATCAGATTTTGTAGGATACCTGAAAGGGAAAAGCACACTAATGATATTTGAGCGACATGCAAATATGAAATACAAATATGGAAGACGAGTATTTTGGGCAAAAGGGTATTACATCAGTACCGTAGGAGGAAATAAGAAAGCAATACAAGAGTACATCCGAAATCAAGAGCTGGAAGATCAGATGATGGATCAGATCAGTTTTAAAGAATATGAGGATCCATTTCAAAATGCGAGAAGTATGGAAGATGACGACTCGCCAAACATTCCGCCGGATAGCAGAGCGATAAAGTAAAAAGCAACGTCAGGTGTGCGGTTGACGTTGCTTTTTGTGCACCTTCAGGTGCGGCTGGTATTGTGGCCCTTATAGGGCCGTTTTTCAAACCCCACGTTTTACGTGGGGTTATGATT
>JAQXNV010000010.1 GCA_029098185.1 Oscillospiraceae bacterium
GTGACTGCGAATAGCTTCCTGAAAGGCAAAGACAATTACGGTTGCGCTTCTCCGCAACAGGTTTCGCGCCCGTTAGGCGCGCCGCTCTTACCCCTTCCGGGGGACTGTCTTTCTTTCTTGCGTTCCCAAGAAAGAAAGGCAGCAAAGAAAGAAGGGAACCAGTAAGGGGGCGCTGCCCCCTTTGCTGGAGTATTCCCCGTGCGGGACCTGCCAGCCATCATCTACTAGGGGCGCAAGCGCCCAGACGCTCCCGAGGCAAGAATCTTGCGCTAAGCTCATTCTCGGCTCTCCTACAAGGGGAGGCAAGAGGCTTTGCACCACGCATAAAGGCAATATTTAGTGGACTCACCCCGCTTTTGGACAAAGACGGCAAACCACTTTGCACACCAATCGACCAATAAGGAGGACTGCTTTTGCCATCATCTGAACAAGCACTTACCCCTCCCTGCTGTCCCGGCGCCGCAAGCTCTGACCGAAACGGCAGACGTCAGCTTCGCCGCACCAGCAATGGGTTGGGATTCTTTTTGTTTTGCTGCGTCATGACCCATCTGACGGTCACCCAACTGCTATATCAATTCCTGAACAGCATCGGCTATGAGAAATCCTTCCTCTATGCCGGTTATTCCTATCTGCACCCCACCCTTTATTTTCTCCTGGCCGGCGCCACCATGACGGTCAGCTTTTTGGTGCCGGGACTGCTGTATCTCCTTGTGACCCGGATGCCGCTGGGCCGGGTACTGCCTTCCGATAAGGTGGCACCCACCCTTTGGATCGCCCTCTTTGCCACGGGCCTTTGTTTGGCCATGCTGTCCAACCTGCCCGCCAACTGGGTCAGCGGCTGGGTCCAATCCCTATTGCCCCAAATGCAATCCTTTTCCCTTTTGGCCATGGACGGCTACGGGATTTCCCCTCCTCTTACGGCGATCCTGCTGTATCTGATCCACTCTACGATCCTGCCCGCCTTTTTTGAGGAATTCATCTTTCGAGGCATCTTGCTGGGGCAGCTCCGCCGCTGGGGAGACGGTCTGGCCATCTTTATCAGCGCCTTCCTGTTCGGCCTGTTTCACAGCAATCTCCAGCAGATCCCCTTTGCCTTTCTCGTCGGATTGGTCCTGGGCTTTCTCGTGGTGCGCACCAACAATCTGTGGCTCTCCATCGCCATCCATTTTGCCAACAACACCATCGCCTCCTTCCCCGACGCAGCAAAGTTTTTCCTCTCCGACGAACTGGCGCTGCTGATCTACAACCTGCTCTTTTACGGCGTCATCGTCCTGGGCGCTGTGGCGGCCCTTTACCTGGTCTGGCGTCACCGGTCCTTTTTCCTGCCCCGGCCCCTGCCTTGTCAACCACTGTCCCTGCCCTCCCGGATCCTTGCCTGGACCACTGCACCGGGAATGTGGCTCATCGTGATCTATCGTGTCCTGGCGATCCTGTTTCCCTGGGTTTAAAAAGGAGCTGTTTGCAATGAACGACACACAACACACACCGGAATTTTACATGGCGGCAGCGCTGGAACTGGCTCGGCTTTCCGCTTTGGAAGGCGAAGTGCCGGTAGGTGCTGTCATCGTCAAAGACGGCGAGATCATCGCAACGGGCCGCAACCGCCGGGAAACCGAAAAAAATGCCCTATTCCATGCGGAGATCGAAGCCATTGGCGCAGCGTGTCAAAAACTGGGCGGCTGGCGGCTGTGGCAATGTCAGCTTTACGTCACGCTGGAGCCGTGTCCCATGTGCGCGGGAGCCATCCTCAACGCCCGGATCCCACAGGTCTATTTTGGCGCAAGGGATGAAAAAAATGGCGCCTGCGGCTCGGTGACGGATCTATTTTCCCTGCCCTTTGCCTACCGGCCCCAGGTGACGGCGGGGATCCTGGAGGAAGAATGCAGTGGTGTACTGCGGGAATTTTTTGTGCGCTTGCGGGAAGAGCTGAAGCATCGGCCCAAGTGGAAAAAGCCTTCCTGAACACGACTCCAAAGGACAGCCGGGAAATTTAGGCATTTTTTTGGAAAATCTCGTCAATGTGGGGGAAAAACCAGTGATTTGTACACAAACTGTTTACAGATGTGATACAATTCGTTTGAATATTGGGAGAGAGAATCGGTTATAATAAAGACAGTGAAAGGAACGGAAGCGAATGGCAGACCGCCTCCCTACCTTTCATGGGCAGTTTCCCCATACTGCCGATTCGTCGCTGAATCAATACAATAAAACCCCTAACAAACGGCAGCTTACGCTGCCGTTTCTTTTTGCGCAAAACTTTCTCTCAGTCACCTTCGGTGACAGCTCAGTAAATTCACCCCTCAGTCAGATGCTGCGCATCTGCCAGCTCCCCTTGTAGGGGAGCCGAGAATGGGCTTAGCGCAAGGCTCTTGTCCCGGGAGCATCTGGGCGCTTGCGCCCCCAGTAGATGATAACCGGCGGTTCCCGCACGGGGAATACTCCAGCAAAGGGGGTGGAACCCCCTTACTGGTTCCCTTCTTTCTTTGCTATCTTTCTTTCTTGGGAACGCAAGAAAGAAAGATAGTCCCCCGGAAGGGGTGGGGGCGGCGAGCCTGAACGGCTCGAAACCTGTTGTGGGGAAGCGCAACCGGAATTGTCTTGGCTTTTCGGAAAGCGATATTTCATCACCCATCAGTCACCTTCGGTGACAGCTCAGTAAATTCACCCTTCAGTCAGATGCTACGCATCTGCCAGTTCCCCTTGTAGGGGAGCCGAGAAAGGGCTGGGCGCAACTCTCCTTGCCTCCCCTGCAAGGGGAGCCGAGAATAGGCTAAACCCATGAAAAAAGCTCCCTTTCGGGAGCTTTTATGCTTTTTGCCGCCATTATTTATTTGATGATGGGCATATCCCCTTCTTCGTGGCTGGCGCCATTGAAGTAAATATCGTACCAGACAATGAAGATAAACACCGTCCAGACCATCCGGCTGTAATCTCGGATGTTGTTCTTGTGGCCGTCCAGATAATACATCAGCTCATCCACATTGAAGAACTTCTTGGCAATATCCGAGTGGAACGCATCTTTTACGATGTTGTAATACTTCTCGTCCTTCAGCCAGACACGGGTCGGCACCGGGAAGCCCAGCTTGTCTTTCTGCGCTGTCTCTACAGGCATCCGACGCTGTGCCGCTTTGCGCAGCGCCATTTTCGTCTCCGTCTTGTTTACCCGCAGCCGGGCCGGGATCTTCGACGCAACTTTAAAGACCTCTTTATCCAGGAACGGCACCCGCAGCTCCAGGGAGTTGGCCATACTCATCCGGTCAGCCTTCAGCAGAATGTCGCCGATCATCCACAGATTGATGTCGATGTACTGCATCTTCGTCACGTCATCCAGGTCCTTCACCCGCTCATACAGCGGCTTTGCCATATGGATCGGATTGGTGGCAATAGATGGGTCTTTCAGCAGCCGGCGCTTCTGCTCTACGTCAAACATTCTGGCGTTGCCGTAGAAGAATTCCTCTACCGGCAGTTCGCCTCTTGTGACAAAGC
Organism: Oscillospiraceae bacterium; assembly: GCA_029098185.1. GTDB lineage: Bacteria > Bacillota > Clostridia > Oscillospirales > Acutalibacteraceae > UMGS1071. Next base: position 3,487 of record JAQXNV010000010.1, read on the forward strand.
CCTGCCCTTTAAAGGATTTCTCATGCTTTTGCGCCGTGTTTTTCAGCCATGTCCGCAATCCCTGAGGCAGTTTGCGGTAATTTTTGAACACGACTGGATTGTTGTAATCCTGATAGCCGCCGAACAATTCGTCGGCGCCTTCGCCGGACAGGACGACTTTAACGTGTTCGCTGGCGATCTTCGACACAAAATACAGGGCGATGCAGGAAGGATCCGCCAGGGGCTGATCCATGTGGTACTGGACCTTCTTGATATTCCCCCAAAATTCTTCAGAAGAAATGATCTTGTAGTGATGGTCTACGCCGATCTTCTCGGAAAGGCGCTGGGCCCAACTGATCTCGTTGTATTTCAGGCCGAAATCAAAGCCGACGGTAAAGGTCTTTTGGTCGGCAAAATAGGTGGAAACATAGCTGGAATCGACGCCGCTGGACAGGAAACAACCCACTTCCACGTCGCTGATCTTGTGGGTGTTGACGCTGTCCTCAAATACGGCGGCGATGTCGTTGACGGCCTGTTCCTCGGTCATGGATTCATCGGGCTCAAACTTCGATTCCCAGTAACGGGTCGTGGTGATCTTGCCGTCCCGGTACCACAGATAATGGGCCGGCATCAAACAGTACACGCCCTCGAAAAACGTCTCCGGCGGCACGGCATACTGGAAGGACAGGTAGTTATCCAAAGCCCGGTAGTTAAATTTTTTCTCAAAGCCGGGGAATTCCAGAATGCTCTTTAATTCGGAGCCGTAAACAAAGTTGTCGCCGACCATGGCGTAGTGCATTGGCTTGATGCCGAAAAAGTCCCGGGCAATGAACAGCTCCTTCGTCACCCGGTTCCAGATGGCAAAGCCAAACATTCCGCGAAGCCGGTTGAGCATTCCCTCCTGCCACTCTTCAAAGCCGTGGATCAGGACCTCGGAATCGGAGTGGGTGGAGAACACGTGCCCTAAGCCGATCAGCTCCTGCCGCAGTTCCCGATAGTTATAAATTTCCCCGTTAAAGGTCAGCACCATGGTCTTGTCTTCATTGTAGATGGGCTGATGTCCTTCGTCCAGGTCGATGATGCTCAATCGGCGGAATCCCATGGCGATCTCATCGTCCACATGATAGCCGCAGTCATCGGGTCCCCGATGGGTGATGACATCCGCCATCCGCTCGATCACCGTCTGCTTGTCCGCATTCCGGTTGATGATCTCCCCTGTAAATCCACAAATTCCGCACATAATCCTAATTCCCTTTCTTCATACATTGATCTCTCTGTTTTTCGTCTCAGCGATTTTGATATTCTTCCAGCATCAGCTTTGCCATCTCCTGATCTACCCGCAGAAAATCGTCGGCACACTCGTTAAAGTGGAGCGACTGGGCGATCTCCAGCGTCTTGCGATAAACGTCGTACCGTGTTGTCTGATACAGCGGTTCCAGTTCCTCGTCCTCAAAAAAGAAGGCAAAGGTGATCTCATTTTTGCTCTCTTTCGCCTGGCTGAAATACCCCTTCAGCGGCGCAACGCCCTTGCGGTGCTCCACGTTTTGGGCAACGGCCAGCTTGGCCAGCTCGCAGGCAGCGTCATTGAGGCCGCTCTCAAAAATGAGCAGCTTCTCCTTCATCTCCTCTACGCAGCCCACCAGACGCTTTTTGGTGCCGGGCAGCTTTTGCTCGGCCACCATCTTCCGGTCCAGGGACGGCTCCTTTGGATTGGGATCCAGCAGCAGCAGGAATTGTTTTTCCCGGTCGTGGTAGAGGCAGGGGTACAAAAGCTGCATTTTGTAGCCGCAGTCCGGACATTCCCAGCAAAACAGGGATTCCTCCAGAATCCGTTCCCGCTGCTCCGGGTTCTGCTGCCGGTCGATGCCCGGCCACATCCGGGTAGTGGAGGTCTTGCCGCAGCTTGGGCAGTGGATTTGTTTTGATAAATTGGTTGACATTGGATTCACCTCCGTGGAACGCGCCAGCGGCGCACAAGATTCGTTCTATCGTTTGTCTTTCTATTTTTATTTTGGGGGAAGTCTGGGCACAAGGATGGGCCTTGCCTCCCCTGCAAGGGGAGGTGGTCATTGCGAAGCAATGATCGGAGGGGTATCCCGAGAGTAGCTGGAAGTCACCCCTCAGTCAGATGCTGCGCATCTGCCAGCTCCCCTACAAGGGGAGCCGAGAATAAGTTTAGCGCAAAGCCCCTTGCCGCCCCTTTGAGGGGAGGTGGTCAGGGCGAAGCAATGATCGGAGGGGTATCCCGAGAGTAGCTGGAAGACACCCCTCAGTCAGAGGCTGCGCATC
>JAQXNV010000011.1 GCA_029098185.1 Oscillospiraceae bacterium
CCAGTATGTGCTGTTGGGCAGCGGCTTCGATACCTTTCCTTACCGCCAGCCGGATTGGGCGAAACGCATGACCATCTTTGAAGTGGATCGTCCCGAGGTGATTGAAGAAAAGCAGAAGCGTCTTTCCCAAAGCGGGATCGATGTTCCTGACAATGTCAATTTTATCGGCGCAGACCTTGCCGAAGAGAACTGGATCAAACAGCTTTTGTCCCACCCCGATTTTTCTCCGAAAGCAAAAACAATGTGCAGTCTGCTGGGGCTGGTTTACTATCTGACGAGGGAGGCGTTTTCTGCTCTGGTACAGTCGCTGTCCATCCTTCCGGAGGGCAGTGGGGTGGTGTTCGATTACCCCAATCAGCTTTCGGGAAAGCTCCCCGCATTGGCTCATGGTGCCAGCGCACCTATGATGGCGTTCTATTCGGAGCGGGATTTAACAGCATTGCTGTCGGCGCAGGGATTTCGCATCTGCGAGCATCTGTCACCCTTAGAAGCCGCGGAGCAGTTCTTCCGATTGCATCAGCTTGCCAACCCCGATTCCACGCTGACCGCGCCGCCTCATGTCTCGTATTGCTTATCCGTGCGAAAATAAATTTGGAGAATTGGTTTATTTTTCCAGAAAAGAAATTTTCCCAAAGGATACAATGTCTTTTACAATAGAATGTGTGGAGAATTCCACGGAAACAATCATTTTAGGAGGCATGATTATGGGACAAATTTATGGGTATGCACGGGTATCGACGAGAGAGCAAAAGGAAGATCGGCAGATCTTGGCACTGGAAGCGTTTCCGGTAGAGCGGAAAAAGATCTATCTGGACAAGCTCAGCGGCAAGGATTTTAACCGCCCCCAGTATCAGAAATTGCTGCGCAAGCTCCACCAGGGCGACCTGCTGGTCATCAAGGGCATTGACCGGCTGGGCCGCAATTACGACGAAGTGCTGGAGCAGTGGCGCTATTTGACCAAGGAGAAAAAGGTGGACGTAGCGGTGCTGGATATGCCCTTGCTGGACACACGCCAGGGACGGGATCTCACCGGTATGCTGATCGCGGATATTGTGCTGCAATTGCTCAGCTATGTGGCGCAGACAGAGCGGGAGAACATCCGGCAGCGACAGGCAGAGGGCATTGCGGCAGCAAAGCTGCGGGGCGTGCGGTTTGGACGGCCGGAGAAACTGCCGCCGTCGAATTACCCGGAGGTACGGAAGCGCTGGCGCCGGGGAGAGCTCAGCGGTCGTCAAGCGGCCGCTCTGCTCAACGTGACCCATCACACCTTCTTCCGCTGGGTAAGGGAAGAAAACTGACAGGAAAAAGGATCTGCTGACAGCAGAGCGAAAGACAGTGGGACGGCAGGACAGCTCCCGCTGTCTTTTGCTGTGTGGGCATCTTTTTTTCTCCGGCCCGGTGTGGTACAATAGGAGCAAGAAAGGAGTGGAGCAGATGCGGTTTCTCCATTGTTCCGACCTGCACCTTGGAAAGCGGGTCCACGAATGCACCATGATCGAAGAACAGCGCCAGATGTTGGACCAGCTTGTGTCCATCGCAGAGCAAAAAGCCGTAGATGGCGTTCTCCTTGCCGGCGACCTGTTCGACAAAGCCGTGCCGTCTATTGAGGCAGTCCAGTTATTAGACGGATTTTTCACATCTTTGTTTCAGCGCCATTTGCCGGTCTACTGCATCAGCGGCAACCATGATTCCCCGGAACGGCTGTCCTTTGGCGGCCGACTGCTGGAGCGGTCCGGCGTTTATCTTGCGTCTGTTTTTCACGGCGAGATGTACCATCTGACGCTGGAGGATGGGTTTGGCCCGCTGCATCTTTATCTTCTGCCCTTTGTAAAGCCATCCATGGTGCGGCCGTTTTTCCCAGACGAAAATATCATCACCTATGAGGAAGCCGTGAGATCGGTGCTGTCTCACAGCGCATTAGACCCTTCGGCCCGCAATGTGCTGGTGGCACACCAATTTATCACCAATAATGGCGTGGAGCCTTCCCGGTGCGACTCAGAAACGCTGTCTATCGGCGGCGTTGACCAGGTGGACGCCAGCTTATTCGACGCATTTGATTATGTTGCTTTGGGCCATCTCCACGGTCCCCAGTCTATCCGGCGGGAAACAGTCCGCTATTGCGGTTCCCCGCTGAAATATTCCTTTTCCGAATGCCGGCAGAAAAAATCTGTCACCATCGTGGAGCTGCGGGAAAAGGGCAATGTGACGCTGGAACCGGTGATGATCACACCGCTGCGGGAGCTGCGGGAGCTGCGGGGGACGCTGTCCGCTCTTCTTGACCCAGATGTTGCGGCGCTGGGGAACCCGGAAGATTATCTCCGGGTCATCCTCACCGACGAGGAGCCCCTTTATGATCCCCTGTCCCAACTTCGGCAGAAGTATCCCAATATTTTGCGGCTGGATGTGGAAAACAGTCGAACAGCTCAGGGATCTGTTTCTGCAACGACGCAGCAGATAGAGGAAAAATCGCCTGAGGCGCTGTTTTCAGCGTTTTATGAAATGGCCAACGGCGTGCCTATTTCGCCGGAAGAACAGGCAATTTTGGAAACGGTGATCCGGCAGATGGGAGAGGAGAACGGATGAAACCAATCATATTGACCATGTGTGGCTTTGGGCCTTTTGGAAAAACGGTGACGGTCGATTTCCGACGCTTTGACGGTAAGGGATTGTTTTTGATCACCGGCGATACCGGCGCAGGCAAAACGACCATCTTTGACGGCATTGCCTATGCGCTGTATGGGGAAGTCAGCGGCTGTACCCGGACGGTCAATACCGTGCGCAGCGACTATGCCGCCCCCACGGAAGAAACCTTTGTGACGCTGGCGTTTTCCCATCGCGGGGAGCAGTATACCGTCACGCGGAATCCCGGCTATGTGCGGCAGAAAAAACGGGGCCAGGGCGTCACCACAGCCCAGCCAGACGCTGCGCTGACGTTGCCGGATGGGCGGGTCATCACAAAGCAGCAGCCGGTGACAAAAGCCATCACAGAGCTATTGGGCGTAACGCTAAAGCAGTTTAAGCAGATCGCCATGATCGCCCAGGGAGAGTTTTTGCAGATTTTGCTGGCCGACAGCGGTCAGCGGAGCGAGATCTTTCGCCGGGTGTTCGATACCGGATGGTATGGCCAGCTTCAGGAACGGCTAAAAACGCTGTCTAATGCGGCTAAACAGTCCTGTCAGGATCAGGATCAGCTTTTGCATCAGCTTTGGTCCGGGGTCCACTGCCCGGAGGACAGCGCATATCAAAAAGCGTTTGCACAAATGGATGAGGAAACGGTGGTCTATCAGTTAGAAGAAAGCATCTCTCTGCTGTCCGCCCTTGTCAAGGAGGAATCCTCTCGTTACGAAAAGGTGCTGTCTGAGAAAACCGTCCTTGAAAAGGCGCTGGAAGAAAACGCAGTAGCCCTGTCAAAGGGCGATGATCACAACCGAAAATTATCCACTTTAGCCAGTGAGCGGGAAAAGCTGGAACAGCTTTTAGCCAAAGCCAAAGACATGGAACAGCGAGAGCAGGCAGTTAAGCGGGGAGAGGCGGCGCTGTACCGGGTGCGGCCGCTGGAGCTGCAATGGAAGGCGGCAAAGCAGGATCTGGAAGGACTGCGTCGATCGCTTTCGACGCAGCAAGGGGAGCTGGAGCAGGCAGAAAAGCAATTGGCGCAGCGGAAAACAGCGTATGAGCAGGCGCAGCCGCTCCAGCGATCCATCGAGCGCCTCACGGGAGAGCTTGCCGCCCTGGAGGGACAACTGCCCCAGTACGAGCTGGAAAAGACGTTGGAGGATACCCAGTCCCGTCTTAAGGAAGCGCTGCAAAAGCAGGATCAGCAGTTGGCTCATCTGCGCACGCAGCAGGAAAACACGGTACGGGAACATCAAAAGGCTCTTGCGCTCCTGGAGGAAACGAAATCGGCACAAGTGGAACTGCTTTGCGCCCAGAATGAACAGTCTCGCCTGGAGCAGACAAGGGCATCGCTGGAGTCACTGGAACAAACACAAAAAGCCTATGAGCAGGTTTGCCGTCAGTGGGAGGATACACAGCGCCAATATTTACAGGCAGAGCAGCATTATCATGCGGCACAGCAGCAGTACACCGCCCTGGAAACAGCCTTTTTCCGGAGCCAGGCCGGACTGCTGGCATCGTCTTTGCAGCCGGGAATGCCTTGCCCCGTCTGCGGCTCGACCCACCATCCGCAAAAAGCGTCTCTGCCAAAAACTTCTCCCAGCGAGGAGCAATGGAAGGCGGAAAAGGGGCGTCTGGAAAAGGCCAGACAATGCCTAATGGATCAGAGCAGCCGGTGCAGTCAGCAGCAGACGCAAAAGGACAGCTTGCTGTCGCAGTTGATTCAGCAGGGTGAAGCACTATTTTCTCGGAAAGTGACGCCGGAAACGCTAGAGCACGACATGGAAGAACAAAAACGGGACTGTGCGGCAGCCATCACGGAAGCAAAAGCCTCTGTGAAAGCATGGCAGGAACAGCTCCAGCTACGGGAGCGGGAGGAACAACGGGAACACCAGTTAACACAACGATTGGAAACGCTGAAAAAAGAGGAGACCGCTTTGCTGGAACAGCAGGAGGCCCTGAAAAAAGAAGCGGATGTCACCTCTGGACGGCTGGATTCTGTCAAAAAAAGTCTGCCCTTCCCAGAAAAGGAGACAGCCCTGTTCCAGATTCGGGCAAAGCAGCAGGCCCTAAAAGAACAGCGGGAGCAGTTGGAAACGGCCCGAAGCCAGTATCAGGACAGTGAGCGGCGGCGAGATACCCTGCAAACGCTGGTGTCGGATCAGCGTCGATCCCTGCCCATAAAAGAATCGTCTTTTCAGGAGGCGGAGCGATCGTTTCTTTCCGGGGCAAAGGAAGCCGGCTTTGATGATGGCAGTTCCTATCGCAACGCCCTTCCCCAGCGGGAGGAGACGCTGCGGGCAGAAAAAGAGCAGGTGGAGTCCTATCATAAGTCGCTGGAGCTGACAAAGCACACCGTTGAGCAATTGGAGGCAGAAACGGCCGGTCAAAAGGCGGTAGATCTGCAAGAGCTGGAAGCAGAACGGGCAAAGCTGGAAACACAGCGGCAGGCGCAGTCTAACGAGATACAGATGCGTTACCGATGCCTCCACGACAACCGTGAGATCTTGCAAAAGCTGCGGTCGGCGCAAAAAACGCTGGCAGCAGACCGCCATCGCGCCCTGGTGCTGGAACAGCTCTCCAGAACAGCAAACGGAATGCTGAAAAATAGGCCAAAGATCGGTTTTGAGCAGTACATCCAGGCCTTTTACTTCCAGCGGATCTTATCATCGGCAAACCAGCGGCTGTCGCTGATGACCGATGGCCGCTACCAATTAGAGCGGCGGGAAACAGCAGTTGATCTGCAAAAGCCCTTTGCCCTGGAGCTGGATGTATTTGACTACTACACCGGCAAAGTTCGGCCGATCCGCACGCTGTCCGGCGGGGAATCCTTTAAGGCAGCCCTGTCTATGGCGCTGGGACTGCTGGATGTCGTGCAATCTATGGCCGGTGGCGTGGAGATCGACACCGTGTTTATCGACGAGGGCTTTGGCTCTCTGGACAGCGAGTCGTTGGAGCAGGCGCTGCGGGTGCTGGATCAGTTGACGGTAGGTAATCGGATGGTGGGGATCATTTCCCACGTTTCCGAGCTAAAGGAGCGCATCGATCAGAAGATCGTCGTCACAAAAGGCAGACAAGGCAGCAGCATCCAGGTCTTAACAGAATAGCTTAACCAGAAAAAGCGCAGCAAAAAAGCCCCCGAGATGGGGGCTTTTGTCTTTCTTTAAGGACATTTATTTGCTTGCGTTACTGTTCGAAAATACCTGTTCCGGCAACTGATATTTTTCGGCCACGCGAATGTAATCATCTGCCAGCCGATCCTTCTGCTCCTGGAAGGTCAGGTTATGCTGATGCAGATATTCTTCCGACTTCGACTGCAGCATATTGTTGCCCACGTTGGAGCAGTGATCGGCGATCCGTTCCAGATCGGTGATCAGTTCGATGTAGGAGATACCGCTCTCCACGCTGCAATCCCCATGCTGGAGCCGTTCTACATGGCGGTCCCGCAAAGTGATCTGCAAGTGATCTGCTACCGATTCCAGTGGATCGATGGTGCCAACATCACCATACTGTTCGTTTTTATAAATGGAGACCGTCTTTTCCAAGATCTCGTCAATGGCGTTGAACATGACATTCAGCTCCTGCTCACCCAGAGGCGAGAAGTGGATCTTGTTTTCCCGGTTGTAGGTGGCCACCTCCGAGATGTTGACGGCGTGATCGCCGATCCGTTCAAAATCGCCCAGGGTGTGGAGCAGATCTGTAGCCATCCGGCTTTCGGCGGCGCTCAGATCGTTTGGCGTGATCTTCAGGATGTACTTATTCAATTCCCGTTCTGAGCGGTCCAGAAATTCCTCTAGTTCCGTCAGCCTTCGGAGATTGTCGCTGGAGTAGTTGATGTGCAGGCCCCGGGCGATGCGATAGCTTTCCAGAGAAGTTTCGCCCATGGAAACGACCAGCTTTCTGGCCTGCTGCAGCGCGATGGAAGGCGTTTTGACCAGCAGGTCGTCCAGCAGTGCCATCTGCTCGTCTTTGGGAGAAGGCTTGTCCTTGATGAGCTTTGTAGCAAGAGAACACAGCTTGTTGCTAAAGGGCAGAAGGATCAGCGTGGTGACGATGTTAAATACCGTGTGGAAGTCTGCAATGCTGCCGCGGGTCATCACGCTGTCCCAGAAGGGCAGGTGGAAGATCCCCTGGACCGAATACAGTACCGCCGCAAAGAATACAAGGCCGGAGAAGTTGATGAGCACATCCAGGAGCACCGCACGTTTGGCTGGCTTTTTGGAGCCGATGGAGGCGATGACCACAGTGACGCATTTGCCCAGGTTCTGGCCCAGGATAATGGGCATGGCCGCCGAGAAGGTGATGGCGCCGGTGGCCGACATTGCCTGCAAAATACCGACAGAGGCCGAGGAGCTTTGGAGCACCACGGTCATGGCCAGACCGAGCAGGATGCCCAGGAAGGGATTTTGCAGCCACTGGAACAGATCGGTGAACCAGGCTTGTTCGCTGAGGGGGAGCATGGTTTTTTCCATGGTGTTCATGCCAAAGAAGATCATGCCCAGGCCCATGCAGATGCTGCCCCAGTTTTTGGTGTTGTTTTTCTTGGCGACCATGAAGATGATGGCGCCGGCAGCAATGAGCATAGGGCCGAAGGAGGAGGGCTTGAGCAGCTTGAGCACAACGCTGGCTTCGCCCAGGTCACCGAGACGGAGGATCTGGGCGGTGACGGTGGAACCGATGTTGGCGCCCATGATGACCGGCAGGGCCTGTACCAGACTGATGATGCCGGCGTTGAGCAGGCCGATGACCATGACGATAGTTGCCGAAGAGCTTTGGATGATACCGGTGACGCCGGTACCCAGGGCAACGCCCTTGATGCGGTTGCTGGTCAGCTTGTGGAGAATGTTTTCCATTCCGGCGCCGGCCAAACGTTCCAGAGCGGCACCCAGCATACTCATGCCGAACAGGAACAGGCCGATACCGGCAAGCAATGGCAGATAGTCAATGATAAACACGCAATACACCTCGTCTTACTGTCGATTATTTTTCTGAAAAATCACACAGGATTTCACAGTTTACTTACAAATTCTTATGTTTTTCTTTACAATGATTGTGCAAATCGCTTCAAAATAGAAGCTATATTTGTGCAATAGTTATTATATAGGACAATTATATCATTTTTGCAGGGACGGCGCAACCGATTTTGGGAAGAAAAATGCGGGCCATGATGAAAAAACTGGATGTTTTAAAACAGATAGAAGGCTGATTTTTTGCAATAAGTGGGGAGAGAATTCTCTTTTTACCAGAAAATTTCGGCCGGAAAATAGAAAAATAGAAGGTTTTTTAAAGAAAGTGGGAAAAATGCCACAAGGGATGATTTTCTGAAAATTTTTTAACTTTTTCGAAAGGATTTGTAAAGAAAAAAGAAAGGAGAAGGATCTTTTTTCGAAAAGCTTTACGGGGTTTACGGCAGATTTCACGGTTTTACGGCGGGATCTTCGATGAGGTACGTTGCCGGGGGCCGGAAATTGTGATATAATTAACATAACGATCATCATAAGCTTCTGGAAAAGAAGCCATTTTAAAAAAGAAAGGAAGGTTACATGAATCAAAATTTAAAAGAAAAGATCATGGAATCCCTGTCGTCGGTACTGCCGATCACAGCCATCGTGATCCTGCTGGGAATGTTCCTGGTGCCGATGCCTGCCGGGACGCTCATCATGTTCCTCATCGGCGCGCTGATGCTGATCGTGGGCATGGGCTTATTTTCCCTGGGCGTCGATATTTCCATGATGCCTATGGGTGACGGCATCGGCGAAAAGATGTCCCAGTCCAAGCGAATGTGGTGGGTCGCCATCGTCTGCTTTGTCATCGGCATCATCATCACCATTGCCGAGCCGGACTTACAGGTGCTGGCCAATCAGGTGACTGCCGTGCCCAATATGACGCTCATTCTGACCGTGGCGGCCGGCGTTGGTGCGTTTTTGGTGTTGTCGTTCCTGCGCACGATCCTGAAGATCCCCCTCCACTTTGTCCTGTTGACCTTTTATGTGGCGGTGTTTGTCCTGGCGTTTTTCGTGCCGGACAACTTCATTTCCGTGGCCTTTGACTCTGGCGGCGTTACCACCGGCCCGATCACCGTGCCGTTTATCATGGCCCTGGGTATCGGTCTGGCTTCCCTCCGTGGCGACAGCCATTCGGAGGAGGACAGCTTCGGCCTCATCGCTTTGTGCAGCATCGGGCCGATTTTGGCCGTTTTGATCTTGGGCATCTGCTTTCGTCCGGAGGATTCTGCCTATGCCGCTTCCGAGCTGCTTCAGGTGGAGACGACCCAGGACGCCTGGTGGCAGTTCCTCCACGAGGTGCCGGAATATCTGAAGGAAGTGGCCACGGCCCTGGCGCCGATCATGGGCTTTTTCCTGCTGTTCCAGCTCTTTACCCGAAAGTTCCGCAAGCGCCAGCTTGTCCAGATGGCCATGGGCATCGTCTATACTTATGCCGGTCTGGTATTGTTCCTCACCGGCGTCAACGTGGGCTTCATGCCCGCCGGCCAGTACATCGGCCAGGAGCTGGCAAAGCTGCCCTTTAACTGGATCATCATCCCTATCGGCATGATCGTGGGCTACTTTATCGTCAAAGCCGAACCAGCCGTCCATGTCCTCAATAAGCAGGTCGAGGAGATCACCGGCGGTACCATCTCCCAAAAGGCCATGTTCCGCAGCTTGTCTATGGGCGTTGCCGTGTCTCTGGGCCTTGCCATGGTCCGTGTGCTCACCGGCATCTCTCTGCTGTGGTTCGTCCTGCCAGGCTACGCTCTGGCGCTGGGCCTCAGCTTTGTGGTCCCGCGGATCTTCTCCGCCATCGCCTTTGACTCCGGCGGCGTGGCCAGCGGCCCGATGACTGCTACGTTCCTGCTGCCTTTTGCCATGGGCGCCTGCCAGGCGCTGGGCGGCAACATTTTAACCGATGCCTTTGGTGTTGTGGCCATGGTCGCAATGACGCCGCTGATCACCATTCAGCTTTTGGGTCTGTCGTACAAGATCAAGACCCGCGGCGCAGAAGAAACGAGAGATCACGCACTGCTGCCGGATGATGACGAGATTGTGGATTATGAGGAGGGCGTTGCATGAGCCGGAACGACCAGATCAAACTGATGGTGACCATCGTCACCCGCGGACACAGCGAAAATGTGATCAAGATGTTCAAGCAGGAGCATCTGGGGCTGCATTATGTCAGCCTGGGACTGGGTACAGCCAACTCCGAGATCCTCGATTATTTTGGCGTAGGCGAAACGGAAAAGGAGATCGTATTCAGTTTGGTGCCTTCGGTGAAGGCTGCAAAAATTATGGAAAATATCAAGTCCGGCATGAATTTGCGTCTGCCGGGCAAGGGGATCATCTTTATCCTGCCGCTGACAGCGGTGAATAAGGTTGTCGAGCGCACGTTATATAATGACCTGGATCCACAGGAGCTGGAGGAGGGAGAGATGGAAGAAATGGAAAATCAAGTGCAGTTCAGCATGGTGATGGCGATCATCAACCGTGGCTTTGTGGACGATGTGATGGAGGCGGCCAAAGGCGCCGGCGCCCGAGGCGGTACGGTCATCCATGCCAGAGGCGTGGGCAATGAGGAGGCCGGTAAGTTCTTCGGCATCACGCTCCAGCCGGAAAAGGACATCGTCATGATCCTTGTCCCGCACAAGCAAAAGGTCGCCGTCATGCAGGCCATTACCCAGGCGGCAGGCATCCGGACAAAGGCCCATGGAATTTTGGTGTCCTTGCCGGTAGAAGCCTTCGGCGGCATTTCTTAACGGGAAAGTTTACGCAAAACAAAAAGCACCTTCTCAGAGGTGCTTTTTTTCATGGCATCATGTTTCAAAGTCCATAGAAAGGATGGTGGCGCCGGGATAATTAAACAGCAGCATGAACCGTTCCTTGTAATTTTTATCCGACGTGATGACGGACAGATCCATCTTCATTTGACCGGGCGGGTCTTTCAGCTCCACAAATTTTGTCCGGACTGTGTTGGCGTTGATCTCGCCGGCAGCTTTTTGGATGTGGTCCAGAGCGTACATGGGGCCAGTAGCCACAATGTGGACGTGGACTACCGGATGGGTGACGTTGATCTTGATGCGGTAGAAGCAGAGCTGGATGATGAGGACCAATATGGTGGACACGATACCGATAAAGTACATCCCGGCGCCCAGGACCATGCCGACGCCTACAGTCGTCCAGAGTCCGGCGGCAGTGGTGACGCCGCTGATCTTAAAGCCGCGGGTAAAGATGATGCCGGCGCCAAGGAAACCGATGGCGGAAACGATGCCGGCCGCCACACGGGAAGGGTCCAGCTTGACGGTGTCGCCGGCGGCCAGAACATCCCAGAAGCCGTATTTGGAGATGATCATCATCAGAGCGGCGCCGATGGAAACGATCATGTGGGTCTTAAGTCCGGCAGATTTGACCCGTCGTTCCCGTTCCAGACCGATCATGCCGCCGCAGAGCATGGCGACGACGATGCGTAACAGATATTCCAGTTGCGTCAAAATGGGGATCGTACCCATAGGATCACCTGCTTATTTTCATAAACTCTTACTTTTATTTTACATAGATTTAACAAAGAATACAAGAGGGAATCTTCCGGAAAGTTTTACAAAAAAAGAAAAAAGCAGATTCTAAAAAGAACCTGCTTAGGGAGTCACCACAGCTTATTTATACTTACGTTTCCGAGCTGCTTCAGACTTCTTCTTGCGCTTGACAGAAGGCTTCTCGTAAGCTTCTCTCTTACGAACCTCTGCAATCACACCAGCTCGAGCGCACTGCTTTTTAAATCTTCTCAGAGCACTGTCGAGAGACTCATTGTCTTTGATTCTGATTTCTGCCATCTATTTATCCCTCCCCTCCGCCGCCACAAGACGGGGGTAATTCATCCATATGATACGTCAAATATTATACCACTTTCCTGGGATGTGTCAAGCGTTTTCGGGAAGAAATCTTTTTAAAATCTGCACTTTCTTTCAAAATTTTTTATTTTTTCATTTTTCTCTTGACTTCCCAGACAAAAAATGATAAGATATAGGTCGTCAACAAAACATAGGGGTATAGCTCAGTTGGTAGAGCAGTGGTCTCCAAAACCACGTGCCGAGGGTTCAAGTCCTTCTGCCCCTGCCAAAAGCAAAGCACGGAAATCTCTTTCCGTGCTTTTTCTTTTTTCCGGACAGCTTATTTTGCGGCAGGTCCGGAATTTTTTTTGCAAAATTTTCCGGTTTGCCGTTATTTTGTTGCGCTTTTGTTGCACTTCGTGTGCTAAACTATCACCAACAAAAGAAGATCACATCATTTTAAGGAGGTTTTCGCCATGACAGAAGAAAGAAAATTACACGAAATGGATCAGCTCGATCCCCAGCATGAGGTTGCAGAGGACAACTTAGACGAAGTTTCCGGCGGCGCCAGCGCTTGCCGGGCAAAGAAAACGCCAAAATTTCGTGTTGGCCAAACCGTTTATTATATGAGGTCAGTGGGCGGTATCCGGGCAAATAAACCGGCAAAGGTAGAGCGGGTCTCCAAAAAGGCCAACGGCGGCCCGAGCCTCAAGGAATTCACCTACGACATCCGGCTGAAAGAGACCGGTAACTTGCTGGAGGATATTCCGGAAAGCAAACTGAAATAAACAGCAAAAAAATCTTGTGTTCCCCGTGGTTTTGTTGCAGTTCTGTTGCACTTCCCCTGTTATAATAGCCTCAGAAAAGCAAAACAAGGCCAAATCGAAAGGAGTTATTCTCATGACAGACGAAATGAAGAACGATAAATTAAATGAAAAGAACGAGATCAAGGAAGAACAACTGGAAGACGTTGCCGGCGGCGCCTATGGCGATTCCGATGACTGGTATTCCAGCGGGGACACCCCCTACTTCAAAAAAGGCGACTGGGTGACCATCTTCTTTAAAGGGAAGGTCTGCGGTTACTATGAGGGCGGCGTTATTCTCAGCGTGAATAAAGGGAAAAGCGGCCTGTTCCACAGAGAATTCACCTATACAGTCAAGCTGAGTTTTACCGGCAAAATCCTGGATAATGTTTACGAAAGTCAGATGCTCCGAAAGGAGAAAGGCCAATGGATCCCTTGGTGACGAAAAGGAGCGATTTTTAATGGCAGACGAAGAAAAAAGAAATAACTTGACAGAGAAGGATCTGGAAACGGTTTCCGGCGGTGGAAGCTGGAGCCCCCACAGCAGCGGTGATACCCCTGCCTTTCGTCTTAATCAGCGGATCAAGGTGCATAACGGTACCATTTCGGATATGACAGGATCTTATGAAGAGATCTACGAATACGGCGTTATCACAGCAATTTCCACGGAAAAGAGCGGTTGGTTCTGCAAGGAGTTCACCTATACCGTTAAGACGGATAAGGGAGAGACCTGGGAAAAGGTTTGGGAAAGCGACATCAGAGAGATATAACGGCAAAAATTGCATCCGCGTTTCGGAGCAAGCAATGCGTTTAGAAAAGAGGCGATTTTTGATGACAGACGAAATGAAGAAAAACGAACTGAGCGAAAAACAACTGGAAAACGTTGCCGGAGGAAAGAATGACTGGGCCGATCCCGGCATTATCGAAGTGTCCTCGGGGACCACGCCAAAGATCGGGGATTCCTTTTATGCCTTTAGCATCGGCGACCGGGTGGAGTGCAACGTTTGCTTTGTGGGTACAGAAAGGGGAACCGTCATCGACCGGAGAGCCAATTCGGCAGATGGGTCTAATCTTTTCGGCCCCTCTGTGATGGAATATTGGCCCGAATATAAGGTGAGGTTCGATAAACCATCTTACCAGGAAAAATATGGGACTACATGGTTGGCGCAGTTTTTGCTCTGCCACTAAGCGATTGCACAGTGCCGTAGGGACAAGTGGAAATCTTCTGTAAAAAAATTTCAAAAAAACTTCAGGATCCTTGAATTTTGTTGCAGTTTTGTTGCACTTTGGCGTGTATGATAGGAGCAGAAAGAAGGAAATACCTTAAATTTTTGAAAAGAGTCATTACGGTAACAGAAAGGAGCAATTACCATGACAGATGAACTGAAAGACCAAGAGATCGAAATGCTTCAGGATGAAGAATTGGAAGCAGTCAGCGGCGGACGGGTCGAGATCACTTGCCTGGAATGCGGCTATACGGCTCGGTACCCTTATATGAATAAAATGGCACTTAAAAAATGGACATGTCGCAAGTGTGGTCATACTTATGGGCAAGACCCCAGTGATGAAAATGTGGATCCCAGATGTCCCAGGTGGAGATATTATTAAACCCTCTATATTTTTGTCACGTTTTGCAACAGCACAGGGCATCATGAAGTCAGCAAAGACCAACAGCTTTAATTTTTGAAAGGGGGTCATCCTCATGACAGAAGAAATCAAAAAGAATGAACTAAACGAACAGCAATTAGAAACTGTATCCGGCGGTGTATCCATGCCGGAAGGAAAAGAAGCAAAATATCAGGTAGGACAGGAAGTCATCGTCCTCATTCATGTTGAGATGGGGCCGGCGTGCATGGGCGTTATCCGGCGGTATAGAGCAGTGATTACTGCTGTTTCCTACGGCGATCAGCTGAATACCTTTTTCACACAGGGCCTTAGCGGCGTAAATGGCCAGGGAATCATTTACGATGTCCGCTACCTGGAAAACTGCCCTCTTCCCTCCAAAGGCGTTCCGGAAAGCTGCATCCAGCCTGCTTAAGCAGATTGTTACAGATAAAAATTTATATAAAAGGAGTTTTTGAACATGAAAAACAATCGTCTTTTCAAAGGAATCATCTGCGCATCTCTCGCTGCCCTGATGGCGGTATCCACCTGTGCGCCGGTCTTTGCTGCGGAAGCAGAGACCAACGACACTGCCGTTGAAAACACCGATATGCCAAATCCATTCCAGGAGTGCGCTAACATGATGGAGGCTTTAGAGATCACAGGCATTGATTTCGGTCTGCCGCCGTTTAGCAACTACACGATCTCCGCAATGAATTATCAAGGCACCAAGCAGGTCATCGTCCGTGTGCCTGACGACGGGGATGGAGAGACCATTTACACCAAACTTGACGATAAGTCCTATCAAGCCGCATTAGACCTGGGGATGGAGATAGGCTATAAGGCGATCAATGACGCTCGCCTCAATAAGTTTGGCATCACAGCGTATACCTACACCGAAAATGGCAAATGCAACGGGATCATGTGGTCAAGGGTCAACGATTCCTATGGCTACGTCCTCCAGTCCACCAAGGGCATGGACGAGGAAACCATGATCGCGCAATCGTTGAAAGTGATGGCATACAATACGGTCATCACCGGCTTTGAGGGCGACAAGAGCCTCAGCAAAACAGAGGTCACCCCGATCCCTGCTCAGCCCTGGGCAAATGGCGCCGACCTGTTCCTCAAGGAGAGCGATGTTACCGTCACCTATCAAGGCAAGAAGCTGACACAGGGTGAGGATTATTATGTCCGTGTCTTTAACGGCAACGTCGTCGGTATGGGCACCGTCATGATCGTTCCCACAGAGAAAAGCGAATTTGTAGGTGTAAAGTTTGCGCAGTTTGCCGTAGTGCCCCAGGCTGTGACCAACGTTAAGTATACCGATCACACCTCCACTTCTGTTACGCTGAAGTTTAATCCGTCGGAAGGCGCTGAGCGGTACGCTGCCAAAGATGCTGTAACCGGCGAAACCTACGGCGAAATCAGCGCAAAGGCGTATGCAAAATTAGGGTTCTTCACCGTCAAAGACCTTGACCCCAACACCACTTACAATCTGATCGTAAAGCCTTATTTTGAGGAAGACGGCGAAGAGTGGTACGGCCCAGACAGCGATGTCATCACCACCAAGACCGACACCAAAGCTCTGGCAACGCCTGCTTCTGTCAAGAACCTGAAGCTGGCAAAGACCACAAAGACCTCTGCCCAGCTTTCCTTCAGCAAGTCCTCCGGCGCCGACGGCTATGCGATCTTCGGCTTTACCAGCGGCAAGAAGTACGCAACCGTTTCCACCCAGAAGGGCGCATCCACACTGAAAAAGACCATCACCGGCTTAAAGAGCGGCAAGACCTACAAGTTTACCGTCAGACCGTATAAGAAGATCAACGGCAAAGTCTACTACGGCGACACCAGCAAGACCGTCGTTGTAAAAATAACAAAGTAAGCGTTATCCAACTATCTCTCCCTGCAAAGGAATGTTCAGAAATTTCGATAGATGTTTCGAC
>JAQXNV010000012.1 GCA_029098185.1 Oscillospiraceae bacterium
CAAAGAAAGAAGGGAACCAGTAAGGGGGGTCCACCCCCTTTGCTGGAGTATTCCCCGTGCGGGAACTGCCAGCCATCATCTACTGGGGGCGCAAGCGCCCAGATGCTCCCGGGGCAAAGGCTTTGCGCTGAGCCTTTTCTCGGCTCCCCTCGCAGGGGAGCTGGCGCAACGAAGTTGCGACTGAGGGGTGATTTATGGGGCTGTCACCGCAGGTGACTGAGGGGTTTTATAGCAAAACTTCCGTAGGATAGCCGCTCCCGTAATACCCCTCCGGTCATTGCTTTGCAATGACCACCTCCCCTTATAGGGGAGGCAAGAGGCTTTACGCTGAGTCGATTCTCGGCTCCCCTTGTAGGGGAGCTGTCACCGCAGGTGACTGAGAGGTGAATTTGCTGAGCTGGCAGATGCGTAGCAGACTGAGGGAGGTAACTCCCGCGGGGCAGCTAACGGCCCTGCAAACAAAAACAACACCGTCCTGTGACGGTGTTGTTTATCGTTGCCGATTATGGCTTATTTTTCAGTTGTTGTCTTTTTTGCTGCCGGCTTCTTTGCTGTGGACTTTCTGGAAGTCGTTGTCTTTGCAGCAGACTTTGCAGCTGTTTTTGTAGCTGTCTTTGTGGCTGTTTTCGCAGCAGGCTTCTTTTCCGCTGCCTTTTTCTCCGGGGCTTTCTGCTCCGGCAGCGGCTTTGCGTTCCAGATGTTCTCCGCATATTCACGGATAGATCTGTCTGCGGCAAACCGGCCAGCCTGGGCGATATTTACTGCGCACATACTGTTCCACTTCTGCGGATCGTTATACAGCTTTTCGGCCTTCTCTCTGGCAAAGCGATAGGAATCGAAATCGGCCAGGACCATGTATGGATCCTTGGTTGCCAAGTTGTTGGCGATGTTCTCGAAGGAAACGCCGTTGATGCCGCGCTTCATGGTCTCCAGCGCATTGCGGATGACCTCGTTCTGCTGAACGATCTGCTCCGGATGATAGCCCTCCTCACGGAGCTTGTTGACCTCTGGTGTGGTCATGCCAAAGAGGAGGATGTTGTCGTCGCCGACAGAATCGTGGATCTCCACGTTAGCGCCGTCCAGGGTGCCCAGTGTCACAGCGCCGTTGATCATGAACTTCATGTTGCTGGTGCCGGATGCTTCCTTACCAGCCAGGGAGATCTGCTCACTGATGTCGCCGGCCGGGATCAGCTTCTCGGCTACGGTAACACGGTAGTCCTCCATGTAAACGACCTTCATCATCTTGTTGACGGCCGGATCACTGTTGATCATCTCACCCAGCTTGTAGATGAACTGGATCATCTGCTTTGCAAAGTAATAGCCCGGAGCCGCCTTGGCGCCAAAGATATACGTTCTTGGGGTGATGGTCTTATTGGGGTTCGCCTTGAGCCACTGATAAGTAGCCAGGATATTGAGGGCGTTGAGGTGCTGACGCTTGTACTCGTGCATCCGCTTGATCTGAACGTCAAAGATGGAGTTTGGATCGATGTCGATGCCGTTCTGCTTCTTCACATACTCGGCAAACCGGATCTTGTTCTCCTTCTTTACCTGTGCCAGCTTTTGCAGGAAAGCAGCGTCATCCTTGTATGCCATGAGCTTTTGCAGCTGGGAAGCATCCCGGATATAGCCGTCGCCGATAGTCTCGGTCAGCAGGTCCGCAAGGCCAGGGTTCGACTGGTTCAGCCAGCGGCGGTGGGCGATACCGTTTGTCACGTTGGTGAACTTATCCGGCATCTCGGTGTAGAAATCGTGGAACACATCGTCCTTCAGGATCTGGCTGTGGAGCTCTGCCACGCCGTTGACCTTGTGGCTGGCTACGACTGCCAGGTTGGCCATCTTGACATAACCGTTGTTCAGCGGTGCCATGCGGCCTACCTTGTAGCCGTCTACGCCGATGTCGTGCATATCCTGGCAGAAGCGGCGGTTGATCTCCTCGACGATCTGATAGATTCTCGGCAGGAGCATCTTGAACAGGTCTACGCCCCAGCACTCCAGTGCCTCGGCCATAACGGTGTGGTTGGTGTAAGCGATGGTTCTATTGACGATGTCCCATGCCTCATCCCAGCCGTAGCCGCACTCGTCCAGCATGATCCGCATCAGCTCTGGGATCGCCAGGACCGGGTGGGTATCGTTGAGGTGGATAGCCACAACATCCGGCAGATTATCCAGAGAATCGTACACACGCAGGTGACGGCGGATGATGTCCTGAATGGTGGCGGAAACGAGGAAGTACTGCTGGGTCAGGCGCAGGCTCTTGCCCTCCATGTGGTTGTCTTCCGGATAGAGCACCTTGGTGATGGATTCGGCCATGGCGTTCTGCTCCAGCGCATGGAGATAATCGCCGCTGTTAAAGGCCTTCATGTCAAACTCCGGAGACTTGGAATCCCACAGTCTCAGCAGGCTGATGGTCTTGCCGTCCATGCCGGAAACGTACATATCGTAGGGCAGGGCGGTGATGCGCTTATAGTTCTTGTGGTTGACAATGTGATAGCCGTTCTCCCAGCGGTCCTCGATCTGGCCGCCGAAATGGACTTCTATCTTCTTGTCTGTGGCGGACTGGAGCCAAATGCGGCCGCCCGGCAGCCAGAAGTCCGGCAGCTCTGTCTGCCAGCCGTCTACCAGCTTCTGCCGGAAGATGCCGTACTCATACAGCAGAGAATAACCGGTGGCCGGATAGCCGTCGGTGGCCAGGCCGTCCAGGAAGCAGGCAGCCAGCCGGCCCAGACCGCCGTTGCCGAGACCTGCGTCGGGCTCTTCCTCGTAGATGTCGTCCAGGTTGATGCCGAGACCATCGAGGGCCTTGCGGAAATCGTGCTCAATACCCAGATTGAACAGGTTGTTGCGCAGGGAACGGCCCATGAGGAACTCCATGCACAGGTAGTAGACCTGCTTGGAATGGGTCTCATCGACGAGCTTTTTGTTTTCGGCTCTGCCCTTTGCCATCATGGAGCGGACGATCATAGCGACTGCCTTGTAGATCTCCTGATTCGACGCGTGCTCCAGGTCGATGCCAAAGGTCTGTTCCAGGTTGGCCTTGATCTGATCCTGAATGTCTTTGATGGGTTGTTTATAGTTCATAACAGTAAAAATCCTCCAAAACTAAAAAATAAGCGGATCCCCGCCTGACAGACAAACTCTGTTCCAGAATGAAAGTATGGTCATTATACTACAAAAAAACGAACTTTTCAACTGTAATGGAAAGATTTCAAAAAAATCGTGCAATCCCGCTAAAACTACGGAAAATCCTACGGTTTCTGAAGTTTTGATTTTTATTTTTTTGCTTTTTTGTTACAAGGCAAAAAGACGCGATTTTTGTATAAATTCACTAAAATTCTATTTTTGTCTTTCCAGTTTGTATTGCCACCTGTTGCCTTGGGAACCCAATTGGGATAATTGGCTATATTGCACAAAGTTATTCGTTTACTGCTGTGATATATTACAAAGCTGTTAGAATTGCGCCATTCCACCCCGGCCGTTGGCAAGACAGCAGAAATTTGGTATAATCAGAGGGAAATCTGCCTTGCCAGCGCAGTAAATTCACCCCTCAGGCAGATGCGGTGGCAGCGCAGTAAATTCACCCCTCAGTCGCAACTTCGTTGCGCCAGCCCCCCTTTAAGGGGGGCCGAGAATAGGCTGGGCGCAAGACCTTGCCCCGGGAGCGACTGGGCGCTTGCGCCCCCAATAGATGATGGCTGGCACTTCCCGCACGGGGTAATCCAACGTAGGGGCGGAGCCCCTCTTTGGTTCCCTTCTTTCTTTGCTGCCTTTCTTTCTTGGGAACGCAAGAAAGAAAGACAGTCCCCCGGAAGGGATGAGGGCGGCGAGCCTGAACGGCTCGAAACCTGTTGCGGGGAAGCAGAACTGTAATTGTCTTTGCTTTTCAGGAAGCGATTCGCAGTCACCCCTCAGTCACCTGCGGTGACAGCTCCCCTGCAAGGGGGGCCGAGAATGGACTGGGCACAGGGCCTCTTGCCTCCCCTCGAAGGGGAGGTGGTCATTGCAGAGCAATGACCGGAGGGGTATCCCGGGAGCAGCTGGAAGAAACCCCTCAGTCAGATGCTCTGCATCTGCCAGCCCCCCCTTTTTAAGGGGAGATGAGAATAACCTTAACAAAAATACAACGTATCTAATCATCAAAATAAACAAAGAAAAAGGAGGCGCGAGATGCGCAAAAATAATGAAAAAATGGAGATCCTTGCGCCGGCCGGCTCTATGGACGCTGTGATCGCCGCCGTGCGCTGTGGCGCTGATGCCATCTATCTCGGTGCAGAGAGTTTCAGCGCCCGGGGCAATGCCCAGAATTTTTCCAGAACACAGCTTCAGGAAGCCGTAGAATACTGTCATTTGGCCGGCGTCGCAGTCCATCTGGCCGTCAACACGGTGCTGTTCGACAAGGAACTCCCAAAAGCGTTAGACCTGGTGCAATACGCCTGTTCCCTGCCGGTAGATGCCGTCATTGTCCAGGATTGGGGCCTTTTCTCCCTGCTGCGGTCCGCCGCGCCAGCGCTGCCCCTCCACTGCTCCACCCAGATGTCCATCCACACCCCTGCCGGCGCAAAGCTGCTGGAACGCTTGGGCGCTGCCCGGGTCGTCTTATCAAGGGAATTATCCCTGCCGGAAATTCGGGAGATCTCCGCCGAAACTGCCGTGGAACTGGAGCATTTTGTCCACGGCGCCCTTTGTATGTGCGTGTCGGGCCAGTGCTATTTCAGCGCCATGCTGGGCTCCCGCAGCGGCAACCGGGGACTGTGTGCTCAGCCCTGCCGGCTGCCCTTCCGCGCTAAAGGCGGCACCGGCTACGATCTCAGCCTTAAGGATCTTTCCATGATCCACCGCTTGTCGGAATTACAGGCGGCCGGCGTCGATTCTTGCAAGATCGAAGGCCGGATGAAACGTCCCGAATACGTTGCCGCCGCCACGGCCAGCTGCCGCTATAGCGCCGATGGTCGTCCCATCCCGCCGGAGCTAATGAAAAATCTGGAATCGGTGTTTTCCCGCTCCGGCTTTACCAGCGGCTACCCCGACGGGAAACTGGGCGTGGAAATGTTCGGCACCCGCACCTATGCGGATGTGACCGGCGCTTCGACAGAAGTCTTTTCTTCCCTCCAAGCCCTCTATCGAAAAGAGGCCCAGCGTGTCCCCATCTCTATGGAACTGCGTGCCCTTACGGGAGATCCTGCCACGCTGACCGTCAGCGATGGCGGCCACACGGTGACGGTCACGGGTCCCACGGTAGAACAAGCCGTCAAGCGGCCGCTGGACCGGGAACGATGTGCGCAGCAGCTAAAAAAGACAGGCAACACCGTCTTTTTGGTGAAAACGTTCACAGCAGACATCAGCAATGACGCCGCGCTGCCCATCTCCTCCCTCAACGAACTGCGCCGGGACGCCCTCGACCAACTGAGCGTCCTGCGCAAACAGCGCCCAGCTATCCCCTTCACTATGCCCTCTGCTGCGTCCGTCCCGCATAACGGGCCAAAAACGCCATCTTTGCGGGCAGTATGCGCCAAGGTAGACAGCGCTGACGATCTGCCGGACTGCCTTAAACAATGTGAACTGGTCTTTGTGCCGCTCCACACCAAACAGGAGGTCATCAAAACCTTGTTGCAGCGGGGATTTCCCCTGGGCGTTCTGCTGCCGCGGGGGATGTTTGGCCGGGAGGGGGCCATCCGCCATCGTCTAAAGGACTGGGCCGCTCTGGGCATCCGGCACGGCTGGACCGGCAACATCGGCGGTGTTCCCCTGCTGCAGGAAGCCAACATGGCGATCCACGGCGGGTTTTCCCTCAACGTGACCAACAGCGCTTCTCTGGCATTTCTCCAGGCTATGGGCCTGTCCGATTGTGAGCTTTCCTGTGAGCTGACCCTCGCTCAGGCCGCCAGCATCGGCGGCACACTGCCCCGGGGCCTCATCGCCTACGGCCGATTGCCCCTGATGCTCACCCGCAACTGTCCGGCGGCCAACCATCCCGATGGCTGTCGTGGCTGTGTGAACCATGGCGGCAGTCGTCCCGCTGTCATCACCGACCGCAAGGGCGCCTCTTTCCCCATCCTCTGTGACGGGTGCAGTACAGTTTTCAACAGTGTCCCCATGGTCTGGAGCGACCGTATTTCCGCCTTTTCCGGCCAGGATTTTCTGGTTTTCAACTTTACTGTTGAAAACTCTGTTGAAATTGATGAAATCTTTTCCGCCTATAAAACAGGCCGAAAACCTACCGGTGAATTTACCCGTGGATTATACCGCCGGGGCGTGGAATAGGCGACAAATCCCGCAAAATGTACCTGGTTTTCCCCTGCCCATGGAACCATTGACAAAATTGTCATCTGTTGACAGAATTGTCATCATTTCTGTCGTTTTTCGCAAAAAGCGTATCATTTCTTTGCACATTGTCCGCAAAAGAAACCGTTTTTGGCCGATTTGGCAGACGGTTTCTTTTTTCTTTGCCTAAAAAGAACCAGCTTTTGAACAGTGGCGTCCAGATTTTTCCCTTGTCAACTTTTTTGCGATGTGTTATGATGATTCTGTATTGATGTGTAGTTTTATGGAAAGAAAACCGGGGATTTTCTGCCGATATGCGTGAAAATACACCCGTTGTTTTTCTCTCTAAAAATATTAGGGGTGAAGAGATGATTAACTGTACCCATGACCATCTGGCCAGCGCCACGGTCGTCGGGATGCACTGGGAACGCATCACCGTATTGATCGACGTCCGGGTAGAATTTGCGCCAGGTGTCAGCCAGAACGAGCCGCTCCAATTTTACGCGGTCAACGGCCTTTACAGCGCCAAGGCATTGTTCCAGGCATCCCGTCTGGAACCAAACCTGTACCGGCTTTCCCTCAACCTGACGAATCCCGGCGATCTGCGCTGTCTGCCGGTGGGCACCTATTCCATCGTCATGTGCCGCGGCGAGCAGATCCTTTCTACCGCTGTGGTGGAACCGGAATTTACCGCCAAGCTGGAGGACTGCTCCCGGAACTTCCTGTATAATGGCCGCAAAAAGGTCTATACCGTTACCTTCCTGGTCCGGGAGGGCGAAGAGGACCTGCCGTTTATCATGTATATCCTGGCAGCAAAGCGCACCGGCATGGGCTTTCCCACCGACGGCGGCGGAAAAAAATCCGGCGGCTTCAGTCTTTCGGCCTACAAGCAAAAGCATTCCCGGCCGTTTTTGCGGAGGTATTACCGCTCTCAGCGGAACAAACACCGCAAGGGGGACAAGCCTGTGGTGCTGTTCCTCTCAGAGCAGAGCGATGTACTGGGCTCCAACCTGACTGCCGTGCGGGATCGAATGATCGCCCGGGGACTCGATCAGCAGTTCACCATCATCGAATCGGCCCGTATGGCCTCTTCTCAGCACCAGTCCCAGAAAAGCTGGATGGGCCTTATCAAAAAGCTGGCCTCGGCCGATGTCCTGTTCCTCGACGACCATGCCCCTGTCTTAGACTGGCTCAAGCTGGACGATGACACCAAGGTCGTGCAGTTGTGGCACGCCGGCGCAGGCTTTAAATCCTCCGGCTACAGCCGCTGGGGCCACATCGGCTGTCCGTCTCCGGCAAGCTGTCACCGGCAGTATACCTACGGCATCGCCGGCTCCCGCCACATTGCCCACTTCTTCTCGGAAGTCTGGGGCATCAACACCGAGAACGTCCTGCCGACCGGTATGCCCCGCATCGACGAATATTTAGATGAGACGTACCGGGTCAATAAGACAAAGGAACTATATGCGCAGTTCCCGCTGTGTCAGGGCAAAAAGGTCATTCTCTTTGCGCCGACCTATCGGGGCAAAAATCGGGCTACGGCCTATTATCCTTATGAGCTCATCGACTTTGAACAGCTCTATGATCTGTGCGGCGACGAATATGTGGTGCTGTTTAAGATGCACCCCTGGGTAGCCCAAGCTGTGCCCATCGAGGACCGGTTCCGGGACCGCTTTGTGGACGCCAACACCTATCCCAATATCAACGACCTGTTCTATATCACCGATCTGCTCATCACCGACTACTCCTCCAACATTTTTGAGTATTCCCTGATGAAGCGGCCCATGCTGTTCTTTGCCTTTGACAAGATCCAGTATTCCTTCTCCCGGGGCTTCCATCGGGATTATGAGGAATCGGCGCCGGGCAAGGTGTGCTATACCTTTGCAGAACTGCTGACGGCCCTGCAAAACAAGGACTTCGAGTATGAAAAGGTGGAGGAATATGTGGCGCATCACTTTGACCACATCGACAGCCATGCCTCTGACCGGGTCATCGACTGGATCTTATTAGACCAGATGCCTTCCGATCTTCGGGAAGCCATCGACAACCGGAACAAGCAGGTGGAATCGCTGCCATTTTTGGATTTCACCGTGCTGGAGCCTATTGAGGAGACAGAGGACGACAACGACGATACCGCCGAGGATGGCGAGAGTGAAGGCGATACCACAACGTGACAGGCCGAAAGGAGACTGATTCTATGAATATCGCGGCAATCTTTTCTGGCGGCTCCGGCGTGCGCATGGGCGCCGGCGTGCCAAAACAGTTTTTGCAGGTCAACGGCAAGCCGATCCTGGTCCATACGCTGGAGCTGTTTCAATATCATGACCAGATCGACAAGATCTATATTTCCGTTTTAGAAGATTACATCGACTACGTTTGGGACCTGGTAGAGGAATATCACCTGACAAAGGTCTGCGGCATCATGGCCGGCGGCGAAACGGCACAGGATTCCATCTACAATGCGTTAAAGCAGATAGAAGCGGAAAACGAACCGGATTCTATCGTACTGCTCCACGACGGCGTGCGGCCTTTCGTTTCTTACGAGACGATCCAGAACAACATCGAGGGCGTCAAGGCTTACGGCAACGCCATCACCTGCACGCCCTGCTTTGAGACGATCCTGCTCAGCGAGGGCGGCGAGACAGTGGATTCGGTGCCGTTCCGCAAGGATACCTACGCTGCCCAGGCGCCCCAGAGCTTCTATTTAAAGGACATCCTGGCCGCCCACGATGAGATCCGCAAGCGTCCCAGCCGCTACGAAAACATGGTGGACAACTGCACCATCATCAAGACCCTGGGCCACATGGCCTACATGGTGCCGGGCAACCGGGGCAACATCAAGGTCACTACGCCGGAGGACGTCTACATCATGCGGGCGCTGCTCCAGTATCAGGAAAACGAGGAAGCCTTTGGCCTTGCTACCAATCTCGGCTCCAAGATCAATAACGCCAAACGGCGTGCAGCAGGAAGGGGGCGCTCCCATGGCAATGCTTGAATGCTTTAACGACTGCGTTATGCAGGAGGATCTGGAGGAAGTGGCCAATGACCAGACTTTGCTTAACCTGCTAAAACAGAAAACCATCTTTGTCACCGGCGCTACCGGTCTCATTGGCTCTCAGGTGGTCAAAGCTTTGTGCATCATGAACCGGCTGCACCAGGCAGGGATAAAGGTCATCGCCCTGTGCCGCAGCGAAGAAAAAGCCCGCAGCGTCTTTGGCCCCCTGCTGGAGTGGGGAGATCTTTCCCTCTGTCTGGGCGATGTTTCTCAGCCCATCCAGGTAAATGCAAACATCGACTACATCCTCCACGGCGCCAGCCCCACCAGCTCCAAGTTCTTTGTCACCCACCCGGTGGAGACTATCCGCACCGCCATCGACGGCACCGCAAACGTGCTGGAGCTGGCCAGAGCAAAGCAGGTACAGGGCTTTTTGTACCTGTCGTCTCTGGAGGTCTACGGCACAGTAGAGCCGGACGCCGGTTTTATTTCAGAGGACCACTACGGTTATCTGGATCCCCTCAGCGTACGCAGCAGCTACTCTGAGGGCAAACGGATGGTGGAGTGCCTCTGTGTTTCCTATGGGCAGCAGTACGGCGTGCCGGTGAAGATCGCCCGGCTGTCCCAGACCTTTGGCGCCGGCGTCGATTATCACGACGGCCGGGTCTTTGCGGAATTTGCCCGCTGCGCCATGGAGGGCAAGGACATCGTCCTCCACACCAAGGGCCGCACTGTGCGGACCTACTGCTACACAAAAGACGCTGTCAGCGCTCTGCTGTACCTGTTGACAAAGGGCGAGACAGGCAATGCCTACAACGTGACTAACATGGATACCGCCATCTCCATCTGGGAGATGGCCGAGCTGGTCCGGGATACGTTCCCAGAAGCGAATATCCAGGTCACCTGCGATATGCCGGAGGACATCAGCGCCTTTGGCTACAACCCGGAGATGATCATCAAGCTCAGCAGTGAAAAGCTCCAGTCTCTCGGCTGGAAGGCTACCGTTGGCCTTGAGGAGATGTATCGCCGGATGATCCGCAGTATGGCACAGTCGCAAACCAAAAATTAAGGGAAGATCGTCCAAAAAAAACACAAAAAGTTTTCATCAAGATGGCGTCATCCTGTGGAAAAGCATGGCGCCATAAGACGCGACGTACCTTGTTCCTATTTCCAGATTTTTGATAACAAAAGGAGAAGAATTCATGTTTCTGAAAAAAGATACCCCAAATATGACTTCCCCCGATGGACTGTATGGTGTTCTCAAATATTCGTCCTCCAATATCGGTGACGAGATCCAAAGTATTGCCGCAATGCGGTTTTTGCCGAAGATCGACTACTATTGTCACCGGGAACAACTGAACACCTTCCACGTGGATGAGGAGCACGCCGGCCAAAAAGTAAAACTCATTATGAATGCCTGGTGGATGTGGCGGCCCAAAAATTTCCCGCCCTCTGACGACATCGACCCGCTGCTGGTATCTATGCACCTGCGCAAGGCACTTGCTGAGGACTTTAATCGACCGGAAGTTCTCGACTATTTCCGCAAGCATGGGCCTGTGGGTTGCCGGGATATGTATACAAAGGAATATCTGGACAGCCTTGATGTGCCAGCCTATTTTTCTGGCTGTCTCACCATGACCCTTCAGCCAAACCCAAAATTCCGCCGGAAAAAGGGCGGCGATCACGTTTTGTGCGTCGATCTCCCCGATCACCTTGTTGAGGAGGTACAGCGCCGGACAGACCGGCCCGTCTATAACGTGAGCCGGATGCTGTCGGTAGCTTTTACCGCTGTGGATCGTCTGGAGCTGGCGAAGATCATGCTGGCGCTGTATCACAATGCCGCCTGCGTCGTCACCTCCCGGCTCCACGTCGCTCTGCCAAGCACCGCTTTTGGCACACCGGTCTGTCTCATCATGCTGAAGGATGAAGATCGGCTGGGCCGCTTTGAGGGCATGGAGGGCTTTTTCAACCAGGTGACAGAGGAAGATTTCCTCCAAAACAAAACTATTTACAGCTTTAATAATCCGCCGCAGAATCCCAACGCGCACCTAAAGATGCAGAAAGAACTGATCAAAACGGTGTCTGATTTTACCGGCTACGATAACCCTCATTCGCTCTTTGAGGATGATTACGACCCGTTGCTTTCTCTCATCAAGATGCTGAAGATGGATCTGGCTACAGACCGGGATATTATCAAGCGGATCCTGATCTTTGCCACTACCGATGAACTGATCGACGCGCTGTATCAAAAGCGCATCAACAAAATTTCAAGACATGACCTGACGTATTAAAAGGTATCGGCGCCGGGCATTGGGGAAGGCCCGGCCTCTTTTTTTCATCAAAAACCACATTTTGTTTTCTGGATGACACAAATCGAATCTTTTTGTTGTTAAGACGCTTTGCAGGCGTCTTTTTTTATGGAAAAAGGCTTAGGATAAAGCGCTTGCCTCCCCTATAAGGGGAGGGGGATCAGAAGTAACCCCTCAGTCAGATGCTCTGCATCTGCCAGCCCCCCTACGAGGGGAGCCGAGAATAGGCCGAGCGGAAAGCCCCTTGCCTCCCCTTTAAGGGGAGGTGGTCATTGCGAAGCAATGACCGGAGGGGTATCACTGGAGCGGCTGCCCTGCGGCAGTTTCTGCTGTAAAACCCCTCAGTCGCAACTGCGTTGCGCCAGCTCCCCTACGAGGGGAGCCGAGAATAAGCTCAGCGCAAAACTGTTGGCCTCCCCTTTAAGGGGAGGTGGCACGGCGAAGCCGTGACGAAAGGGTATCACGGGAGCGGCTACCAAAGGGAAGCCTTGCAATAATAACCCCTCAGTCTGCTTCGCAGACAGCTCCCCTACGAGGGGAGCCGAGAATAGGCCGAGCGCAAAACCTCTTGCCTCCCCTTTAAGGGGAGGTGGTCATTGCGAAGCAATGACCGGAGGGGTATCACAGGAGTTTCTGCTATAAAACCCTTTGTAAATTTTCTGTTTCCCTAGTGCAATTTTGTCCAGGCTGTGTTATAATGTTTATAATTATCATTTCTAAGAAAGCGCGCGGAGAGTTTCTCACGCCGCAATCTTACTGGGGCTGGGCCAAGCCTTTGCCCGTATTCGGAAAGGAGCAGTCAAGTTTGTCCAGAGATTTGGGAATCGACCTGGGTACCGCCAATACCCTGGTCTATATGAAAGGCAAGGGCATCGTCATGCGAGAGCCTTCCGTCGTGGCCGTGGATACCCGGACCGACACCGTTCTGGCCGTTGGCACCGACGCAAAAAGCATGATCGGCCGAACCCCCGGTTCCATTGTGGCTGTGCGTCCCCTAAAGGATGGCGTCATCGCCGACTTCGACATCACCGCAACCATGCTCAAGCATTTTATCCGCAAGACCACAAAGGGCGGTACCTTTGGCCGGCCCCATATCGTGGTGTGCATCCCCTCCGGCGTCACAGAAGTGGAACGCCGTGCCGTAGAGGATGCTGCCCGCTCTGCCGGCGCCAACAATGTGGAATTGCTGGAAGAACCGATGGCGGCCGCCATTGGCGCTGATCTGCCTGTGGGCGACCCTGTAGGCTGTATGGTCGTCGATATTGGCGGCGGTACAACAGAAGTAGCCGTCATTTCCCTGGGTGATATTGTTTCGTCCTGCTCTGTGCGTGTGGCCGGCGATAAATTTGACGAGGCCATTATCAATTATGTCAAGCGCCGGTTCAATCTGCTCATCGGTGAGCGGACAGCGGAAAACGTCAAGATCGCACTGGGTTCCGCCTATCCCATTGAGGATGTGGAAAATTCCGATATGCAGATCAAGGGCCGCAATCTGGCCGACGGACTGCCGGGCGACGCCATTATCTCCGGCACCGATGTGCGGGAAGCCCTTATCGAGCCGGTGGAAGCCATTGTGGACGCCATTTTGACCACCCTGGAAAAAACACCGCCGGAGCTTTCTGCTGACATCATCGACTACGGCATTACCCTCACCGGCGGCGGCGCGCTGCTGCGGGGATTAGATACGCTGATTTCTGAGCGGACAAGCATCCCGGTACAGGTAGCAGAAAGTCCGCTGGACTGCGTGGCCATCGGCACCGGCAAGCGGGTGGAAATGACGCTGCCAAAAGATGTTTCCTCCAAATGGCGCAAACGGTAATCAAATGACAACAACAAGGGAGAGCTTTGCACGCGCTCCCCTTTTTTATCTGTTTTCTAAAGAAAAAGATAGGCGCAGAACTCTTGCCTCTCCTATAAGGGGGGCCGAGAATAGGCTTAGCGGAAAGCCTTTGCCTCCCCTATAAGGGGAGGTGGATGCCGTCGTAGACGGCAGACGGAAGGGTATCACGGGAGTATCTGCCCTGCAAAAAGAAAACCCCTCAGCCGCAACTTCGTTGCGCCAGCTCCCCTGCAAGGGGAGCCGAGAATGGGCTGAGCGGAAAGCCTTTGCCTCCCCTTTGAGGGGATTCCCCTATTAGGGGAAATGTCAGCGTAGCTGACAAAAGGGTGCCTGTTTTCGGAGAAAAGGGTGGTCATTGCAAAGCAATGACCGGAGGGGTATTAGAAGCCACCCCTCAGCCGCAACTTCGTTGCGCCAGCTCCCCTACAAGGGGGCCGAGAATAGGCCGAGCGGAAAGCCCCTTGCCTCCCCTTTGAGGGGAGGTGGATGCCGTCGTAGACGGCAGACGGAAGGGTATCACGGGAGTATCTGCCCTGCAAAAAGAAAACCCCTC
>JAQXNV010000013.1 GCA_029098185.1 Oscillospiraceae bacterium
CCTGCCTTGCACAGCGGGCAGTCTTCCGGCTCCCAGGATTCGACTTCTACGGAGATGACAGACTTATAAGGCACGCCGAAATCTACCTTGCCGCCGGTACGGTCCACAATGGAGCCAACACCGACTACATCGCCGCCTGCCTCCTGGACGATCTTTAACACTTCCCGGACAGAGCCGCCAGTGGTAACGACATCCTCCACGACCAGGACTTTCTGGCCAGGCTTGATCTCAAAGCCGCGGCGCAGAGTCATCACGCCGTCCTCCCGTTCTGCAAAGAAGTTTTCACATTTCAGCCAGCGGCTGACCTCATAGGTCATCTGGACAGCGCCCAGAGCCGGCCCGATGACTACCTCGACACCGTCATCCTTGAACTCCTCTGCCAATGCGGAGCAGAGCTCTTCACTGTATTTTGTGTTGCGGAAAATTTTGGCGCACTGCAAATACTTGTTGCTGTGCTTGCCGGAAGTCAATTTAAAATGGCCCTCCAGCAGAACGCCGGCTTCCTTTAAAATTTCCATAACTCTTTCTTGTGACAACATTACGAAAAACCTCCACCTTCATTTTTCAAAATCGTTTTGTCTATTATAGCATAATCCGACAGGAAATGCACTAGGAAAACAAAAAAATTTGTACCGCCCCGCAAAAGGCTTCCAGACGGGTATTTTTGAGATGGTCGCTTCTTTCTACCGATGTTGACGATAGGAATGATCGGTGCTACAATAATACCAGTCCAGAAGGTCTGGCACAAATCAGGAAAAAGAAAGTGAGTTTATGCGTAACCATCCATTTTACTGCGTGAAAAAACGTGTTTTGCTTGCCATCGCCGGTTCTGTTTGGCTGATTGCCGGATTTAATGTGGCACGGCTTGGCGTTCTGGCCTACGGCAGTATCGATCCCATCCATTTTTGGTATATTCTCTTGTCCATTGCCGTCTTTCTCGCTTTTGGCTGTATGTTTTTTATGATGACGCGAAAACATACAAAACGGATTCGAAATTATCCGGAGGAGTATCGCCCGGTGTGGCACTTTTTTGATCTGAAAGCGTACATCATCATGATCGTCATGATGGGCGGCGGCATATGGCTTCGCTATTCCGGTCTGGTCCCCGATGTTTTCATCGCTATCTTTTACACAGGGCTCGGCTGTGTGCTGGGACTAGCCGGTGTCTTTTTCTGGATCACATTTTTTTGCTACCATAAAGGTGAGGCCAAAGCATAACACAGCACAAATGAGAAAACTGCTCGGTGAACGGTTCCCATTACCGTCTGCCGAGCAGTTTTGTTTTTGATCACCAGTCCACATAAATATCCACCGTGCCGCTGGGGCATCCGGCGTCATATACTTTTCCAACGCCCAGGGAAGTCATGATCAAGCTGCCCTTGGGCACATCTTCATTTGCCACACAGATGTATCCTTCCCCATCGCGGATCGTTCCGTCTGGCGCTACATGGCGCCCGGGAATATTCAGTCCACCGCCAGGCAGTACCTTTTGCGAATAGTAGGTCTCCCGATGGCCATCAAAAACGATAGCGCCCTTAAATGGAGTCAGTGGCGTGGCAGAATGAGAGATGGTGTCTTCGTATGTGCCATCCTCGTTAATGGTGGTCCCGCCGGAAACGCCGGTCACTGTGCGGACGGTATACCCGGTTTTCGTCGACACCGAATTGGTGACGATGGGCATTTCTATCCGAGCGCTGCTGGAAGCTTTGGATTTTGGCGTTTTTTCTGTGGCGATTTTCTTTGCCGCAGCCTCTGCTTCCTCCACTTCCTTTTCAATGGCGAGACGTTTCTTTTCCCCGGCAGTCATTTTTGCATTGACCGTTACGGGATAATCTTTTTCGCAATATGTACACTGTAAAACATTTTTTCCCGCCTTCGGCTTTTGGATCCGGTCGGAGATGACATCATCGCTGTCAAGGCGTTTTGTGGTGCCGTCCTCATAAACAACAGAGATCGCAACAGAATCCGATGTCAGTGGCTTTCCCGTTGTGACGGTATCCTTTGTTTGAAGCTTCTTGATGCCAATGACTTCTACCTCCAGGGTCTGCTCCCCTATGGGGCTGGAAATCTGCATCTTCCGGGTCGTTCCCTTCTTCTTTTTACCGGAAGAAACGGTATCCTTTTCCTGCTGCAAGGTAGAAATGGTCGCGCTTCCTGCTGCCAGTGCGTCGCCGCCCAAAGACCTGTCTGTCATAGCCGAAGAAGATGGGGCCGTTGTTTTTGCAGAGGATTTCTCAGATGATGAAGAGGAATGCTGAAAAGGTGATGCAGTGATTTCCAGTTCCTCTGCAGAAAGCTCTTTGACAGTGCCGTCCTCGTATGTAATGACTTCTTTCACAGCGGACACGTCAAAGGGCTCATCTTCATATAAAACGCCGTCGTACCGGACTTTTACAGAGACGGCTGGGATTACGTCCAGTGTCTGCTGGACAGTACCTAGATCGGTTTCGATCAGCACCGTGCCGGATGGATCGAGGGATTTCTTTGGCACAACGTAATCTTCCGTTTCTGTCTCCTTGCCCAATGCCGAAACCTGATAAACAGAGAAATCCGCTTTTTCGATGGGATCATATTGATAATACGGTCCTTCTGTCAAGGCATGAGCTGTGACGGATACAGGCGTAAAATAAAGGGTCGTCATCACTGCCCCGAAGGCTGCGATACAAGCGCCTGCGGCGATGGCGATCCATTTTGCTTTTTTTGTTTGCATCATGGGGGCCCCGCTTTGGGTCGAAATTTTCGGCCAAAACGGGTTCTCTCCTTTCTCTTGACAGGACCCGCAGAGCATCCTTATGCAGCTACACAGCCTGCGTTTTAAGGCGTTTGCAGAAAACTTCCTGCACCAGATCATCGACGAGTCACCATCAGTTGCTTTTTCGATTATACTATATAACTGAATTATATGCAAGTCTTTTGTGCAAAATTCACGATACAGTAAAATTCATCCCGAAAAAAGCAATTTGTTCCCCCTATGCACTAGCGTGTATTTTAGATTTGCGTAGCCGAAAGAGCGCTTTAAGTGCTGCGATTTTGAAGATAAGCTCTTACTTCCTGTTGCTTTTGCAATAATACGCAGCCGCCAACATGATCGTCTAGCAGCGCACCGCTGTTTTGCAATTTTTCGAACAATTCCGAGTGCAGCGCTTCCCGCAGAGAGGTGTCCCGTACATTGCTGTCGGAATAGGGCGAAAAAGGACACGGTTCCGCGCCGCCGTGAGAATTGATATGGAAAAATCCTCTGCCAGCGGCGATACAGCCGCCGGATGATTTTTCATCGCCAGGGAAAGATAGAAAAAGCATTTCCGGATAGTCTTTCCGGATAACCGTCAAACGCTGTTCCAGATCTCTTCGCTCTTTGTCTGTCGGCGCCAGCTTTTGGAGCGATGGTGTCGTCGGCGCAAACTCGATATAAAATAAGGCCATACAGCCGCTATCCTTCAGGTGATGGAGAAACGCATCTGACGTGACTTCCTGTAGATTTTCTTTTGTCACGGTGACGGAGCATCCAAACAGTAATTTTTCTTTTTGCAGGTGTTCCATGGCGGTAAAGACCGTTTCATAAATTCCTTTTCCCCGTCTGTTATCGGTCTGGGCTTTTCGCCCTTCGATGCTGAAAATTGGAATGAGGTTTCTCGATTTTTTGAAAAGCTCCCGATAAGCAGAATCTAAAAGCGTCCCATTGGTAAAGATCGGGAACAAAATCTTTTGCCTCTCCCCTGCCCGCTGGATCACATCCCGCCGCATCAGCGGTTCGCCGCCAACCAGAAACACAAAACTGATGCCCAGGGATTCGGCCTGCGCAAAAATAGAATCCCATTCCTCTGCAGAAAGCTGTTTCATTGGCTCTCCATCTTCGCAGGTATGTACCGCCCTTGCATAACAGCCTGCACAGTGGAGATTACAGCTACTTGTAATACTGGCGATCAAAAAAGCAGGAATGTGTTCTCCTTCCCGTTCCAAGCGTTCCCGCGTTTTGGATGCCGCTTTGGATGCCAGGGCAAATTTGGCCATAAACAGACTTTGCGCTGGGTTTTTCCATGTGACTTGCATAGTGTTCTTGACGATGTTTTCCACGCCGGCCGTCAGATAATTCTGCAGCTTCATTTTTTCTTCCATTGTTCTTTCCTACACTTTCTGTACGTTTTATCACAGTACCCTTTCTGTCTCAGGGCATTATAGTGTCTCATCCTTTTTTCGATAAACACGGTAAAATTCCGCGATTTGCCGGTCGAGCAGTTCTAGCGCTTCTGCTTTTTGTTCTGGCCGGTCGTTGTATTTCGACAACAGAAAAAAGATCGGCGCATAGAAGTTGATCGCCATAGCTTTGGCGTCTGCCGGATAGAAGATGCCCTGATCGATCATGCTCTGAAACAGCTTTTCCTGGTAAGCGATGGAATCCTCCATGAAGATCTTCTCATAAATCTGATAGATCTGCGGATTAGAATACTGTTCCATGTGGGCGATCCGCCAAAACTTTGCAAAATAGGGATTGGTCAGATAAAACAGAAACACTTTCCGCGAAAGAGACTGCAGCCCGGCTAGATCCAGTTGTGCATAAAATTCTGCCGCCGACGGATACGGTTGGTTGTACGGCGGCATTTTCAATGCCTTTGCCAGATTATCCATATGGGCAAATAGCAGCTCCACAATAGAATCGAAGATCTCCTGCTTACTTTTAAAGTGATGATAAAGGGACGCGTCTTTCATGCCGACGGCATCTGCGATATTTTTTACGCTGGTTCCCTTATATCCTTTTTCCGCAAATAGGGTCAGCGCTTCTTCTGTGATCCGTTCTTTCGTTGTCATGACCTGCCTCCTGATGCGATGAGAAATCTAAAAACCTAGTGAACACTAGATTTGCTTTTATGATAACCTAGTAAACGCTAGTTGTCAAGGAATAACTGC
Organism: Oscillospiraceae bacterium; assembly: GCA_029098185.1. GTDB lineage: Bacteria > Bacillota > Clostridia > Oscillospirales > Acutalibacteraceae > UMGS1071. Next base: position 4,906 of record JAQXNV010000013.1, read on the forward strand.
AAAAAGGATACGCTTCCTTTAGAAATTTTGAAAGCCCATGGCAAAAAATGATTTTTCCTATCATATGGATGGAGCAGAAATCTTTTAGGGGGCGATCACTTGCTGGGAATATTTTCTGACTTGCTGCGCAATGTCCTGTTTTTGATTCTCCATGTTACGGGGTCTGATTCTTTTCCCCGGCCGCTGACGGCAAAAGAAGAACGAGCTTGTCTGGAACAGCTAAAAAGCAGCGACCCAAAGATAGCAGAAAATGCCAGAAGCCAACTGATCGAGCACAATCTGCGTCTGGTGGCCCATGTGATGAAAAAGTATTACGCTATGCCGTATGACCAAAATGATCTGATCTCCATTGGCACCATCGGGTTGATCAAGGCCATTGATACCTTCCAACCGGAAAAGGGGATCCGTTTGTCCAGTTACGCAGCGCGATGCGTGGAAAATGAGATCCTGATGTATTTTCGCAGCGCGCGAAAAACAGCACAGGATGTGTCGATGCACGAACCCATCGACACAGACAAAGACGGTAACGCCCTGTCTCTGCTGGATACGTTAGCTTCTGGAGACAATATTGCGGAGGACCTAGACCAAAAGATCAGTATTGAAAAAATGAAGCGGGCCATCTTGGAGGATTTGACCGAACGGGAACGGACGATCATTCTGCTTCGTTACGGGCTTTTGCCGGAAACAAAGCCGTTGGCCCAAAGAGAGGTGGCCGCCAAACTGGGGATCTCCCGATCCTATGTTTCCCGCATTGAGAAAAAAGTGCTGAACCAATTGCGCAAGCGAATCGAATCATAAAAAAACAACCTCAAGGGCAAAACTTCACACTGCCTTGAGGTTGTTTTTCTTGAACCGATTTTTTCATCGGATTGATTTTTGTCATAAAAATTCCTCCATTTCAATTTACTTGCAATTAGTGAATTGAAATGGAGGAGCTCGGCAGCCAACACTGCCTGTTGATTGAATTGTTAGGGTGAATTGCAGCTCACCTTTCAGAGCGTACCTGTTTGCAATCAGACATTGAAATTCAGGTGCGAGTTATCGCTTTTAACTGCATCATCTTTGATCATTTCTGATGGAATGGTGTAAATGTATCCAGATCATAGTCCATCCAGGAAAGGATCATTTTCGGGAAGGACTGCGGTTCTGTAACGCCGCCGATTACGGCTTCCAGCTCATCCTCTGTCAGTTCCTTTGCAGAACTTGCAGCCTTTTTCTGGAAATAGGCCTGAATCTCACACATCGGCTCCTCGCAGCCCTGCTCCCGGAAAAACTGTTCCAAATCGTCATCCATCGCAGCCTGTGCCAGGCGGCACTGCAGAAACTCGTCGTGCTTCAGTGCTTCGTAGACCTCTTGTACGGTACGCTTAACCATCTTGATGTTGCTGTCCGGCTTTGCGCAAAGTACTTTTTCCAGCGATTCCTGCGTTATCGGATAGACCAAAAGCCCGTCCACACCGGGATAGTCCAGCTTTCCGACAAGATCGACCAAATTCCACTGGTCGAAATGCTCCATGGTGCCCATGAGATAGACCTTGGCATTTTCGTTGGCATAGCGTACCATTCTTTTCATGACAAGGCCATCGGCTCTGTGCATCCGCAGTGCGGAAATCAACACATCAACCGGATGGAACAGGGCATATTTGCCGGCCATCAAGGGGTCATGCTCTGCGAGGATCTCTGCATCCGGAAATAATATCTTTGTCAATTTTGTCGTTTTCGCTAATCGTTCTGTTTCATCATCTACAATTAAAATCATCATATTTTCACCTCCAACCATTTCCGTTTAGTATTGCTTTTCCAGACGGCGATCCAGTTGTACGGTCGTCATTTCTGCCCAGGAGTATTGGCTCATATATTCCCCGTGATACAGATTGACTGCCTCCGGTATACAGCGGAGATAATCGTAATAATCGCAGTCAATTTCATCGGCATGGATGGCAACATCCCACTTATTCATCACAAGAATATCCTCCAGCCCCACCTTTGCCAGCGTGGTGCGCAGCGTGTAAAGGTGGCTGCGCAGATTTCCCCGCACCAAATCCGTTACCGGCTCATCGCCCCACAAAATGGAGATCAGCTCCCC
>JAQXNV010000014.1 GCA_029098185.1 Oscillospiraceae bacterium
ATCCCTCCGAGCGGGCCAAAGCAACCCTCCGTAGAAAGCGGGGGCTCTTTTTTTGCAAATTTTTTGCAACTTGCCGTCTATTTTCCAGAAAAAACAGCCCATAGGATCACCAAACCCAAAGATGAATAACGAAAATTCGACGGGATTCTTGTGAAAAAATAAACTTTCTTTTTCCATTGGCCTGTACTATAATAGGGGTGATTTGAATAAACGGGTTAGGAGGCAAACGATTTTGAACGTTTTGATTATTGGATGCGGCAAGGTGGGCTCCCGCCTGGCGGATCTGCTGGACAGTCGGGGACACGACGTTGCTATTATTGATGCCAATGTAGACGCTTTCCGGGCGCTGAGCGATGATTTCAGCGGCATTACCGTCTGCGGTATGGCTATGGATATGCGGGTCCTCACACGGGCCGGCATCGAGGGCTGTGACGCAGTGGCCGTGGTGACCCAGGATGATAATTTGAATATCACCGTTTCCCAAATCGTCAAGCAGTTTTTCGGGCTGGAAAATGTGCTGGCCAGAATTTCTGACCCATCTCGGGAAAAGGTCTTTAAGCGATTTGGCCTCAAGACGATCTGTCCGACAAAGCTGGCGGCCGATACCATGTATATCGCCCTGACCCAGCCGTGGGACGAAAAAAGCGTCACCTTTGAGAGCGCTACGGTTTCCTTTACCTGCTTCAGCGAAACAGAACGACTGGTGGGCAAGGACGCCTCTAAGCTGAAGATGGACGGCGGGACCAGTGTGCTGGGTGTTCTGCGGGAAAACGGCTCTATGGAGCTGGCCTGCTACGACAAAAAGCTCATCATTGAAGCTGGCGACAAGCTGATCATTTCACACATCAGCGACTGACCAGGGGAAGGAAGGAAACGAGACGATGGTAATTGTAATTGTGGGCGGCGGCAAGCTGGGGTTCGATCTGGCCCAGACCATGATGGAACGAAAATATGACGTGCGCCTCATTGAGAAAAATAAACTGAAGTGTATGGATCTAGCCAACCAGCTAGATGCGGAGGTCATCTGCGGGGACGGCACGGAAATTGAGATCCTGGCCGAAGCCGGCGCGAAAAACTGCGACAGCTTTATCGCCGTCACCGGCAGCGACCAGGATAATCTGGTGGCGACCCAGTTGGCCAAAAAAGAGTTTGGCGCCAAAAAGGTCATCGTCCGGGCCAATAACCCGGCCAATATGGAAGCGCTGCGGACGCTGGGTACAGACATTGTGGTGAGCAGTACGGAGATCATCACCAAGCTCATCGAGCAGGAAGTGGATTTTGCGGAGATGCACATGCTGGCAACGCTGAACAAAGGCCGGGCCAGCATCTGCACCATGATCCTGCCGGACCGCAGCGCCTGGGACGGCCATCCCTTAAAGGACATCGACCTGCCCTCAGGCTCCCTGGTGATCTCTATCCTGCGGGACGAAGCCATGATGATCCCCAATGGCTATACAGTACTGCACAGCGGCGATGAGCTGGTGGCCGTCTGCGAAAATGATAACCGCAAAAAGCTCATCAAGCTGTTCGGCGAGAAACGGTAACGGAAGAAAATACTTTTTTCGCTGACTGGGCAGAATTTCCGGGACAAAATTGTAAAAAAACCGCAAACAATGGCGGTTTTTGTCTTGCAAAGAAAAGGGTTTCCCTGTATAATGATGCTACCTTCACCGCCTGATGCAACGGGCGAAAATGGGAAAGCACCGGTCCAAGTTGTGGGCCGGAACGAGGATGTGAAAAAGATGAAATGGACACGGAAACTGGGAGCATTGCTGCTGCTGGTGTTTACGGTCTCCCTGGTGAGCACCGGCTGCTTTGGGTTTCCCGCAACGTCATCGGAGGATGATCCTTCCATCGTGTCGCAGACAGCGCCGCCAACACCGCAAAATCTCCGGGTGACGGTCCGGGAAAAACGAGTCACCCTCAAGTGGGACCGGGTCCCGGAGGCCAGCGGGTATATCGTCTCTTTGTACGACAGTACGAGCAAGCGCTATACCGATATTGCCACACTGCAGGAAGCCATCTTCACCTATGACGGGGAAAAGGATACGGTGCCAAAGCTGTCCTGTGGGGTTTGCGCTTATACCGATGTGAACGAGAACCATCGATTGTATAGCGACGGTATCGCCAAGATCACGGCAAATATCGTAGAGGAGACTGTGGCCATCAGCCGGGAAAAAGCAACGGTACAGGTGGACAGCAAGATGACGCTGACAGCTTCCTCGTCTCCCGACAGCAGTTTGGCATTTCGCTGGGAGAGCAGTGACCCGTCTATCGCCAAGGTAAACAATGACGGCGTTGTGACCGGTATGGCACAGGGTAAAGCCACCATAACGGCCACTGCCACCAATGGGCTTTCCGCCCAGTGCGCCGTCACCGTGACAGCGCCCACCGAAGTGGTCAAGGGAAAGCTGATCGCCTTGACCTTTGACGACGGTCCCAACTATGCCACTACCGGAAAACTGCTGGATGGCCTGAAAAAGCACAAGGCCAAAGCCACCTTCTTCATGCTGGGACAAAATGTAGCCGGCAATGAGGATCTGGTGCAGCGGATGAAAAAGGAGGGCCACGAGCTGGGTAACCATTCCTGGGATCACGCCCAATTGACAGAGCTGTCGCAAAAGAAGATCCAAAACGAGGTAAACAAGACAAATGAGGCAGTCTACGCAGCCTGCGGCGCTTATCCAACGGTGTTCCGGGCGCCTTACGGCAGTCTCAATGATAAGGTGCTGTCCAATGTGGAGATCCCGAGCATTTACTGGTCGGTAGATACGCTGGATTGGAAAAACCGAAATGCCAACTATGTCAAAAAGCAGATCTTAAAAAGCGCCTATGATGGGGCCATCATCCTGCTCCACGACATTCACGAAACGACAGTGAAGGGCGTTCTGGCCGCATTGGACACCCTGGAAAAAGAGGGCTACACCATGGTCACTGTGACGCAACTGCTCAGTCGCCACGGCGAAACGCCTCAAGCGGGCACAACGTATGTAGATGATACATCGACGCTGTGACAAGACAAAATAAGATAGCGAAAAGATAGTCGCCGAAAGGCGGCTTTTTCTTTTGGAAAAGCACGGGAATCCCTTGACTTTTTGGATAAAAGGAATTACAATGAACGATAGTGCATTTGCACCTATGGAGATGTACCCAAGTGGCTGAAGGGTCCGCACTCGAAATGCGGTAGGTCGGGCGTTCCCCGGCGCAAGAGTTCAAATCTCTTCATCTCCGCCAAAGACCGCCGTCTGCGATAGTTTGCAGGCGGCATTTTTTGTTGGCTTTTCTAGGGAAACTATGCTATAATAAGGCAAAATTTTTTCGATAGGAGGCGATCTTTTTGTTTCGACCCATGCGACGGAAACGACAACAGCTTTCCGCAGCAGACTGCAAAGCTGTCCTGGACAGGGGCACATCGGGGGTGCTGTCTCTTTTTGGCGATAACGGCTATCCCTACGGCGTGCCCATCAACTATTACCGGGACGGCGACCGGCTGCTGTTCCATAGTGCCAAAAGCGGCCACAAGATCGACGCTATTGGCGGTGGCAGTAAAGCATCCTTTTGCGTCATTGACCAGGATGAGATCGTGCCAGAGGAGTACACCTCATATTTTCGCAGCGTCATTGCGTTTGGGTTCCTGAAGATACTGACCGATGACAGGGAAAAGCGCCGGGCTATCGAGCTGCTGGCAGAGCGATTTTCACCGGAGCAGGTAGAGGGCCGCCAACAGGAGATCGAGGAGCAATATGACCACCTCTGTATGCTGGAGCTGACGATCGAGCATCTTTCCGGCAAAGAGGCCATGACGCTGGTGAAAGGTAGAAGATCCGCTGAATAACAAAAATCGCGCACCAGAAACGGTACGCGATTTTTTTGTTTCCTTATGCGCCGGTGACATCGAAGGGCCAGCGGATGATGCCGCCAAAATCTTTAACGTTGGTGTAGCCCATCATTTCCAGTTGGTCGGCGGCCGCAGCGCTGCGAATGCCGCTGTGGCAGTAGACGAGGATGAGCTGATCTTTGTCCGGCAGCATCTCCTCTGCTTTTACCGGCAGCTCCGGCAGGGGAAGAGATTCCGCCTTTGGAATGTGGCTTTCCCGGTATTCATTTTCTCCCCGTACATCGAGGATCATATAATCTGTTTCGGTATCCATCAATTTTTTTGCTTCCTGCGGCGTGATCGTCATGAAAATCGCTCCTTTTTTGTTTCTTTTTGTATACTAAATTAGTATACCAAATCGTTTTGCAAAATACAACAGCCCTTGCGGCAGCCTATGGGTGGGGGAAACTCAAGAGGGCGTTTTGGTGCGTTCTGGCGATTTCACATCGCCCCGGTCCACAACGATCTTATAGCCGATGGATTCCATCCGGCGGGACAAGCACATCCGACATTCGGCAGCTTCGTCGCCGGTGCAGATCTTATTGTCGTACAGCTCGTACTTTTTCCGCACAGAGACAGGGGACAGATTGGGCATGACCACGTTGGCGCCGGCCTTAATGCCCTTTTCCCGGCCCAGGGGATCGGCGGTGCCCAGCGCTGTGGTGGAGGGCAGCAGGGCATAGGGGAACAGCAGCCGTAAAATGGCGATCATGCGCAGGACGAGCTGGGTGTTTCCGTTTTCAAATTCCCTAAACGGCGTATCCTGATGGGTCAGGAAGGGCCCGATGCCGATCATGGCTGGCTGAAGCTGCTGCAAAAAGCGCAGGTCGGCAATGAGACAGTCGGTGGTCTGGTAGGGGGAACCGACCATGAAGCCGGAGCCCACCTGATAGCCGATCTCCTTGAGCTGGAACAGGCAGCGCTGACGGTTTTCCAGGGACAGCTCCTGTGGATGGAGCTTGTTATAATGGGCAGGAGAAGCCGTTTCGTGGCGGAGCAGATACCGGTCTGCCCCGGCATCATACAGCCGTTGATAGCTATCCCGGGACCGCTCGCCCAAAGACAACGTCACAGCGCAGTCTGGATAGCGGGATTTGATGGTCTTGAGCAGCGCACACAGCAGATCATCGGTAAAATACGGGTCCTCGCCGCCCTGCAAAACAAAGGTGCGAAATCCCAGATCATACCCTTCTGCACAGCATTCCAAAATTTGTTCCGGCGTCAATCGATAGCGGTCTACCTGTCGGTTATCCCGGCGGATGCCGCAGTAATAGCAGTTATTTTTGCAGTAGTTGGAGATCTCGATCAATCCACGGACGTATACATCTTTGCCGTAGATCTGCTGGCGCAGCGCTTCTGCTTTTTGGAACAGCAGGTCATCGCAGCTTCCGTCCTCGATGAGGCATCGCAGTTCGTCGTCGGTCAGGTCGTGGGTGGATGCCAATTTTTCAATGAGTTGTTCCATGGGAATGCCTCCTTTGTGTTCTTGAGTTCAGTATAACAGACAAAGTACCTAGGTGTAAAGTGCGCTGGTTACAAAACACCCCCACAGCGGTGCCGTGAGGGTGTAGAGGTGTGTGTTGTATTGTTGTATCGTTTTGAATTATCGGTATCAGAAATAAATTTTTTTGAATCGTTCTATTGTTCTATCTGTTTATCGGTCAATCGATATAGGAAAATGCTTTGTCCAGGGCGGCGATCAGATCATCTGCGTGCTCGGTGCCGATGGAGAGGCGGATGGTCGATTGGGTGATGCCCTGATCTTCCAGCTCTTGTGCGTTGAGCTGAGAGTGGGTGGTAGAGGCCGGATGGATGACCAGAGATTTTACGTCGGCAACGTTGGCCAGCAGAGAGAAGATCTCCAGATGGTCGATGAAGCGGAAGGCTTCTTCCTTGCCGCCCTTGATCTCGAAGGTGAAGATGGAGCCGCCGCCGTTGGGGAAATACTTCTCATACAGCGCATGGTCCGGATGATCCGGCAGAGACGGATGGTTGACCTTCTTGACCTTCGGGTTGTTCACAAGATACGCAACGATCTTCTTGGTGTTTTCCGCGTGGCGCTCCAAGCGCAGGGACAGCGTTTCGGTACCCTGTAACAGCAGGAAGGCCGCAAAGGGAGAGATAGTGGCGCCCTGGTCACGGAGCAAGATGGCACGGATGTAGGTGACAAAAGCAGCCGGGCCAACAGCGTCAGCAAAGGAGATCCCGTGATAGCTTGGGTTTGGCGCGGCGATGGGAGCATATTTACCGCTCTTTTTCCAGTCGAACTTGCCGCTGTCCACGATGACGCCGCCGAGGGTAGTGCCGTGACCGCCGATGAACTTGGTAGCGGAGTGGACAACGATGTCAGCGCCGTGCTCGATGGGACGGATCAGGTAAGGGGTGCCGAAGGTGTTGTCCACAACGACGGGCAGACCATGCTTGTGAGCCAGGGCGGAGATCGCGTCCAGATCCGGGATGTCACAGTTAGGATTGCCCAGCGTCTCCAGGTAGATGGCCTTGGTGTTGGCCTGGATGGCGTTTTCGATCTCCTCCAGATTGTGGGCGTCTACAAAAGTAGTCTGAACATCGAACTGGGGCAGGGTGTGGGCCAGCAGATTGTAGGTGCCGCCGTAGATGGTCTTTTGCGCTACGATGTGGTCGCCGGCTTGTGCCAGTGCCTGGATAGTGTAGGTGATAGCGGCAGCGCCGGATGCCACAGCCAGAGCAGCTACGCCGCCTTCCAGGGCTGCGATGCGCTTTTCAAAGACATCCTGGGTAGAGTTGGTCAGTCTGCCGTAGATGTTGCCGGCGTCTGCCAGACCGAAACGGTCGGCAGCGTGCTGGGCGTTGTGGAATACATAAGAGGTCGTGGCGTAAATCGGTACGGCACGGGCGTCGGTTGCCGGATCAGGCTGTTCCTGACCAACGTGGAGCTGTAATGTTTCGAATTTATAATTTTGATTGTTTGCCATTGGAAATTCCTACTTTCTTAATATGATTTTAGTTTTGTTTTTTTGATCGTCAAAAGGGAGATTGGAAATGTTCAATGGCACATTCGTCCGTTGCGAAAGTTGCTTCTTAAAAAGTTTAACAAATGCAGATACATGGGGCAATTCTCCTTTCACCGCAATGCCTATCGGTTCAATGGGTTTATTATAACCTACAAAACCTACTATGTCAATAGGGGAATGAAAACTTTTTTCCATTTTTCGCAAAAAAAATTTGCGTAGCAGGGGAAGATCTTCAAAAAAATCTTTCTCTAACCTTTGCGTGGGCCGGACAGCAAATCACTTCCCCGGCAAAGATAGCCCGCCGCAGCAGGGGAAGATTTTGAAAAAAATCTTTATCTGACTTTTGTGCCGGTCAGATCGCAGATCACTTCCCCGGCCAAGATCAATCCCGCCACCGACGGCACAAACGGTACGCTGCCGGGAAGCTGCCGCCGGCCCTGTGGCAGTGTCTCGCCGTGGTCGCCTCGGGGCGTGCGGGCTTCTTCTTTGGAGTAGACCACCTTCAGCGACGGGATGTTCCGTTTGCGCAGCTCCTGCCGCATGACCCGTGCCAGGGGGCAGACCGACGTTTTAAAAATATCCGTCACCTCAAAGCGGGTGGGGTCCAGCTTGTTGCCGGCGCCCATACTGCTGATGATGGGCGTGCCCGCCGCATAAGCCTGCTCTACCAGCAGCAGCTTGGCGGAAACGGTGTCCACTGCATCTACAATATAGGAAAAGGCGGAAAAGTCAAATTGCCCGGCCGTTTCCCGAGAGAAAAAACAGGGATGGGTCGTGACGCAGCAATCGGGATGGATGTCTCGGATGCGGCGTGCCATGACGTCGATCTTCGGCTGGCCGACGGTGGAGTGGAGGGCGGGCAATTGCCGGTTGATGTTGGTGATGGACACCACGTCGTCATCGACCAGATCGATGGCGCCCACGCCGCCGCGGGCTAGGGCTTCCGCCACATAGGAGCCGACGCCGCCAACGCCGAACACGATGACACGGGCCTTTGCCAGTGTTTGTAGGCTGTCCTCCCCCAACAGCAGGGCGGACCGGGAAAATGGAGATGGCATAATACGTTCCTCTTTCTTTCGTAAAATCGCATATAGCGTTTTGCAGTCGGGTATAGTGTATCACCGGAGCAGACAGGTTGTCAATTGCTGATCCATCATCTGGAACGATCGCCCTTGACAAATCTTAATGAGCAGTTTATAATCATAGCATAGAAATCAAGTAGGAATTATGGTAATTTTATAACAAGATCTCCCAAAAAAGGGGGAAGAAGGAGTGCTGTGGGTATGAAAATTTATCGGACCATTACGGACCTCATTGGCAAGACACCGCTGCTGGAGCTGGGCAATTTCAGCAAGGCACAGGAACTGCCGGCAACGATTTTGGGCAAGCTGGAATATTTCAATCCGGCCGGCAGCGTTAAGGATCGTGTGGCAAAGGCCATGATCGACGACGCAGAGGAAAAGGGCATCTTAAAACCCGATTCCACCATCATTGAGCCGACCAGCGGCAACACCGGCATCGGTCTGGCAGCCGTGGCATCAGCCAGAGGCTACCGGATCATCCTCACCATGCCGGAGACCATGAGCATTGAGCGCCGCAATCTGCTGAAGGCTTACGGTGCCGAGGTGGTGCTCACCGACGGGACACAGGGCATGAAGGGCGCTATTGCCAAGGCAGATGCTCTGGCTAAGGAGATCCCAAACAGCTTTATCCCCAGCCAGTTCACCAACCCAGTTAATCCCATGGCCCATCAAAAGACCACCGGCCCGGAGATCTGGGAAGACACCGACGGCAAAGTGGATATTTTCGTGGCCGGCGTAGGCACAGGCGGCACGGTTTCCGGCGTAGGTGCTTACCTAAAGAGCCAGAACCCGGCGGTGCAGATCGTCGCTGTAGAGCCGGAGACCTCTCCGGTACTGTCTAAAGGCGTGGCCGGGCCCCATAAGATCCAGGGCATCGGCGCAGGCTTTGTGCCGGATACGCTGAACACCGACATTTACGACGAGGTATTCCCCGTGAGCAACGAGGATGCCTTTGCGACCGGCCGCGCCCTGGCACGGACAGAGGGCCTTTTGGTAGGCATTTCCTCTGGTGCGGCAGTCTATGCGGCGTCTCAGATTGCAAAGCGCCCCGAAAATCAGGGTAAGGTCATCGTAGCGCTGCTGCCGGACACCGGCGAGCGGTATCTTTCTACACCTATGTTCTCCGAGTGATGGGGCAATAAAGACAACAGGCGCAAATGCGTTTTTCGTTGAGACAGGCTGGCATCTGCCCGCCTGTTTTTTTGTGGCGGACTCTGTCGCCTCTTGTATTTTTGCCCGCTGTTCAGTACAATAGAAAAGAAGAAACGCTTTTTGGAAAGGAGAGCGGACGATGCACATTCTCGATTTTCACACCCATATTTATCCGGAGACCATTTCGGAAAAAGCGGTGCACAGCGTCAGCGCCTTTTACGGCATAGATGTCAACCGGTCCGGCACAGCGGAGACCCTCTTGCAGTTGGGCAAAGCGTCCGGCGTAGACCGTTTTGTGGTCCAGTCGGTGGCGGTAGCGCCCCGGAACGTGGAAGCCATCAATACGTTTATCGCGTCTGCCTGTGCAGCTCATCCGGAATTCTGCGGCTTTGGCACGCTGCACCCGGAGATGGGCGACCCCGAAAAAGAGATCCAGCGGATCGAAGCACTGGGTCTGCGGGGCGTGAAGCTCCATCCCGACACCCAGCAGTTTTTCATGGACGAGCCAAAGGCCATGGCGCTTTATGAGCGGCTGGCGGGACGATTGCCGGTGCTGATACACTGCGGCGATTACCGCTATGATTATTCCCATCCCCGGCGTCTGGCGGCGGTGCTGGATCGGTTTCCCGACCTCACGGTCATCGCTGCCCATTTTGGCGGATGGTCCCTGTTCGATCTGGCCCTGGAGTATCTGGAGCATCGTTCCTGCTACCTGGATCTTTCCAGCTCCATCCCCTTTTTGGGATTGCGCCGCACCAAGGAACTGATCCGCGCTTACGGGGCGGACCGGATCTTATTTGGCAGTGATTTTCCCATGTGGGATCCGGGGCAGACGCTGTCCCAGGTGAAAAAGCTGGGGCTGACCGATGAGGAGCTGGAAAAGATCCTCTGGACCAACGGACGAGATCTGCTGGGCCTTTGCAAAAGGAACAAACTAGAAACAGGCGAATAAACAGTCAAAAGGAGATACTAGCATGAAGGAATTACAGGAGATCGTTTGGAATTTATCGGCGCTTTCCGTTTATCGTGGATTATTGGATTGTCCCGTCACCGGCAGCTTTTACCGTTTGCTTAAGCAGGCGGCCCGATTCAACATAGACGACCCCCAGCCGTTTTTTGCAGCCTGGGGCGAGTTTTTCAGCACGGCCTGTGCCCATGGCGCAGAGGAAAATCTCAGCGGCGTCATCACCGATGGCGCCCTGTATGACGACAACATCTTTTCCCGCCAGGGCGCTGCCGGGGAGCCGGTCAGCACAGCGCTGCGCCAGGCGGTGGAGCGGGACTTGTCCATCCTGCGGTCAGCGGTCTGCCTGACGCCGGAACAGATTTTGGCGCAGAGCGGCGCGGGAGAGCTCACCCTGTCTCACACCCTGCCCAAATGGCAGACGGGAGAGCCGGTAGCGGAGCTGCAAGGGGATCTGTCCGGCTGCGTTGACCGGCTGTGGACGTTTTACCGCACCCACGGCTGCGGCAAATTTGTAAAATACCGGGCATTTATCTGGCGGGACCAGCAGATCCTGCCGGTGGAATATCCCGACAAGGTGACGCTCAGCGATCTGAAGGGCTACGACTACCAGCGCAATCTGGTGGTGGAAAACACCACCCTGTTTTTAAAGGGGCTGCCGGCCAACAACTGCTTGCTTTACGGCGACCGGGGCACAGGCAAATCGTCTACGGTAAAGGCCATTATGAACGATTATGCCCACTGCGGGCTGCGGGTCATCGAGATGCCGAAGGAATCGCTCATGGAGTTCCCGTATCTGGTGGATCAGATCGCCGGTCTGCCGCTGAAGTTTTTGATCTTCATCGACGACCTTTCCTTCTCCAAGCAGGATGAAACATACGCTTCTCTGAAAGCGGTGCTGGAGGGCGGCGTGGCGGCCCGGCCGGACAATACCCTCATCTATGCTACCTCCAACCGGCGTCACCTGCTGCGGGAGACGTTCTCTGACCGGGAGGGCGACGAGATCCATCGGGGCGATACGATCCAGGAAAGCCTGAGCCTTGCTGACCGGTTTGGGTTAACGGTCAACTTCAGTCATCCGGACAAGGCCCAATATCTGGCGCTCATCACCGCCATGGCCGAAAAACGGGGATTGCTGGACTATCTGCCTGAGCTGAAGCGGGGCGCCGAAGAATGGGCGCTGACTCGTGGTGGCCGGTCGCCGCGATGCGCTACCCAGTATATGGATCAGGCCGAGGCAAAGATCCGGGCAGGGGATACAAATTTGTAATAATCCTTTTTCACGGGCAGAAAATATGATAGAATAATGTCAAAATGGCGGAGTCTTTTGCGCATAAAGAAAAGACGCGTCATGGATTCCAACAAACCAAAGGCCGGGGACAACTGCTCCGGACGAAAAAAGGAGGTTGTACTGGATGAAGCAGATCAAAAAAATTGGTGCGCTACTTCTGGCCGCCGTTTTGAGTTTGTCCATTTTGGCAGGCTGCGGCGGCGCTGCGGGTAGCAGCGGCACAGGCAGTGGTTATCCGGTAACGGTGAATGAGGTGACAGTCACTTCTCAGCCCAGCGGTGTGGCGGTGCTGTCGGACAGTCTGGCCGATGTGGTGCTGGCACTGGGCTATGAGGCACAGCTTAAAGGCAAGAGCGAAAGCTGTACCCAGGAGGAGTTGTCTGTGCTGCCCAACATGACCCTGGACGATGTAGGCGCCATTTCCGGCGCTGGCGTAAATTTGGTGCTGACCGATACGGAGCCTACAGCGGAGCAGCGCACTGCGCTGGAAGGCAGCAACATTCAGCTCGTTGTGCTGTCTCCCGCCACCAACCGGGAGTCTCTCACTGAGCTGTACCGTTCTGTCGGCTCTCTGCTGCAGGGCCAGCAGGTGGGCGCAGAGCGGGGCAAAAAGGTGGCCAACAGCACCCTGCTGACCCTGGACGACATCGCAAGGAGCATTCCGGAGCGGACCATCCTGCCAACGGCCTGCTACCTGTATGATCTGGAGGGCACGGCGGCTACGGGAGATACCTTTGTGGGGATGCTGTTTAGCTATGCGGGCCTCATCAACATCTTTGAGTCCGGCTCCAATAATTCCACAGAAGGCGCTTCCATCACCACCGGCAATCCCAGCTATATTTTCTGCGACACAGGCCTGCGGGAGAAGATCCTCAGCAGCAGCAAATATAAGAAGCTGTCGGCTGTGCGCAACGGCAGAGTGTACGAGATCGACGCTGCCACGATGCGCCGGCAGGGCGGCACCATCTTAAAGGCCGTGGCCGATATGGCTGGCGCGGCGTATCCGGAACTGGTAGAGGACGCAAGATCTGATGACAATCTCTCAGATATTTTAAACGAGAGCGGTGAAGCGGAAAAAACGACGAAAAAGACCACATCCAGTAAAAGCGTGAAGGAAAATACTGCCGAAAAGGAGAGCAGTAAAGCAGATTGAAGCTGATTTCCTGAAAATGGGAGATAAAGGAGCGGTAAGCGGAAAGAAATTCCGGGACCGCTCCTTGATTTTTGGGAAAGTGGAACAGATTTGCAAATGGGGATAGGAGAAAAATTTATCAACCCTACAAAGATAGAAAGTTCCTATTTTAATGGTGGGTGTTTTGTGATATAATAGAGCCTGTTGTATTGTATCGCTTGAGAATAAAATTAGATAGAACTGAAGGAGAAACATTGGGTATGACTATTGAAGAAAAAGCACTGCAGGAAGAGCAGTATTCGCTGAACAAAAACCTGGCGCAAATGCTCAAGGGCGGCGTGATCATGGACGTCACCAACCCGGAAGAAGCAGAGATCGCTCAGGAGGCCGGCGCTGTTGCGGTCATGGCGCTGGAGCGTGTTCCGTCCGACATCCGCAAGCAGGGCGGCGTTGCCAGAATGAGCGACCCGAAGATGATCAAAGAGATCCAGGCAGCCGTTTCCATCCCGGTCATGGCAAAGGCCCGTATCGGCCACATTGCCGAGGCGCAGATCCTGGAAGCACTGGGTGTCGATTACATTGACGAAAGTGAAGTGCTCACCCCGGCTGACGATATGTATCACCTGAATAAGCACGACTTTAAGGTACCGTTTGTCTGCGGCGCCAGAAACATCGGCGAAGCGCTGCGGAGAATCGGCGAAGGCGCTGCTATGATCCGCACGAAGGGCGAGGCCGGCACCGGCAACGTGGTAGAGGCTGTCCGCCATATGCGCACGATGATGACCGCTATCCGCAGCCTGCAGAACATGGATACCGCAGAGCTGATGACTTACGCTAAGGACAACGGCTGCCCCTATGACCTGGTCCGCTACGTTGCGGAAAACGGCAAGCTGCCCGTTGTCAACTTTGCCGCAGGCGGCATCGCCACACCGGCCGACGCTGCGCTGATGATGCAGTTGGGCAGTGAGGGCGTCTTTGTTGGTTCCGGTATCTTCAAGTCCCAGAACCCGAGAGTCATGGCAAAGGCCATCGTCATGGCAACCGCCCACTACAATGATCCAAAGATCCTGGCAGAAGTCAGCGAGGGCCTGGGCGAAGCCATGAAGGGCCTCAACATCGAGGACCTGCCGCCCCAGTACCGTTTGGCAGAAAGAGGCTGGTAACGTCCCATGGCAGAACGGAACGTAACCGTTGGCGTTTTGTCTTATCAGGGTTCTGTGGAGGAGCATCTGTATATGCTGGAGCAGATCCCCGGCGTACGGGCCATTCCGGTCAAGACTCTGCCAGCTTTGGAGCAGATTGATGGATTGATCCTCCCCGGTGGAGAGAGCACGACCATCTCCAAGCTGTTGAAGCTGTTCCATCTCCATGAGCCGATCCGGGAACGGATCCAGCGGGGGATGCCGGTTTGGGGGACCTGCGCGGGGTTGATCCTGCTGGCAAAGGAGATCGTCGGCGAGGAGCCCCATTTTGGCGTTATGGACATCACTGTCCGGCGCAATGCTTACGGCACCCAGCTAGACAGCTTCCGGCAGGACGTTGTTGTGCCGGAGTTTTCGCCGGACCCGATCCCGCTGACCTTTATCCGCGCACCGTGGATCGAGAAAGTCAACAGCGACAGCGTGCAGGTCTTGTGCGAGCTCAACGGCCACATTGTGGCGGCCAAGGAGCGCAATATGCTGGTGACCTCTTATCACCCAGAATTAAATGACGATCTGACCACCCACCGTTATTTTGTGGAGATGTGCAGAAACGCCAACTGGAAATAAACAGGATAAAAAAAGCCATCCCTCCGGATCATTTCCGGCACGGGATGGCTTTTCCATTTGTTTTGGCAGAGCGGCAGATGATCTTGTCTGCCTGTTATCGTTATGATGCCGGCAGAACGGAAGGAAGGTCTGTCTGGAACTGGATGGTCTTGCCATCGCTGGTTGCCAGGATAGTGCCGTCCTCGTCGGTGCGGTAAGTGGTTACATCGTACTGCTGCAGCAGCTTTAGCGCCTCCCTGTGGGGATGGCCATAGGAGTTGCCCGCCCCGCAGGAAATGATGCCATAGGATGGCTGGGCGGCGTCCATCAGCTTTTTAGAGATGGCGTTGGAGCTGCCGTGATGGCCCAGCTTCATGACGTCACAGGATAGATCATAGCCCCGGTCCAGCATCTCGTTGAGGTTTTCCCGCTCAGCATCGCCCAAAAACAGGAACGAGGTGTCGTCATAGGTGAGCTTTGCCACAATAGAGTAGTTGTTGAGATTGTTATAGCTGCTGCTGTTGGGTGCCAGGAATTCCAGCTTTACCTTGCCATTTTTGTAGGCGGTGATGCCTGCCTTGCCGGTTTTCACCTTCAGGTCTTTCTTTGCGATGGATTCCAGCAGCTTCTCATAGGAAACCGTCGTTGGTGTTTGGCTGTCATCTACCTTTGGCATATAGATCGTACCAATGTCAAAGTTCCGGACAACGGTGGCCATAGCGCCAATGTGGTCGGCGTGGGGATGGGTGGCAATGAGGATGTCGATCTGCTCTACGCCGAAGTCTTTTAAGGCGCCGGTGATGTAGTTGATGCAGTCCCGATCTCCGGCGTCGATGAGGACGGTAGTGCCGTCGGGCAGGAACAGCAATTCCGAATCGCCCTGACCGACGTCCAGGTAGTAGACCTGTAGATCGCCGGTAGTTAGTGATGAATGGGGTGTGGTAGTTCCCTTGCCCAGGTCGCAGGCGGTGAGCGGGAGCAGGACGGCTGCCGCCAGCAGCAATGCGCCCAGCAGGGAATAGATACGCTTTCGCATAAAGTTCTCCTTTCAAAATAAGAATGCGCACTCCCATTATACCATAACGGGAGGGGAAATGGGGCACAAAAGGCAAACTTCTGTGGGCAGAACGTTGAAACACAATTTACAGGAAAACGAACATTTTTCTTTTTTCTAGTGACCTTTTTTCTACTTTGTGTTATAACAACCTCACGAAATACCAGCGAAATCAAAGATTTCGGGAATTTCGGAGAACGTTGAAACACAATTTACAGGAAAACGAACATTTTTCTTTTTTCTAGTGACCTTTCTTCTACTTTGTGTTATAACAACCTCACGAAATGCCAACGAAATCAAAGATTTCGGGAATTTCCGAGAACGTTGAAGCATGGGTTAGTGGAAAAGAAAGATTTTTCATTTTTGTAGTGAACTTTTTTTGAATCTATGCTATAATTCATTTGCGAAGTAGAAACAGCGGGTTCCGCTGCGAAAGGGGATTGTAGGAATGAGTGACGAAAAACGGCCGGAAACGGAAACGTTCCGGCTGGTGTTGGGCGGCTATGATGATCTGGCGGAGGTTTATGATTTAATGCGCAAGCAGTTCCCCCGTCAGGAGATCTATCAGATTCGGGATTTTATTCAGATGGTCAACAAGGACAAGTATAAGATTCTCCTGTACCGGCGTGTCGAGGACGATCAGCTCATCGGCTACGCGACCACCTATAGTATGCCCGACTGTAAGACCGTCTGGCTGGATCTGTTCGCGGTCCTGCCGGAGTTTCAGTATCAGGGCTACGGCCAAAAGCTGTTCGACGCGGTGTTCCAAAAGTATTGTGGAATGTTCGATGGGTTGCTGCTCTGCTCGGAGCGGGTGGACCCCAGTGACCCGGAAAAAGCCAAGATCCAGCAGCGCCGCCTGGAGTTTTATCACAAGGTAGGCGCCTATGTGCTGCATACGGATTTTCAGCTTCCGGTGGAGTCCGGCGGATTCCCCATGTATTTGCTCTTTAAGCCAAATCGGGGCATCCACGGGCTTTCCAGAGAGGATCAGATGCGCATCGTGCGCAATATGTTCGACTACTGCTACGGACACGTCAAACATCGTCAAGCGCTGTTTCAGCAGTTCAAAGATTCTATCGTAGATGAAATTTTTCAAGTGAAAGGAAAAGGTGCGCACCATGGATAATGTCATCGCTGTGTTTTCCAACCCTGTCGTCATCGTGGTCATTTGTGTCGCTTTTGGTTCATGGATCCTGGGATTTATCTGGCGGCTCATTAAACGGAAATTCCTCAACAAGAAGCCTAAGGGACACATGAGTGCCGAATATGTGCGGGATGCGGTGAAAAAATACGACGACAAAAACAAAAAAGAATCATAACGAAATCAAATCCCGGCAAAACGGGAAGAAGCCTCGTGCAATCCAACACGAGGCTTCTTCTTTCGCTTGAAGGGTTATATTGAGGAGGGTAGAACAATGTACTCTGAGTTGGTGCGGTTCCATCTCTTGAATACACCCTTATTATAAACCCATCTACTCCAGAAATTGTTAATACATTATGAACAAGTAATAAAAAGAAATCACTTGTTTTTTATGCAATTTGTCCTCAAACGTATGTTTGCATTTTGAGCAGATCTGTGGTATACTAAGGGAGAACATTTTACGGGAAAGGGAGGCATCGTGATGAAAAAACTGACAAAGAGCCAACAGAAGGTGTTTGACTTTGTAAAGGAGCAGCTAGAGTCTGGTGTGCCGCCTACGGTGCGGGAGATCTGCGCCGCAACAGGACTCCATTCCACCTCCACGGTCCACAGTCATCTGCGGGCGCTGGAGAACGCCGGTTACATCACGAGAGATGCCGGACTGAACCGGTCCATCCGCATCAAGGGGCAGGATCAGACGACCCAGGTGCCCATTGTGGGCCGGGTGACGGCAGGCGTCCCTATTCTGGCCGTAGAGGAGGTCACCGGATACCTGCCGTTCCCGGGAGAACGGTACAAAAATAAAGAGCTGTTTGCCCTGATGGTTCAGGGAGAGAGCATGAAAAACGCCGGGATCTTAGACGGAGATTACGTTATTTCGGAAAAGACCTCCACTGCCGACGACGGTGAGATCGTCGTGGCGCTGATCGAGGACGAGGCCACCGTCAAGCGGCTGTACCGGGAAAAGGACTGCATCCGGCTGCAGCCGGAAAACCCGGATTTTTCGCCTATCTACAGTAAGAACGTCCTGGTGCTGGGCAAGGTAGTGTCTGTGGTCCGATATTATTAACAAGAGGCGATTGCTGTGCGGATCTACGATATTACACAAGAGTTGTTTTCTGCGCCGGTCTATCCCGGCGACCCATGGCCGGAGCGAACACTGCTGACGTCTATTGCCGGTGGCGATGACTACAATCTCTCAACCATTTCCGCCTGCTGCCATACGGGCACCCACCTGGACGCGCCACTCCACTGTATCCCCGGCGGCAAAAGCATCACGGATGTCCCGCTGGAAAACCTGATCGGTCCCTGTACCGTAGTCACAGTCCAGAGCCTGGTCACAGCGCCTAGGGCAAAAACGCTTTGCGAGGGCTGTGCTAATCGGCTGCTGCTGCGCACCCATGGCCGCCCTTTGCTGACAGCGGAGGGCGCGTCTGTCTTTGCGGAACATCACCTGACGCTGTTGGGCATCGATGCCATCTCCCTTTCTGCATCGGAAGGGGAAGAGCTGCAGGTGCACCGGATACTGTGCGGCGCAGGGATCCCGCTGCTGGAAGGACTGGATCTTGCGCAGGTTCCGGACGGATCGTATTTTCTCACAGCGTTGCCGATGAAACTAGATGGAAGTGACGGCGCACCCGTGCGGGCGGTACTGTTTTCGCCGGAAAATGGCAGAACGGACGAAAATAATTTCTAAAAATTCAGCATATTGCATATTTTTTATCGGTCGGAACGTCTGAGTTCACAAAAAGGAAAAAATGGAAAAGACTTTCTTGTTATAAATCAATAATTGTGATACAATAAAAGCAGGCTATCTATTGTTGAAATGGAACATTGTGTCCAAATTTAGAGCGTAAAGAAGGGTCGATGATCGGATAATCACGAGAAAGAAAGGAGCCTACGTCAATGACAGATTACGGAAATTTTACGCCAGTGATTCAGCAGCTTGCGGATCGTGTCAAAACGATGGTGATCGAGGAAGCCGCCATTGAAAACTGGGCGAACAAAATTAAAAAAGAACAAAAAATTGAACCATCCCTTTACGGCAAATACGATGTAAAGCGAGGGCTTCGTGATATAAATGGTAAAGGCGTGCTGGCGGGACTGACGGAGATCTCCGAGGTCTATGCCTACAAGCTGGACGACGAAGGCAATTATCTGCCAGACGAGCTGGGACGGCAGATCCCGGATGAAGGCCGGCTGTTCTATCGGGGCATTGATGTAGAGCAGCTAGTAGACGGATTTATGCGGGATGACCGGTTCGGCTTTGAGGAAGCGGCATATCTGTTGCTGTTTGGCGATCTGCCTACAGCGCAGCAACTGGAGGAGTTTAACGGTGTGCTGTCGTCCTACCGGAACCTGCCGAAAAACTTTACCCGGGACGTCATCATGAAAGCGCCCAGCCGGGATATGATGAATGCCCTGGCCCGCAGTGTGTTGACGCTGTATTCTTACGACAAGAAGGCCGATGACACCTCTATCGAAAACGTTCTGCGCCAGTCTTTGGAGTTGATCTCTCGGTTCCCGGTCCTGTCGGTCTATAGCTACCAGGCCTATTGCCACTACTATAATGACCAGAGTCTCTTTATTCATTCGCCAAAGCCGGAGCTGTCCACAGCGGAAAATATCCTCCACCTGCTGCGGGCCGATGGCAAATATACGGATCTGGAAGCAAAAATGCTGGATCTGGCCCTGGTGCTCCATGCGGAACATGGCGGTGGTAATAACTCTACCTTCACCACCCATGTTGTCACTTCCTCCGGCACCGATACGTATTCAGCCATTGCAGCGGCTCTCGGTTCGCTCAAGGGACCAAAGCACGGCGGCGCCAACATCAAGGTCGTGCAGATGTTTGACAATATCAAGGAAAATGTGAAGGACTGGAGCGATGACGAGGAGATCGCCGCCTATCTGCGCAAGCTCCTGCGAAAGGAAGCCTTTGATCACTCCGGCCTCATCTATGGTATGGGCCACGCCGTTTACTCTTTGTCCGACCCAAGAGCCAGAGTGCTGGGCAGCTGCGTTAAGAAGCTGTCGGAAGAAAAGGGCATGGACAACGAATACAACCTCTACTCCCGTGTGGAGCGGCTGGCGCCAAAGGTCATTTCCGACGAACGGAAGATCTACAAGGGCGTCAGCGCCAACGTGGACTTCTACAGCGGATTCATTTATCATATGCTGGATCTGCCGCCGGAGCTGTACACACCGCTTTTCGCCATTGCGAGAATCGCTGGTTGGAGCGCTCACCGCATGGAGGAACTGCTCAACAGCAACAAGATCATCCGTCCAGCTTATCGTGCTGTTCGGGATCGCCGCGAGTACAAAAAACTGGAAGATCGCTAAAGAAACAAAAGCTGTGCCTGGGGGCATAGCTTTTTTCTTTTGCGAAAATCCAGGAACGATAGAACATTTTTCTTGACAAATGGACAAATTTTGTCTAGTATAAGAAGAAATAGTCTTATGATAGAAAAATGAAGGAACGATTCAATGAAAAAACAGCGAAATTCTAAACAACGACAATTGATTTTAGAAGCGGTGATGGGGCGGCATGACCATCCCACTGCCGACCAGATTTATATGCAGGTGCGGGAGCAGGACGAGAAGATCAGCCGTGGGACCGTTTACCGAAACCTGGGTCTGTTGAGCGACAGCGGGAAGATCACCGATGTGCAGCTATCTACAGCAGACCGATACGATTCCCGGCTGGACCGTCACTACCACCTGTACTGCGTCCAATGCGGCAGAGTGTTTGACGCGCCACTGCCCTACCATGCAGAGGACGACGCACAAGTCACAGCGGAAACAGGCTTTGCGGTCAGATGCCATCATGTATTGTTTGAAGGCGTGTGCCCGGAATGTATGGCGCTCCAGCAGGAGGGAGCATCGAAAGAAGAATAAAAGAAAAACCCACCCTGTTTTTTGCACAGCGTGGGCTTGGACGCAAAAAGCCGCCCCTATGGGAAATCATCCCGATAGGGGCGGCTTTCATTTATTCAGAACAGATGCGCCGGAACGATTACTGAACCAGTGGAGCGTCTGCCTTTGCTTTGAGCTGATGATACTCGATCATTGCATCCTTCTCAGCTTGTGTGAACAGTGCTTCTGCACGCTCTGGGAAGGAACGAGTGAGAGAGTTGTAACGAACTTCGCTCATCAGGAAGTCACGATAGCTCTCGGATGGCTCCTTGCTATCCAACTGGAATGGATTGAGGCCCTGCTCGATCCGGTTTGGATCATAGCGGAACAGCTTCCAGTAGCCGGATGCAACAGCCTTCTTCTCAACGGTCTGTACGCCGCGGAGACCGCCCTTAACACCGTGGCTGATGCAAGGTGCGTAAGCGATGATGACGGACGGACCCTTGTGATGCTCAGCTTCCAGGAATGCCTTGATGCACTGA
>JAQXNV010000015.1 GCA_029098185.1 Oscillospiraceae bacterium
GTCGCTCCCCGCGAGGGGAGTGTGGATTGAAATTAAATTGAATTATATTCATGTGGCCAGCGAATGTCAGTCGCTCCCCGCGAGGGGAGTGTGGATTGAAACCTTTTTGACCGTAATCACAGCAACGCCGCTGCTGTTGTCGCTCCCCGCGAGGGGAGTGTGGATTGAAATAGGCCATCGAGAGCATCGAGGCCAGCGTAGGCGAGTCGCTCCCCGAGCAGCAGTACGCAAAAAGGGCTACCGAGTTTTCTCGGTGGCCCCTTTTGTTTTGATAGAAAAACAACCGCTCCCCTAAGGGAACGGCTGCGAAAAATTACTTATTTGCAAAAGGTGTTCAGGTAATCGTTGATGCAGGTATCGACGATCTCCAGAGCGGCTTCCCGGTCAGCAACTTCTTCTACGCTGGTGACCTTGTGCTCCAGCTCTTTGTAAACCTCAAAGAAGTGGGTCATCTCGTTGAAGATATGCTCCGGCAGATCTTCCAGGTTCTTAAAGCTGTTGTAGGTTGGGTCATTAAAGGGAACGGCGATGATCTTCTCGTCCTTTTCGCCGCTGTCTACCATGCGGATGACGCCGATGGGGTAGCAACGAACGAGAGAAAGCGGCTCAATGGTCTCGGTGCAGAGCACCAGCACATCCAGCGGGTCGCCGTCGTCAGCCAGGGTACGGGGGATAAAGCCGTAGTTTGCCGGATAGTGGGTAGCGGTGTGCAGAACCCGGTCCAGCTTGAGCATACCGGTTTCCTTGTCCAGTTCATACTTTGCGGTGCCGCCCTTTGGAATTTCAATGACAGCCTCAAAATCGTCCTTCCGAATTCTCTTAGGTGAGATTTCGTGCCAGATATTCATCATAATGGTGTACCTCCCAATTTTGTTTGTTCCTCGCTTTGTATCAATTTTACCACACTACCATAGCAATCGCAATGGGGTATGAAAGATTTTTTGTGCAATTTTCCGACGATGAATTTGTGAAAAATTGCCGCAGAAGATCGTACAAGGCGTAAAAGTATCCGATTCTTTTTGTGTGGAATCGTGCATTTTCTGGGACTTTGTGGTATAATACTTTTAATTTGCCACCAAACGCAAATTCTATTTTGACAATGGATCGTGACAGAAAGGCAGATATGATGAAATGGTATCCTATTTTAGATTAAAGACGCCTCTTGGTCCCATGACGCTGATCGAGGAGGACGGCTGTCTCACAGGATCGTTTTTTGGCTTGCGTGCGTGCTCGGGGAATTTCGTCCAAACGGCGATTTTAGCGCAGGCATCGCAGGAGCTCTGGGCGTATTTTCAAGGAGAACAGCAAACGTTTTCTCTGCCGATGCGCACCAGCGGCACACCGTTTCAGGAAGCTGTCTGGAAAGCAGTAGGCCAGATCCCCTATGGTGCAACGGCTACCTATCAGCAGATCGCCAACAAGGTGGGATGTCCCAGGGGTTGTCGGGCTGTGGGAATGGCTGTTCATCGGAATCCCCTTGCGATCTTTCTTCCTTGCCACAGGGTGGTGGGGAAGGATGGACGTCTCACCGGATACGCAGGCGGGCTAGCGCGAAAGGAACAGCTTCTGTCACTGGAACAATCGCAGAGTACAAAGGGAGGAACCCATTATGTTTAAAATCGGCTGTCATTTATCGGCATCCAAAGGCTTTACGGCCATGGGCAAGGAAGCACTGAAGCTGGAAGCCAATACATTTCAATTTTTCACCCGGAACCCGAGAGGCAGTAAGGCCAAAGCCATCGACGAGAAAGATGTAGAGAAGTTTTTGCAGCTTGCAAAGGACCACGATTTTCCCGTGATCCTGGCCCATGCGCCCTATACGCTCAACGCCTGTTCCAAGGACGAGCGCACACGGGAGTTTGCTCTGGAGACAATGGCGGACGATCTGATCCGCATGGAATATGTACCGGGGAACTTATATAATTTTCATCCAGGCAGCCATGTGGGGCAGGGCGTGGAAACGGGGATCACCCAGATTGCCGCCCAGCTCAACACGGTGCTAAAGCCGGAACAGACGACTACCGTACTGCTGGAAACCATGGCCGGCAAGGGGACAGAGATCGGCCGCACCTTTGAGGAACTGCGGGAGATCCTGGACCGGGTAGCGCTGAACGACAAGATGGGCGTTTGTCTGGATACCTGCCATGTTTACGACGGCGGCTACGATATTGTCAACGATCTGGACGGCGTGCTGACGGAGTTTGACCGGATCATTGGGCTGTCCCGGCTCAAGGCCATCCACCTCAACGACAGCATGAATCCCATCGGCAGTCATAAGGACCGCCATCAGAAGATCGGCCAAGGCTCTCTCGGACTGGAGGCCATTACCCGGATCATCAACCATCCGGCACTGCGGGATCTGCCCTTTTATCTGGAGACGCCCAATGATCTGCCGGGCTACGGAGAGGAGATCGCCTTGCTGAAACGGCAGAGACAGGAGTAACGCTATGGAATCACTGACAACTATCCTTTTGGCGGACCGGGCGCCGTCTCTGGGTGTTACGGAACCGGGCTGTATCGCCCTGGCTACTTCGCTGGCACGGAGCCATGTGGCCGGTATCGTCACAAGTGTTCGGGTGCGCATGACGTCCGGACTATATAAAAACGCCTTTTCCTGCGGGATCCCCAACACAGAAGAAACCGGCAGTCGCTATAGTGCGGCCTTGGGCGTTATTGCCGGTCATCCGGAAAAGGGATTGTTGGCGCTGGAGGGCATCACCGAGGCCGATGTGCAAAAGGCCCGACAGCTCATTGCACACGGTAAAGTGACCGTGGAACTGTCAGAGGTATCGTCGTCCCTTTATTTGGAAGCAACGGTGTCCTCCCAGAGCGATACGGCAACGGTGGTCATCGCTGGCAGCCATACCAATGTGATCTCCATCACCGTCAATGGCAAGGTGCTTTTCCAAAAAGAAGCGCCGGCGGAAACCGATGGAGAGGACCCGATCACCGCCTATACTCTAGCGGATTTTCTTCACTACTGCGATACCGTACCGCTAGAAGAGATCGCGCCGTTAAAGGAAGCCTACGCAATGAATCTGGCTCTGGCCCAGGCGGGGCTGGAATCGGACAGAACACCGATCACCAAGACCCTTGTGGCCTTAAACGGCGGGCGGGTCTTTTCTGCAGACCCGTTGGCGACAGCCCATGTATTGACCGGCGCCGCCATTGAAGCACGAGTCGTCGGACTAGACAAACCAGCCATGAGCATTACCGGCAGCGGTTCCCATGGCATCATCGCCACAATGCCGCTGTATGCCTTCTTCAAATGCAAAAAGCTGGATCCGGAGCGCCTTTGCCGGGCTACGGCGCTCAGTTATCTTGTCACCATGTATATCAAGGCCTATGCCGGACGGCTATCGGCTTACTGCGGCTGCGGCATTGGCGCAGGCACAGGGATGGCATCGGCGCTGACTTATTTGCTGGGCGGCGGAGAAGCGGAGATCACCTGCACCATTGCCAATATGGCCAGCGGGATCACCGGCATGATCTGCGACGGCGGTAACCCCGGCTGTGTTTTAAAGGCGACTACAGCGCTTGATAGTGGCTATAAAGCGGCGATGCTGGGGTTGGATCGGGTGTGTATTGGCAGATCCCACGGCATCAATGGCCAGACGCCGGAAGAAACCATGCGCAACATGGGACGGATCGCCGACCCGGGTATGCGGGAAACAGAAGGCACCATCGTGGAGATTTTATCCCAAAAAGAAAAGCCTCACCTTTCTCGGTGAGGCTACGGCAAAAGCATTATGCTTCGCCGTCGGTATCGTCATTGTTTGCGGTGTCGTCCTGTCCGCCGTCAAGGGTAGTGTCGGTATCGTCGCCAGTCTGCCCATCCTCGGGGGTTTCTCCATTATCCGTGTCGCCGGTTTCTTCCGAATTAACAGCGCTGCTGGAATCCTCGCCGTCAGCGGTGCTTTCGGTAGTGCTGGTATCACCGGAGGAGGTGCTTTCCGAGGAGGACGGCGCGGAAGAGTAGGTGTTGTAGAGCACCTCTACAGAAGCGATGTCCGCCGTTGAGTTTCCGCGGGAAAAAGCGCCACAGGCTGCGGCGATGATGAGAGAGATGATCGTGACGACAATGGCCAGCGCGATGACGAATCCGCCGACCAGAAGGATGCGGTTGCGAGTACGTTTGTTCATATCAAGACTCCCTACTATATGAGATTGGTAATTGTATTCAAAATACTGCTATCATTATACTACAAATCTATAGATTTGTCAAAAAGAATCCAAAACAAGGGAAAGGCGGCGAATCAACTTGCTGTCAAGCTACGATGTCATTCTATTTGATGCAGATCGAACATTGTTTGATACAGGCGCTATGGAAAAAGAAGCGCTTCAAAAATTGATGCGGAAGATGGGACGACCCTATGAAGAAACGATGCCCATGACCTATTACACCATCAATGAAGGCCTGTGGAGACGGATCGAAACCGGGGAACTGACGCGGGATTACGTCCGTGTGGAGCGGTTTCGCCAGTTCTTGTCCAAGTACCATCTTCCCGGTGATGCCGCAGAAGTGAACCGGACCTATCTGGAAATTTTCCAGCAGTGCAATCTGCTCATTCCCGGAGCGGAGCTGGTCTGTGAAAAGCTGTCTCAGGAAAATAAACGGTTGGCCATCATCACCAATGGCACCGCCAGCGTTCAGTATGCCCGGTTTGCCCTTGCTTCTATTACGCCGTATTTTTCCCATGTGTTCGTGTCGGAGGAGGTAGGCGTGCCAAAGCCGCAAAAGGCGTTTTTCGAGGCGGTCCTGCGGGAGATGGACATCCCTGACCGCCGTCGTGTGCTCATTGTGGGAGATTCCCTGACCAGTGACATCAAGGGCGGCAACAATGCCGGAATCGACACTTGCTGGTTCCATCCGGCGGGTGCTCAGGGGACAGGAGATGTCCATTGGGAATATGAGATCACCGCTTTGGAGCAGTTGCTTTCTATTGCATAATACGATAAAATCAGAAGTGCTATTTTTAAAATAGTGCTTCTTTTTTGCTATTTTCATGATGAACAGCAGATTTTTCGATGATATTTGCAAGAGAAAATGGAGAAATGATGCAGTCAAAAGATTCTTGTCAAAATCTTTAAAAACCCCTTGACAAATCAAGATTTTCACGATATAATAATTCATGTTGCGATGCAATGCTGCTGGAGGAGTGTCCGAGTGGTTTAAGGAGCTAGTCTTGAAAACTAGTGATCTCGCAAGGGACCAAGAGTTCGAATCTCTTCTCCTCCGCCATTTAGCCTCATCCATTTTCATATGTTTTTATATAATTCACACATGGAGAAATACCCAAGTGGTGAAGGGGCTCCCCTGCTAAGGGAGTAGGTCGGGTAACCGGCGCGAGGGTTCACATCCCTCTTTCTCCGCCAAGACCACAGAAAGCCGCCATTTGGCGGCTTTTTGTCTGCAGAGAAACCCGGCTGCTACTTGATGCACAGCCGGGTTTTTCTACAGGTTGACACCATCTGCCGTTGCTAAGCAGATGGTGTTTTTGCTTGTTGGTTAAACCTCATTGGAACGTGTCATGGCCTGATGATTATGTTGCGCGATCTTTTCCCGCACGGCGGTACAAACTTCTTCCGCCAGTTCCCGTTCATCGGGGCTGATCTCCAGGATCTCGGAACTGATTTTCCCCGATGGTCCATAATAGCCAATTTTCATATAATATCGTTTGATCTCATCTTCGATCTCGATGGTACGGAACAGCTTTTTGCGTTCCCGGATAAACTTTTTTGTCGTTTCAACGACTTCTATGGAGCAGACGTTAAACTGCCCTTCCAGGTCATACCATAATTGTTCGCCGTCATCTGTACCGCAGTGGGTGTCCGTAAACCGATATTTGCGCCATCCCAGTACGTTATTCATGTTATCACCTTGTTTTTTGTCATTGGCAGCGAAACATCGCCGCTATATTCCCCATTTTACCACAGTTTTTACAGAAAGACAACGTTTGTCCCAGGAAACTTTTGGAGTAGTTTCCCTTTTGAGGGCAACTTTTGCCGTTGTTTGCCGGTAGGGTGAATTATAATAGTACCTGGAAAGGAGTAGGGATGGATTATACAACTGTAATAAAACTGGATGTTTCTGGAAAAGGGACAACACCGAAGATCGTGGCGAAACAGCTTGACAGCAAAAGCCGGTACGTCCATATTTTTCTCACGGCTGACGGTAAGCCACTGTCGCTCCCCGCAGAGGCTACAGCTCGTCTGCGGGCCATTAAACCCGACGGCGCCTGTGTGCTGAACGACTGTGTCATTGCGGAGGATCATATCGTCGTGGAGCTGACCGAACAGCTTTTAGCGTCTGTTGGCCTGGTGCGGGCAGACATTGGCCTGTATGCCGGTTCTGCTCTGTTGTCTACAGCGCCGTTTTTGATTCAGGTGCTGCACGCAACGGTAGATGATGATACGATCGAAAGCAGCTACGAATACAGTGCTTTGACCAACGCACTGCTCACCGTGGACGATGTAAAAGCATCATCCCAGGCGGCGACAGAAGCGGCAGCATTGGCCAATACAGCGGCTAGTGATTGTATGTCCGCAGCAACAGCGGCTGCAAATGCAGCAGATACTTGTGAGACAGCGACAGACAACTGTACAGCAGCCACAACGGCAGCGACCAGCGCAGCATCGGCTTGTGAGGCGGTGACTACAGCGGCCAATACAGCGGCTATTGATTGTACGTCCGCAGCAACAGCGGCTGCAAATGCGGTAGATGCTTGTGAAGCGGCAACAGACAACTGGACAGCAACTACAGCAGCGGCCGCCAGCGCAATATCGGCTTGCGAGACAGCCGCGACAGCGGCCAATACGGCGGCGTCTAACGCAACGACCCAGGCAGAGCTGGCCCAGAATAAGGCTTCTCTGGCAGAGACGAAGGCTGCCCAGGCAGAGAGCCAGGCAGAAGCGGCACAGACAGCATCAGCGCAATGTACCACATCGGCGCAGCGGGCAGAAGCGGCGGCAGATGCTTGCGCAACCTTTGTGGATCAGGAGATTGGCGAAGTGGTCGATCAGGCCATTGGCACGAAAGTAGATACAAAAGTAGAGGAAGCTATCGCTGGGATCGTAGGTTCTCCCAACGGCGTTGCAGGATTGGACAGCGATGGAAAGATCACGCCCATGCCCACAGCATCTGACGTTGGCGCGGCAGCAGCTTCCCATACCCATACAGTCGCCATGGCAGACGTTACCGGTACGGCAACGATCACCCAAGGCGGCACCGGCGCAACGACTGCATCACAGGCGCTAACGAATCTGGGTGCGGCCCCTGTGAGCCATACCCATGAAATTGGCGATGTCAGCGGCACATTACCCGTTACCCAGGGCGGTACTGGTGCGACAACAAAAGAAGATGCCCTCATCAATTTAGGCGCGGCAGCAGCTTCTCATACCCATACAGTCGCCATGACAGACGTTACCGGTACGGCAACGATCACCCAAGGCGGCACCGGCGCAACAACTGCATCACAGGCGCTAACGAATCTGGGTGCGGCTCCTATGAGCCATACCCATGAAATTGGCGACGTCAGCGGCACAGTTCCCGTTACCCAAGGCGGCACTGGCGCAACGACTGCGGAGGATGCCCTGACCAACCTGGGTGCGGCGGCAACGGACCATAAGCACAGCACTTCTGACATTACTTCCGGTACGCTGCCGCTTTCTCGTGGTGGCACCGGCGCAACGTCGGCATCTCTGGCACGATATATGCTGGGACTAGGCAATACAACGGGGCCGGTCCCCATCAACAATGGCGGTACCGGTTCTTCCACCGCTTCCAAAGCATTGACCAATTTGGGCGCAGCACCGGCCAGCCATACCCACACCATGGCGGATATTGTCGATGCAACCTCCACAGCATCATACAGTCTGCGGAGCAGTTCATCAGCCACTTGGGAGGGTTTGACACTCGGCGACAACGTCAGCGGTAGTGCCGATGCTTTGGCCGACGGACAAGTGGCATTCCTCAACGGAACCGTATCCTTTTCCGCTTCAGCCAGTAGCATTACGCTGGCGCAGCTTCCGGAGGATCTTTGTCCAGCGTCTATTGTCACCGCACTGGCAACGGGGGAGGAAACGATCCTTGCGCAGGTGCAGATCGCTTTAGATGGTACAGTGTCCTGCAATTGGGTCTATGACCTGTCTGCCAATGGGCGGAAAACCAGCGGGACCGTTTCGAATCTCCACTTTACAATGATTTATCCGATCTAACAAAAAGCAGACCGCACTTCTCTATAGAACTGCGATCTGCTTTTTTATTTAGTGGGGCTGCAATGAGTGTCCAAGATCTGTCGCAGCGCAGAAATACTGCTGGAGTGGGCGTGGACGATCGGGATCTGATACCGTTTGGCTTCGCTGGTGGCGCAAATGACCATTTTATGCGCGACCGTCCCCGTAAAGAGGATCATCAGATCTGGTACGCCCAGTTTCTTTTTGATGGTGCGGTCCATCTGGGTAAATACCTTCGCCCGACAGCCATAATCTTTGCAAACGTCCTTATACTGACAGACCATGCGGTCATTGCCGCCAACAATTACAACACTCATGATAGCCTCCTATTATGTGTAAGCTTATGCTAACTATTGGATAAAAGAAAAAGAACTATCTTTTGGATAAAAGTTCACTAGTTAGCCATTGCTAATTCATAGGATGATTTTAACAAAAAGCAGGGGGAATGTCAAGGAAAAGAAAAAATTTAAAAAAATTTCCATGGAAGATTTGCAAAGCGCATAGGGGTGTGTTATACTAAAATAGAAATCATTCTTAGGAGGGAATTTATTATGTTAGATCAAAAAGTTGCAGAACTGCTCAACGACCAAATCAACAAAGAATTGTATTCCGCATATCTGTATTTGGATATTGCCAACTATTACATTGACGAAGGCCTCAACGGCTATGGCAACTGGTACAACATCCAGGCACAAGAGGAACAGGATCACGCAATGCTGATGCTCAAGTATCTCCAGAACAACGGCCACTCCGTCACACTGGGCGCTATCGAAGCACCGGGCTGTGACTTCAAAAACTTCAAGGAGCCAATCGAGAAGGCTTACGAGCATGAGCGCTATGTGACCAGCCTCATCAACAACATTTATGACGCTGCTTATGCCGCAAAGGATTTCCGCACCATGCAGTTCCTCGACTGGTTCGTCAAGGAGCAGGGCGAAGAGGAGCAGAACACCGAGGATCAGATCAAGCGCTTTGAGCTGTTCGGTTCCGATCCAAAGGGCCTGTATGCTCTCGATAACGAGCTGGCTGGCAGAACCTATGCCGCACCATCCCTGACCCTGTAAGATCGCTTCTGACGGTTTTACCTGAGCCCATGAAAAAGCTGTCCGATTCCGCAAAAGGAGCCGGATGGCTTTTTTTGATTGCAATTAGCAATGTGCTGTGCTATAGTAAACCTATCAATTGAAAGAGGAGCGATGCGTATGCGATACACGATCGAGGGCGAGTCCTTACCTGTTGTCATCTGTCATTTGGAAGATGGCGAAAAAATGTACACAGAAAGCGGCGGCATGGCATGGATGTCGCCGAATATGCAGATGGAGACCAATGCTAGGGGCGGCTTTGGCCGGTCCATTGGCCGGATGTTCACAGGCGATTCTATTTTCCAGAACACCTATACATCCCGTGGCCCCGGCATGATTGCTTTTGCGTCGGATTTTCCCGGCTCGATCCAGGCGTTTCAGGTAGATAGCCAGCACGAATACGTCTTACAGAAAAAGGCGTTTCTGGCAGCGGAAATGGGCGTGGAACTTTCCGTTCATTTCCATAAGAAGGTGAAGTCCGGCCTGTTCGGCGGAGAGGGCTTCCTGCTGCAAAAGGTTTCCGGTAACGGCATTGTGTTTGCCGAGTTCGATGGCCATGTAGTCGAGTATGAGCTGCAGCCTGGACAGCAGATCGTTGTGGATACCGGACATCTGGCGGCGCTGTCTGCCACTTGCCAGATCGACGTCCAGTCGGTGCCGGGCATGAAGAATAAATTGCTGGGCGGCGAAGGTTGGTTCAATACGATCATTACCGGCCCAGGCCGCGTCTGGCTCCAGACCATGCCACTGGTCAATGTTGCCGGCGCATTGATCCCCTATTTGCCTGTCGGCGGAAATAACTGACGATTTTAGGCACAGCAAAAGGCCCCCGAAATTTCTTCGGGGGCCTTTCTTTATCCGAAAAATCAATCGCTGCTGAATGGGAGCAGTGCGATGTGGCGTGCGCGCTTGATGGCGACAGTCAGCTGACGCTGATGATGTGCGCAGGTGCCGGTCACTCTGCGAGGCAGGATCTTTGCTCTCTCAGAGATGAAGCGGCGGAGCTTCTGCACATCCTTGTAATCGATGTTGTCTACCTTATCGACACAGAAGCTGCAAACCTTTCTGCGGCCCTTGCGGCCACCGCGGCGATCGTTTCTTTCTGGTCTATCGTTTCTTTCAGCCATGCTTGGTTCCTCCTTATCTCATCATTTTGTTCGAACTTAGAACGGCAGATCGTCGTCTGTGATGATCTCCTCAAAATCGCCGGTATTGCCGCTGGTGTAAGCGGGAGCCGGGGCAGAGGGAGCTTCCTGACGAGGCTGCTCGTTATAGTTGTTGTAATTGTTGAAGCTATTGTTGTTGCCGGAGTTATCCCGCTTAGAATCGGCGAAATGCACATTGTCGGCAACGATCTCAAAGGCTTTGCGCTTGATTCCCTGGCTGTCGGTGTAGCTGCGGGTCTGGATGGAGCCCTGTACGGCGATCATCTGGCCCTTGCGAAAGTATTTACATACAAATTCCGCCGAGCTGCGCCAGGCGACGATGTCGATAAAATCAGCCTGCCGCTCGGTGCCGGCTTTCACATAAGAGCGGTCTACCGCAATGGTGAAAGTCGTTACCGCCACATTATTTGGGGTGTGGCGCAGTTCCGGGTCAGCGACCAGCCGGCCCATCAAAACAGCTACATTCAGCATGAGAATCCCTCACTTTCCGGTTTGATTACGCTTCGGTGGCTTCTTCAGCCTTTGCTTCTGCCTTCTTGGCAGGCTTCTTAGCCTTAGCGGGCTTCAGCTCTTTTTTGATGATGAGAGAACGGAGAACGCCGTCGGTGATCTTGTAGATTCTGTCCAGCTCAGCAGTGAACTCTGGAGCGCTCTTGAAGTCGATCAGAACGTAGTAACCCTCCGGCTGCTTCTGAATTGGGTAAGCGAGCTTGCGCTTGCCCCACTCATCAATGCCCTCAACGGTACCGTTAGCAGCGATCAGGTCTTTGAACTTAGTGACCAGAGCAGCGATGCCCTCCTCGCCCAGGTTCATGGACAGGACCATAACGGTTTCGTAAGAATTGGTAAGATTTGGCATAATTTTGCACCTCCTTTTGGACTTTAGGCCCCGATCTATTTCAATCGGAGCAAGGGTGCTATACGATTAACGCATAACAAATACTATTATACAAGTTGTTTTGACGATTGTCAAGGAATTTTATAAAGTTTTCGCCAGATTTTTCAGGTATTGTCGGAAGTCCTCGCCGATGACTGGATGGGACAGTCCCACCTCTACGCAGGCCTCCAGAATGCCCAGCTTATTGCCCATGTCATACCGTTTTCCGGTAAATTCCACCGCTACCATGCCGGTAGTCCGGGCCAGGGTTCTCATGGCGTCGGTCAGTTGGATCTCTCCACCGGCGCCGGGGGCTGTCTGGTCGAGAACGTCGAAAATATCCGGTGTCAGCACGCAGCGGCCCAGAATGGAATAAAGGGACAGTACTTGCTCCGGCGTTGGTTTTTCCACCATGTCCGTGCAGTGGAACAAATTGTCCCGGATGGGCGTGACGGCCAGGGAGCTGTATTTGGAAATAGCCTCCGGGGCCACCTGCTTTACGCCCAGAACGCCTTTGCCAAATTCCTCGTAGGCACGGATCAATTGCCCGCAGGCCGGGTCGTCGCCAATGATGACATCGTCGCCGTAGAGCACAGCAAAGGGCTCGTCACCGATGAAGGAGCGGGCACAGCTGACCGCATGGCCCAGTCCCTTTGTTTCCTTTTGGCGCAGAAAATAGATGTTTGCCAGCCGAGAGATACCGATGACTTCTTCCAGCACCTCATTTTTCTCCATGGATCCAGACAGCTTAGCTTCCAGTTCCGGTACCCGGTCAAAGTGATCCTCGATAAGGTCCTTGCCGCGGTTGGTGATGATGAGAATATCGGTGATGCCGGATTGAACCGCTTCCTCTACGATGTACTGGATGGCGGGCTTGTCCACGATGGGCAGCATTTCCTTTGGCATTGCTTTTGTTGCCGGCAGCACACGGGTGCCGAGGCCAGCGGCCGGGATGACGGCTTTCGTCACTTTTTTCATAAAAAATCTCCTAACTGTTCGGATAAAAAGTATCCCGGCTGCGATGATCGTTTTGCAAAGAACGACAGCGCGTGGGATAGCTTTTCAAAAATCAGATGCGTTACAGCATCATTGGCAGATAGTTGGCCAGGACATAGATCACCAAAAGGGCCATGGCCAGCGCCATATTGACGCCGCCCCGCTTTTGGTAAGCGGCTTCCTGCTCCATGGGGGTAGTGGCTTCCTGCCGGACACGCTTAGCGGTCTGGACGCAGTGGTTCAGGTACCAGCGGTTGGCCTTGGCGCCCAGAACGATGTTGACGATCAGCGCCATCAGCGAAAAGACCATAGGCAGTGCCAGCAGGAGCAAGTGACCGGTATCCAGTGCTCGAATGGCGTCGGAGACCTGATTCATCAAAGTGTTGGTTACCAAGGTGTTGTCGGTGATGCCCAGATTATTGTAGATGTTTTGTAGGATAGGCCCGGACACGAAGGTGCTGACCAGCAGGGAGGCAGCCGTCAAAACGGCATTGATGCCGATGAAGATACCGGCGGTCTTGTACTGTTTTCGATAGAGGAGCCAGCTTGCGCCGAAGAAAAAGGCGGCAAAGTTGAAGCGGTTGCGGTTGAGATTTTTGATGCGGTAAAAGACCATCATATAAAACGGGACGTTGGACCGCACCACTTGCGCAGCCTCGCCGTAGGTGACGCCATCCTCCAGCTCGTCCTGGGGCGAAATGTGGAAGGTGTTGGCGCCGGGGAACGGCTGGCCGCCGAAGGGGGGCTGACCGTTAAATGGCTGTTGACCGTTAAAGGGCGGTGCGCCATAGGGTTGTCCCTGGGGATTACCGTTCTGCTGCGGGCCTGGTTCTGAGAGGGCACGGCCGCAGTGAGAACAAAAGACGGCGTCCTCCTCGTTGAGGCCCTGGCAGAAGGGGCAGGCTTTTTTGGTGGATCGGTTTTCGTGGACCTTATCCCAAGCCTGACTGGTGCCGTGCTGCTCGGCACAGCCGCATCGGCCGTGGGCAGCGTAACATTCCCGGTGATGCGGAGCGCCGCATTCGGGACAGACGACAATATCGTCATCTTTTGTAAATGGTTTGCCGCAGACAGGGCATTCCATACCGGTGTAATCTATCATGATCCATCTCCTTTTTGTACGTTTCTTTTACAGGTATTACCCTATATTTTACCGAATTTTCCGGAAAACCGCAAGAGGATTCCCAGGAATTTACGAAATCGTAAAAAAGAAATGAAATTTGTGTGTAGAACCCTGACGCCTTTGGAGCATAGCGGGGAGTTGAATTTTTTTGCAATCAGAAAAATTGCGATGAAAATTGGGGCTTTTCCCGTAGGGAGAGAGAAAAATTTTATGGGCAATCGTTTTTTTCGTGCATTTTTAAAAAGTTTGTGGTATAATCAATAAGTTAAAGGCTCGACAGGAGCAAGTATGGATGAAAGATAAAGGATGGTAGTATGCTGCAATTTGAAGAATTAAAGCTTGCGCTGACCGGTCTGGAGCCGGAATTAAAGGATTTGGCGGAAGCGCTGGATCTGGACGGGATGCGAAAAAAAGTAACGGAGTTGGAAGCCCAGGCGGCGGAGCCTGGATTTTGGGATGACATGGACAATTCCAAAAAAGTTCTACGGGAGACTAGTGCGTTAAAAAATAAGATCGCTGGCTATGAGAGCTTGCAGGGCTTGTACGAGGATACCCTGACGCTTATCGAGCTGGCCGATGAGGAAGAGGATCTCTCTCTGCTGCCGGATGCCCAAGCGGACTATGACCGGTTTAAGAAAGAGCTGGAAACGCAGCGGCTGACGACGCTGCTCAATGGCGAATATGACCAGAATAACGCCATTTTGACCTTTCACGCCGGTGCCGGTGGCACAGAGGCCCAGGATTGGGCAGAGATGCTGTATCGGATGTACTGCCGGTGGGGCGAGCGTCATGGTTATAACGTCAAGACGCTGGATTATCTGGACGGTGAAGAGGCGGGCCTCAAGAGCGCTGTTGTGCTGATCGAGGGCGTCAATGCCTACGGTTTCCTCAAGGGAGAGAGCGGCGTGCATCGTCTGGTGCGGGTGTCCCCATTTGATTCCTCTGGCCGCCGTCATACGTCCTTCTCCTCACTGGAAGTCATGCCGGAGATCGACGACAATATTCAGGTGGACATCAATCCCGACGACCTGAAGATCGACTATTACCGTGCCAGCGGCGCCGGTGGTCAGAAGGTCAATAAGACGTCCTCTGCTGTGCGGATCACACACCTGCCTACCAATATCGTGGTTTCGTGTCAGGTAGAGCGGAGCCAGCACCAGAACCGAGAGGTCGCCATGAAGATGCTGGCTTCCAAGCTGATGGAGATCAAGGAGCGGGAGCATTTGGACCGCATCGAGGACATCAAGGGTGAGCAGAAGGAGATCGGCTGGGGCAGTCAGATCCGCTCCTATGTATTCATGCCCTATACCCTGGCAAAGGATCACCGCACCAACTACGAGATGGGCAACATCAACGCGGTAATGGACGGTGAT
This sequence comes from Oscillospiraceae bacterium, assembly GCA_029098185.1. Taxonomy (GTDB): domain Bacteria; phylum Bacillota; class Clostridia; order Oscillospirales; family Acutalibacteraceae; genus UMGS1071. Next base: position 14,853 of record JAQXNV010000015.1, read on the forward strand.
ATTGATGGGTTCATCAATGCTTATTTGAAGGAAAAAAGCTTAGGCAATATCGATTAAATAGAAAGGCTCAGCCCTTAACGGGTTTGGGCTTTTTGTTTTTACCAAAATAGAACGGCCGACGTGGGCTTTATCACCGTTTCTTTGCAAAAAAATCCTGTCCTTTTAGGGGACAGGATTTTTGTCTTTAATGCTGCGGTTGTTTTCTTTTTTGCAACAGCAGGTCGATGATTTTGAAAAAGTAAATACGCACTTGATCCAGCAGAGCACACCCCACAAAGATGATGACGCAGATGGCTGCGATCTTCAGCGGGAAATACCAGGTGGAATAGAAGCTGAGGTGACGGGTCATGGGGAAGATGGATCCCCACAAAAAGTCACGGAACAGCGGATGATTATGGATCATATAAACGCCCAGGCAGGATGCTGCCACATAGTTGACCGCCCGGTTTTTCCAATGAATATCCCGGAAGAACAGCAGCAGGCAAACGCCCTGCAAAACGGCAAATACATTGTCGTTGTTGTTC
>JAQXNV010000016.1 GCA_029098185.1 Oscillospiraceae bacterium
CTCTCTTTAAAAAAAGCAAGCACAAAATGTCATTTTAGAATGGGCTGGGCGCAAGCCCCTTGCCTCCCCTTTGAGGGGAGGTGGATGCCGTCGTAAGACGGCAGACGGAGGGGTATCATGGGAGCGGCTAAAAGGAAAACCCCTCAGTCAGATGCTGCGCATCTGCCAGCCCCCCCCTACAAGGGGGGCCGAGAACGGGTTTGGCGCAAGCCCCTTGCCTCCCCTTTGAGGGGGCCGAGAATGGGCTGGGCGCAACGCAAAAACTCCCCCTTGTTTAAGGGGGAGTTTTTTGCTGTTCGTTTACAGGCGAGCCTTAAAGTTTTCGTATCCAAATTCTTTCCAGACTTCCATGCTGCCGTCTGTGTGATAAATGCAGATCGCCGGCAGATTCATGCCGTTGAACGTATTGTTTTTCACCATGGTGTAATGGGCCATATCGCAGAACACCAGCTTATCGCCGATGTGTAAGGGCGAGTCAAAGGCGTAATCCCCAATAATGTCGCCGGACAGACACGTCGGCCCGCCAAAACGATAGGTGTATGGTTTCTCGCCGGGCAGTCCCGCCCCGATGATGTTGGGCCGGTAGGGCATTTCCAGCACGTCGGGCATATGGCACGCCGCCGAGGTATCCAGGATCCCCAGGTGCATCCCGTTGTCGATCAGATCCAGCACCGTGCAGACCAGATACCCGGTATTGAGGGCAATGGCTTCGCCCGGCTCCAGATAGATCTCCAGATCGTATTTGTCCCGCATCCGCTCGATGCAGCGGATCAGCAGATCCACGTCGTAATCGGGCCGGGTGATGTGGTGGCCGCCGCCAAAATTCAGCCACTTCATTTGATGGAGGTACTTCCCGAATTTCTCCTCTACCACATCCAGCGTCCGCGCCAGCGGCGCAGCATTCTGCTCGCACATGGTGTGAAAATGCAGTCCCTCAATGCCGTCCAGCAGCTCCGGCCGGAAATTTTCCTGCGTGATGCCCAGGCGGGAATGGGGCGCGCAGGGATTATAGATCTCCGGCTCTGTCTCGGAATACTCCGGGTTGATGCGCAATCCGCAGGAGATATGCTTTTTGGCGTGCTGTACCTTGTCTTTAAACTGCTGCCACTGGCCAAAGGAATTGAACACGATGTGGTCACAAAGATCCATGATCTCATCGAACTCATCCTGCCGGTAGGCCGGCGAAAAAATATGCACTTCGCTGTTCATTTCCTCCCGGCCCAATCTGGCTTCAAAGAGGGAGCTGGAGGTAACGCCTTTTAAATACTGCCCTATCAGGGGAAAGGTAGCGTACATGGAAAATCCTTTTTGCGCCAGCAGGATCTTGCAGCCGGTCTTATCCTGGATGTCCTTAAGGAGCGTCAGGTTCTGGACCAGCAAACGCTCATCCAGAACATAGGATGGCGAGGGGATCTGGTCGATAGAAAAGGGCAGCCCTTGTTGTGTCGTCGTCATGGCGCCCCCTTAGTCGATGAGCGCCGGGTCGAAGGATTCGTGCCACGGCAGGCCAAACTTGTTCAGGGCCTCCATAAAGGGATCGGGATCGAACTCCTCGATATTGTACACGCCGGGCTTCTTCCATTTGCCGGTCATCACCATCATAGCGCCGATCATAGCCGGGACGCCGGTGGTGTAAGAAATAGCCTGAGAGCCTACTTCCTTGTAGCATTCCTGGTGATCGCAGACGTTGTAGACGTAATAGGTGCGCTCCTTGCCGTCCTTCATGCCCTGGAAGATGCAGCCGATATTGGTCTTGCCCTTGGTGCGGGGGCCCAGAGACGCCGGATCCGGCAGGACGGCCTTGAGGAACTGGAGCGGAACGATCTGCTTGCCCTCGAACTCGATGGGCTCGATAGAGGTCATGCCCACATTCTCCAGTACTTTGAGGTGGGTCAGGTAGCTCTCGGAGAAGGTCATCCAGAAGCGGATCTTCTCAATGCCCTTAATGTTCAGGGCCAGCGATTCCATCTCCTCATGGTGGAGCAGGTAGATGTCCTTAGGCCCGATCTCCGGCAGATCATAAACACGCTTGATGGACATAGGCTCGGTCTCGATGAATTTGCCGTTTTCGAAGTAGCTGCCCGGCGCAGTAACTTCCCGGATGTTGATCTCGGGGTTGAAGTTGGTGGCAAAGGGATAGCCGTGATCACCGGCGTTGGCATCGACGATGTCGATCTGGCGGATGGTGTCGAAGTAATGCTTCTGGGCGTAGGCGGAAAATACCCCGGTAACGCCCGGATCGAAGCCGCTGCCCAGCAATGCGGTGATGCCGGCCGCTTTAAATTTATCGCGGTAAGCCCACTGCCATTTGTACTCGAACTTGGCGGTGTCCTCCGGCTCATAGTTTGCCGTATCCACATAGTCGGTCTTGGTTGCCAGACAGGCATCCATAATGGTCAGGTCCTGATAGGGCAGCGCCACGTTGATGACGATGTCCGGCTGAAAATCGTTGATGAGCTCGATGAGCTCGTCTACGTTGTCGGCGTCCACCTTAGCGGTAGAGATCTTTGTTTTGCCGCCGTCCAGTTTTTCTTTTAACGCGTCGCACTTGGACTTGGTCCGGCTGGCGATGCAGATCTCCTCAAAGACCTCTGAATTCTGACAGCATTTATGCACGACGACGGACGCAACACCGCCGGCGCCGATAATCAAAGCTTTTCCCATTTGTATTTCCTCCAATTGTTTAGGATGATAGATTGTCTGTTTTTTCCGTGATGCACTAGGATGTGCGTAAAATGTGATGCGCGCTGAGCCTTTTCTTGGCCCCCTTGTAGAGGGGCTGTCTGCGCAGCAGACTGGGGGGTTACGATAGCGTAACCTGCCAAAGGGCAGTCGCTCCCGAAATACCCCTCCGC
>JAQXNV010000017.1 GCA_029098185.1 Oscillospiraceae bacterium
GGCCTCATCGTCATGGATGAATCCACCTGTATGGTCGACATCGCAGAATTTTTCCTGCGCTTTACTGTCGATGAATCCTGCGGTAAATGTACTGCCTGCCGGATCGGTACCCGGCGCCTGCTGGAGATCCTGGAGAAGATCACCTCCGGCAGAGGCGAGCATGGCGACATTGAGCGTTTGGAGAGCCTTTCTTATTACATTAAGGAAAACTCTCTCTGCGCCCTGGGCCAGACTGCGCCAAACCCTGTTCTTTCTACCCTTCGCTATTTCCGGGATGAATATATTGCTCACGTGGAAGAGCATCGTTGTCCGGCCGGCGCCTGCAAAGCGCTGACCACCTACACCATCATCGAGGACAAATGCAAAGGCTGTACGGCCTGCGCCAGAGTTTGTCCGGTTGGTGCCATCAGCGGCAGCGTAAAGCAGCCCCACGTTATCGACCAGGAGAAGTGCATCAAGTGCGGCGCCTGCTTCGAGAAGTGCAAATTCGATTCTATCCTGGTCCGTTAAGAAAGGGGGGTTCCAAGAATGTATCAGATTAAAATTAACGATATTGCCTATTCCGTACCGGAAGGTTCTACGATTTTGGAGGCCGCCAGATATGCCGGTATCAACATTCCGACGCTGTGTTACTTAAAGGACCTCAATGAGATCGGTGCCTGCCGTGTCTGTGTTGTGGAGGTCAAGGGCGCCCGTTCTCTGGTAGCCGCCTGTATGTATCCCGTCAACGACGGCATGGAGATCTACACCAACAGCCCGGCCGTGCTCGAATCGAGAAAAACGACGCTGCAATTGCTGTTGTCGGTCCACAACCGGAAATGCCTTTCCTGCGTCCGCAGCGGCAACTGTGAGTTCCAAACATTGTGCCATGATCTGGGCGTCGAGGATGAGGGCGCTTACGACGGCGCATGGCCGGAGATTACCTATGATGACTCTACTGCCCACATGATCCGGGACAACAGCAAATGTGTCCTGTGCCGCCGCTGTGTGGCGGCCTGTGAGGGCCAGACAGCGGTCATTGGCCCCAACGGCCGTGGCTTTGATACCCATATCGCTTGCGCATTTGAGCAGGATCTGGCAGACGTAGCCTGTATTTCCTGCGGTCAGTGTATCGTCAATTGCCCCACCGGCGCATTGACGGAAAAGGACAGCACAGCAGAGGTCATGGCAGCTATTGCCGACCCGGACAAGTTTGTCGTTGTGCAGACAGCGCCGGCCATCCGGGCAACCCTGGGCGAATGCTTCGATCTGCCCATTGGCACCAATGTCAAGGGCAAGATGGTAGCGGCCCTGCGCCGTCTGGGCTTTGACCGTGTTTTTGATACCAATTTTGGCGCAGACCTGACCATTATGGAGGAAGGCACAGAATTTCTCCACAGAATGCAGGAGGGCGGCGTTCTGCCCATGATCACCTCCTGTTCTCCCGGATGGGTCAAGTACATCGAGTATTTCTATCCGGAGCTGCTGCCGCATCTGTCTAGCTGTAAGTCGCCCCAGTCGATGCAGGGCGCGGTGACAAAGAGCTGGTTTGCGGAAAAGGCCGGCATCGACCCGAAGAAGATCGTCAGCGTTTCGATCATGCCCTGTACGGCGAAGAAATTCGAGATCCATCGGGACGATATGAACGGCGCCGGGGAAGATTTGATGGACAACGATTATGTCCTGACGACCCGGGAACTGGGTCGTCTCATCAAGCAGTGCGGCATTGACTTTGTGAACCTTCCCGACGAGGAATTCGATCCCTGCATGGACATCGCCAGCGGCGCCGGCGCGATCTTTGGCACAAGCGGCGGCGTAATGGAAGCTGCCCTGCGGACCGTTGCCGACAATCTTACCGGCGAGGATCTGAAGGCTGTCGATTATCACGAAGTCCGGGGCATGGAGGAGATCAAGGAAGCCAGCTATGAGATCGCCGGTCAAACGATCAAGGTAGCCGTGGCCAGCGGCATGAAGAACGCCAAAGTCCTGTTGGAGAAGATCAAGCATGGCGAAGCGGACTATCAGTTCATCGAGATCATGGGCTGTCCCGGCGGCTGCATCAACGGCGGCGGCCAGCCGATCCAGCCGGCAGTGGTGCGCAATTTCACCGATTACCGTGGCAAGCGTGCTGAAGCGCTCTATGCGGAGGACAGGAATCTGCCGTTGCGCAAGAGCCATGACAATCCGCTGATCCAGCAGATCTACAAGGAATATCTGGGCGAGCCAGGCAGCGAAAAAGCACATCATCTGCTCCACACAACGTACATTGCCCGCCCAAAATATAAGAAATAATCCAGTTTTCACCTCTCTTTTGGCAGGATACCCTGACGCTTTTACAGGAGCGCCAGGGTTTCTTTTTGCAATTTTTCGTGGTATAATGGGACATACTACTGCGAAAGGGGCATTCGGAATGAAACGGGCTGGGCGGGTCAGCGCAACGATCCTTTTTTTGCTTTCGGCAATACTGCTCTTCTGGTTTTTGCTGCCCCTCACCAGCGGGATCTTCGATCTTGGCAACGGACTGGGGATAGCCTTTTCGCTGTCCTCCGTGGCAGTTATTGGGCTGGTCGTCCGATGGAACCGGCAGGGAAGGAGGAAGCGTGCCATGCTATTGACTTGGATCGGCGGGATCATCGCGGGGATTATTTTGGCGTGGGCCGCTGTGCTCAGCGGACTGATGATCTCCGGCGCTATGGAAAAACCCCATTCTCCGCAAGCTACGGTGGTGGTGCTGGGGTGCAAAGTCAAGGGCGAAACGCCCAGCCTGCATCTGTCCCGGCGCATCGAGGCAGCAGCAGAATACTTAAAGGCCCACCCGGATGCCCATTGTGTTGCCAGCGGCGGCAAAGGAAACGGTGAGCGGATCTCCGAAGCAGAGGCCATCGCCAGAGGACTGACCGCAGCAGGGATCTCCCCGGAGCGGATCGCGCTGGAGGATGCTTCTGTCAACACGCTGGAAAACCTGACCTTTTCCAAAGCGCTGATCGAACAGCAGGGCTGGGACCCGGAGCTGGTGCTCATTACCGATGACTTTCACCAGTACCGGGCCGGGCATATCGCAAAAGGTTTGGGCTTGACTGTGAGCCCTGTCAACGCAAAGCATACCTGGCACACCTTTCCGGCAAACTACGCCCGGGAATTGCTGGCCATTACAAAAGAATTGCTCTTTCCCGCAAAAAGTACTTCTTAGCGGGCATCGGCCTCCACTTCAGGGTGGAGGTTTTTTGCGAAGAAAAACGGTGAACTTCGTCTTTTCTAGTGCAATTCTCATGAATTTATGCTATAATCGTACAGAATAGAGTTTTTATGCCCTTTTATACACTTTTGAGAGAACGGAGTGGTTTTTTGCGTAAGATTTTAATCCAAAACGGAACACTGATCGACCCGAAAACAGAGCAGGTGCAGCAGGGTGACATCCTGGTAGAGGATGGCGTCATTGCAGCTATCGGGCAGGATCTGCCAGAGGAGGGCGCCCAGGTCATCGACGCCACAGGCTTAGTGGTAGCGCCGGGACTGATCGATATGCACGTTCATCTGCGGGATCCAGGCCAGACGAAGAAGGAGGACATCTACACCGGATGCAAAGCGGCGGCGGCCGGCGGCGTGACGGGAATGCTGGCCATGCCCAATACCTATCCCACCATCGATTCCCCGGAGACCATCCGCTACATTCTGGATAAAGCGGAGGAAGCTGACAGCCGGGTGTATGTGGCGGCGGCCATCACCCACAATTTGGAGAGCGGCGAGCTCAATGATCTGAAAGCCTTGCGGGATGCCGGCGCGGTGGCCCTCAGCGATGACGGCAGGCCGGTAAAAAATACCCGCTTTATGGCACAGGCCATGAAGGAAGCGCCAACGCTGGGGATGCGGGTCGTGTCCCACTGCGAGGATTTAGACCTGGCCAAAGGCGGCATCATGAACGAGGGAGAGGTTTCCCGGGATCTGGGCGTGCCGGGCATTCCGGCAGCGGCAGAGGATTGCGGCACTGCCAGAGAGATCGCCTTGGCAGCAGCGTACAACGTTCCCATTCACATCTGCCACGTCAGCACCAGAACGTCAGTAGCCCTGATCCGGGACGCAAAACGCCGGGGCGTGCAGGTTACGGCGGAAACAGCGCCCCACTACCTGACCCTGACCGATGAAGCGCTGCGGACGATGGACGCAAATTATCGGATGAATCCGCCCTTGCGGACAGAAGCGGATCGTCTTGCCATGATCGAGGGCATTCAGGACGGCACCATCGACGCCATTGCCACAGATCATGCCCCCCATACGCCGGAGGAAAAATCGGACTTTCGCAAAGCGCCCAACGGCGTCATCGGCATGGAGACCTCGTTTGCGGCCAGCTATACCGCACTGGTGCACAGCGGCATTTTGACGCTGCCTCGCCTGCTGAGAGTCATGTCGTACAATCCGGCGAAGATCCTGGGGATCCCCGGCGGTGTTCTGCAGGTTGGGGAGATCGGCGATCTGATCCTCATTGACGAAAATCAGCAGTGGATCGTCGATGAAAACAAGCTTCACGGCAAGAGCAAGAACGCCGTGTTTAAAGGCGCCGCGCTGCAGGGTAAGGTCAAGCTGACCATCTGTAAGGGCCGTGTCGTTTATCAGGATGAAACAGAAGCATAAAAGGAGAGAAATCGTATGTCAATGGATCGACTCATTGAGGGCATCCTCAAAACACAAAACCCAACGGTAGCGGGTCTGGACCCAAAACTTAGCTATATTCCGGAGCACATCAAAGCAGAGTGCTTCCAGAAATACGGCAAGACCTTGGACGGTGCGGCGGCGGCTCTGCTGGCGTTTAATCGAGGGCTCATCGACGCTTTGTGCGACATTGTGCCGGCGGTGAAGCCCCAGTGCGCTTACTACGAAATGTACGGCTGGCAGGGCATGAAAGCGCTCCATGACACCATTGCGTATGCCCGGGAAAAAGGGATGTTCGTCATCACAGACGGCAAGCGCAACGATATTGGCAGCACCATGGAAGCCTATGCCACAGCCCATTTGGGCAAGGTGGACGTAGAAGGAGAATTGCAGATTCCCTTTGACGGCGACTGCTTGACGGTCAACGGCTATCTTGGCTCCGATGGCATCGTGCCCCTGCTGAACATCTGCAAGGAGCAGGATAAGGGCATCTTTGTCCTGGTCAAAACGTCCAACCCTTCCTCCGGCGAACTGCAAAACCTGAAGCTGGAGGGCGGCGATACCGTCTATCTCACCATGGGCAAGAAGTGCGAGCAGTGGGGTGAGAGCACCATGGGCAAGTACGGCTACAGCGGCGTAGGCGCTGTGGTGGGCGCAACGTATCCGCAGCAGTTGGGCGAGCTGCGCTCTGCCCTCAAGACGACCTTCTTCCTGGTGCCGGGTTACGGCGCCCAGGGCGGCGGTGCCGACGATGTTCTGCCGGCCTTTGACGAAAAGGGCCTGGGCGCAGTCATCAATTCCTCCAGAGGGATCATGTGCGCTTACCAGAAAAGGGGATTGCCCGGCGAGGATTTTGCAAAAGCGGCCCGGGAAGAAGCTATCCGGATGCGGGATGAGATCGTGGGCAAGCTGGGGAAGATCGGCTGAGACAACGGAAGAAAGCAAGGAGAGATTCGATGAAATACGATGTAAAACAATGCAAGATCCTAAGTAAGCAGGAACTTACTAAAGGCATCTTCAGTTTTGTGGTACAGGCAGGGGAGATGGCCAAAACGGCACAGCCGGGCCAATTTGCTAATCTTTTGGCGCCAGGGAAAACACTGCGCCGGCCCATCTCCATCTGTGAGATCGACAAAGAGCAGGAAACACTGCGCTTTGTTTTTGAGATCCGCGGCGAAGGCACACAGCTTCTGTCAGAATTTGCCGTAGGCGATAGCTTTGACATCCTGGGGCCTCTGGGCAACGGCTTTCAGCTTGGCGACACCAAACGCAAAGCCCTGTTTGTGGGCGGCGGCATCGGTGTTCCGCCTCTGCTCCAGGGGGCAAAAGCCTTTGGGGAGAACGCCACTGTTGTGCTGGGGTTCCGCAGCCAGAACGCCATGATCCTCCGGGAAGATTTTGAACAGGCCGGCTGTAAGGTCATCGTGGCCACAGATGACGGCAGCTACGGTCATCACGGCCTTGTCACCGACTGTATTGGCGATGTGGAAGCCGACGTCATTTTTGCCTGCGGTCCCATGCCCATGCTCAAAGCGCTGACAAAGGTGGCCGATGACAGAAAGATCGAATGTCAGATCTCTCTGGAAGAGCGGATGGCCTGCGGCATCGGCGCTTGCCTTGGCTGTGCCTGCCGCATCCGCCGGGAGGATGGCAGCGAGACCTTTGGCCACGTTTGCAAGGACGGCCCGGTGTTTGATTATCATAAGGTCGTATTTTAGGAGGGACAGCAAATGGCAGATATGAAAGTAACGGTAGCGGGCGTTGATTTTTCCAACCCCATCATCGCTGCCTCCGGCACCTTTGGATTTGGCCGGGAATATATGGAATTTTATCCCCTGAGCACATTGGGCGGTATTTCGTGTAAGGGCATCACGCTCCATGAGCGGGCAGGCAATCCGCCGCCCCGTATTGCGGAAACACCGGGCGGAATGCTCAATGCGGTGGGACTGCAAAATCCCGGCGTCGATTATTTCATCGAGCACGATCTGCCCTGGCTCAAGACCCAGGGCACCACGATCATCGCCAACATCGCCGGCAATACCTATGAAGATTACTGCGCCATGGCAGAAAAGCTGTCCGATACCGATGTGGATATGCTGGAGCTGAATATTTCCTGCCCCAACGTAAAAGAAGGCGGCGTCCAGTTTGGCACCTCTTGCCTGGGCGTAGAGGAGATCACGAAGCAGGTCCGCGCCCACTGCAAAAAGCCGCTGATGGTCAAGCTTTCTCCAAATGTCAGCGACATCGGAGAGATCGCCGCGGCAGCGGAGCAGGGCGGCGCAGACGCCATCTCCATGATCAATACCATCACCGGTATGCGCATCGACATCCGCACCCGGCGGCCCATTATCCGCAACAATACAGGTGGACTGTCCGGCCCGGCGCTGCTGCCGGTGGCTGTCCGCATGATCTCCCAGGCGTATCAGCGGGTGAAGATCCCCATCGTGGGCATGGGCGGCGTCAGCAAATGGCAGGATGCCGTAGAGCTGATGCTGGCCGGTGCTGCCGCGCTGCAGGTGGGCACAGCGTTCTTTACGAACCCCTATGCGCCGGTAGAGATTTTGGAAGGACTGGAAGCATATCTTGATGAAAATCACATTGCTTCCGTTACAGAATTGACAGGAAAGGTGCAGCTTTGGTAATGACACGAATCATATTAGTACGCCACGCCGAGGCCCAGGGCAACGCCCAGCGGATGTTTCAGGGCCATAGCAATGCCGCCATCAGTGAAAAGGGACGCAAGCAGTTAGCGCTTTTGTCTATCCGATGCCGCAATATGGCCCGGGACGCCATTTATACTAGTCCGCTGCGCCGGGCAAAGGAGACCGCCGAAGCCATCAATCAATTTCGCCCGGTGCCGCTGTATTTTCGAGAAGGCTTAATGGAGATCAACGGCGGCGTCTGGGAGAACAAACCATGGAAGGATCTGCCGGAGCTGTATCCGGAAGAAGCCCGCCATTGGAACGAGGAGCCGTGGGCTTTTGCGCCGGAAGGCGGCGAGACCATGACCCATCTATACAATCGGATCTACAGCGCAGTGTTGCAGATCGCCCGGGAAAACCAGGGCAAAACGGTCTTTGTCGTGTCTCATGGCTGTGCCATCCGCAATTTGTTGTGCCGGCTGAAATATAACGACATCAACCGTCTCAACGACGTTGCATGGTGCGATAATACGGCCATCAGCTACATTGATTTTGACGAGGATCTCCGTCCCACCCTGACCATGGAAAGCGATGCTTCTCACCTGGATGAAACCACCTCCACTTTGGCCCATCAGGTCTGGTGGCGCCCCGAATACCGGGGCAAAAAGGAGGCCTGGCAATGAAGATCATGGCAGTAGACCTGGGGAAAGCCCGGACTGGCCTGGCGGTGTGTGATGAAGGGGAGCTGCTCGCTTCTCCGCTGACCGTTCTGCCTTCCTACAATCAGGAGAAACTGCTGGAACAGATCGCGTTGCTGGCAAAAGAACAGGGCACACAACTGCTGGTCGTGGGGCTGCCGCTGAATATGGACGGCACAAAAGGAGAAAGCGCGCAAAATGCGCTGGCCTTTGCACAAACGCTGCGGCAGCGCACCGGATTGCCTGTGGAGATGAAGGATGAGCGGGGCACCACCATCAGCGCCCACAATTACCTGAACACGACAGATACAAGGGGCAAAAAGCGGAAGGCCGTCGTTGACGCCGTAGCCGCAACGATCATTCTCCAGGACTATCTGGACTACCGGCGCAACCAGCGCAAATAAAAAGATCCACATCCCAGCGATGTGGATTTTTTACTTGTGGCAAAAGGGGAGCTTTCGGCATAACCGGCACAGTCCCACTGCCGGGATGGATAAAAAGAACCATAGGATCGTAAAGGGGAGACAGATCTGTCCCAGCAGGTTGCCGGGGACATGGGAATAATCCCAGACCTTTCGATGGCCGATGAGGTTGAGCGCCACGCCAAAACCAAATTCCACAGCGGTGATGCAGATAGCGCAAAGGGCACATTGCTTCCACAGGGGACGGCGAGCGTTATCACAAGTCCGGTCGATGAGACAAAGGCATATGCCGCCGGCCAATCCCATAGCCCGATGGGTCCAGCCCCGCCAGGCAATCTCCAAAAGGGGATACAAGACCCCGCCTGTGCAAAATAATAAGAGACGCCGCATGATGGATCCCTCCTAAGTTGTGACTACAAGTAGTATCGACCGTTGGGTGTCCTTTATGCGCTGGCGGGAATTTCATAGAAAATCAGCGGGTTTCGCACCTTTTTTGATGCACAGTATTGTCATTTGTGGTATACTATACTTATATCGTTTCTGAAAAGAAAGGAAGCATTGAGATGAAGATCTTGGTTACCGGCGGTGCCGGATATATTGGAAGCCATACCTGTGTCCAGCTTTTGCAGGCGGGACATGAGGTGGTGATCGTTGATGATCTGAGCAATAGCCATCGTGCTGTGATCCATCGCATAGAATCCCTGGGCGGCAGTCCTGTGCGTTTTTATGAAGAGGATGTCTGCGATAAAAAAGCCCTCTCCCGTATTTTTGCGGTGGGACATTTTGACGCCGTCATCCATTTTGCCGGCTACAAAGCGGTAGGCGAGTCGGTGGAACAGCCTTTGCGCTACTACCGCAATAATCTGGACAGTACCCTGACCCTGTTAGAGGTCATGGAGAAATTCAGCGTTCACAATTTGATTTTCAGTTCCTCCGCTACGGTTTACGGAGAATCACAGGTCATGCCGATCACGGAGGACCAGCCTCTGGGCGAAACGACCAACCCTTACGGTACGTCCAAAAAGATGCAGGAGCAGATCCTCATGGACATTGCCAAGGCAGACCCATCCTTCAACCCGATCCTGCTTCGGTATTTTAACCCGGTGGGCGCCCACGAAAGCGGCGAGATCGGCGAGGACCCCAACGGGATCCCCAACAATCTGATGCCATACATTTCTCAGGTCGCCATCGGCCATCTGGAAAAGCTCCGGGTCTTTGGCGACGATTACCCCACGCCGGACGGCACCGGTGTCCGGGATTACATTCATGTGGTAGATCTGGCAGCAGGACACGTTGCGGCGCTGCAATTGTTCCAGCAAAACTGCGGCTTACAGATCTACAATCTGGGTACGGGCAGAGGCTATTCCGTGCTGGAGGTCCTTCACGCCTATGAACAAGCGGTGGGGAAGGAACTGCCTTATGAGATCGTCGGCCGTCGGGCCGGAGATATTGCCATCTGTTATGCGGACCCGGAAAAAGCGGCCAGAGAACTGCATTGGCGGGCGGAGAGAACGCTGGAGCAGATGTGTCGCGATGCCTGGAATTGGCAGACAAAAAACCCGAATGGATACAAGGAGTGACACTGTTGGAATTTGGATACCATATCAGAGAATACCGGGAAGAAATTCTGGAATACCTGGCAGAATTGATCGCCATTCCATCTGTTTCTGACCCAAACGCAAAGACCCCCGGCAGACCCTATGGTGAAGCGTCGGCAAGAGCGCTGGAGTCTATTTTGCGAAAAGGAGATGAAATGGGCTTTTCGATTAAAAATGTAGGCAATTACGCCGGCCATGTCGCCTATGAATGTGGAGACAGGGACGAGTATGCAGCCGTGCTGAGTCATGTGGATGTGGTACCGGCCGGCGCCGGCTGGGAGACAGATCCCTTTGCGCTGACAGAGCGAAACGGATTGCTGTACGGCCGTGGTGTTCTGGATGACAAGGGCGCAGCGGTAGTCTCCCTGTTCTGCTTAAAAGCCCTCAAGGACCACGGCATCTTGGGCAAACGGTCCCTTCGCTGCATTTTTGGCGCCGGAGAAGAAGTGGGCATGAGCGACCTGGAGCATTATTTTGCAGAAGAGCCGCTGCCGGTCTTTGCCTTTACGCCGGACGGCGACTACGGCATCTGCAACCGGGAAAAAGGCATCCTCCACTTTACGCTGCAGGGCAAAAATAACAGCGTTGTCCTGCAATCGCTGCAGGGCGGACAAGTCGTCAACGCAGTACCGGATCTGGCCCTGGCCATTCTTCGCTGCACCAAAAAAGAGGTGGAGCGTTTGGAAGAGGCCGCAAAGGTTTCTGGGGAGCAGTACACGCTGCAGTGGAACGATGGGGAAGGCACGGCAGAGTTTTCCGTCCGTGGCCGTGCCGCCCACGCCAGAGAGCCAGCCCAGGGCCACAACGCTGTACTGCATCTGCTGGACCTGCTGGGACAGGTCTTTGCGCCGGAAACATTAGGCGTTCTGCCGTCCTTTTTGCGAAAAGCTGTTGGTCTGGAAACCGATGGCCGCTCTTTGGACATCCACCAGGCCGACGAACCGTCCGGCCCGCTGACCATGAACGTTGGCATCGTGCGGATCGACAGCCGTGATGCCATGGCCGGGTTAGACATCCGCTACCCGGTCACAGGGGATGGGGACGCCATTATCGCAAAGCTGAAAGACCGCGCGGAAGCGGAAGGCCTATCTTATCGCACGATGGAGGATCTCAAGCCCTTGTACGCTAAGGAGGATTCTCCACTGGTGTCGGTGTTGTCCGACGCTTATCGGGCGGCCACAGGGGAAGAGGCACTATTGTATGCCACTGGCGGCGGTTCCTATGCCCGCTGTATTCCCGGAAGATGCGTTGCCTTTGGCCCTGTTTTCCCCGGCGAGCCAGACCGCAAAATGCACCAGAGCGGCGAACATATCGATCCGGAGCTGTTTTTCCGTCATGCAGAGATCTGCCTGGAAGCTATGTACCGGATGCTCCTTACACCGTAAAAGTGACATAGAAAAAGACCAGTATCGAGTGCTTGATGCTGGTCTTTTTTGCTATTGTCATCTGTGCAGTTCTTTAATGCAGTTGGCGCAGATGGTTTTGTCTTTGAATTTTTGCACATCCTCTGTGCTGTTGCAGAAGATGCAGGATGGCTGGTATTTTTTGAGCAGAATGGAATTTTCATCTACAAAAAGCTCGAAGGGATCGTCTGTTTTGATATGCATGGAATCTCTAAGGTTTTTTGGTAGAAGGATCCGACCAAGATCATCAATACGTTTTACGATACCAATTGGTTTCATTAGTAATACCTTCTTTTTGAAATGATGACAAAATGATACCATTTCCTGGTAATTTTGTCAATCGAATGCAAAAAAAATTCACAATTTCAAAACCCTTTACTCATAATTTTGGGGCGCAGACATACCTATCAAACAGGAAAGGCGGTGGGAGCCATGATGAATATGATCTGGCTGTTTTTGATTTTGGTGAGTTTTGTCTGTGCCATTTTTACCGGGCATATGGAACAGTTGTCCCAGGCGGTGATGGAGGGGGCCAACAGCGGCGTCACCCTGGTTTTGACAACAGCAGGCGTCATGTGTCTCTGGACAGGTCTGATGAAGATTGCCGACAGCGGCGGGCTCACCAAACGATTGGCGCACCTGTTCTCCCCGATTTTGCATCGCCTGTTTCCCGATTATCCGCCGGACAGCCCGGCCATCGGCGCCATCAGCCTCAATGTTACCGCCAATCTGTTGGGACTGGGCAATGCGGCAACGCCGTTTGGGCTTTCCGCCATGCGGGAGATGCAAAAAGCACGGCCGGATCCCCATGCGAAAACGGCCAACGACAGCATGGTGCGCTTTGTGGTCCTGAATACTGCCAGTATCCAGCTTATTCCCACCTTTTTGGGCGCCATTCGTATGCAGTACGGCTCCAGCGCACCCTTTGGGATGCTGCCCGCAGTGTGGATCACTTCCTTTTCTGCCCTGGTGGTGGGCATTGCCGGCGCTTATCTGTTTCGCGGAAAAAAGGACGGGGAGCGGTTGCAATGAGCAGTTCCTTAACGTCGTTTACCGCCTACCTGATCCCCTCTGTCGTCGTCATTATTTTGCTGTTTGGCATGGTCAAGCGGGTACCGGTATTCGAAACCTTTCTCGCCGGCGCAAAGGAGGGGCTGCATTCCTGCGTCTCGATCTTGCCGTCCCTCATTGGCTTGCTGATGGCCGTCCATATGCTGCAAGCTTCCGGCGCACTGGATCTCTTTACCCAGTGGATCACGCCGCTGGCAACGCAGATCGGTTTCCCGCCGGAGGTGACGCCGCTGCTTTTGCTGCGTCCCGTTTCCGGCAGTGGCTCTACGGCTATCCTGACCCAGATCTTTGACCAATGCGGCCCGGATAGTCTTGCCGGCTGGACAGCGTCGGTGATGGCCGGTTCTACGGAAACCACCTTTTATGCCATTGCCGTTTATTACGGCGCTGTAGGCATCAAAAAGACACGCCATACGATTCCCGCTGCTCTGCTGGCCGATTTTGCCTGCGGCGTGTTTGCCGTCTTGACGACCCGTCTCTTTTTTGGGCAATAGGTGAGAACATGAAAGCAAAAAGAAAAAGCTGTGGCGGTTCCACAGCTTTTGGCAGATTGTTTAGTCGAAGTGGGCTGTCTTTTCGGGATCGCCGCCGGAGTCGCCGGTGGGATTGCAGATATGTACATCCAGTTGGCTGAACGGAACCCGAATATCCTTTTCCCGGAAGGTGTCACTGATGGACTCGTTGATGGCCCAGAATACCAGCCAGTAATTTTCCGGATGGACATAGACCCGCAGAGAGCAGGCAATGCCGTCGGCTTCCTGGCCCAGCACTACGAACATAGGCGCCGGTTCCTCCAGGACCATGTCATTTGCTTTGGCAATGGCCAGTACTGTTTCCCGGATCTCCTGTAAATTGGTGCCGTACTGTAAATTAAAGTTGTACGAGATCCGGCGCACGCCGAGAATGGTGAAGTTGGTCACCGTACCGGCAGTCAGGGTAGAGTTGGGGATGATGACCCGCGAGCTGTCCACCGTTTTGATGGTGGTGTGCATGATCTCCACACGTTCCACCGTACCTTCCACATCGCCGATGGAGATGTAGTCCCCGGAGCTAAAGGGCTTTGTGACGATAATGGTGATGCCGCTGGCAACGTTGGAAACGAATTCCTTGAGGCCAAGACCAAGACCGATACCAGCAGCGCCCAGTGCGGCGAACACGCTGGAGAACTGCATACCGAATGGATACAGGCAGAAGATGATGACCACAAAGCGCAGCAGATATTTGGTGACGGATGTGATGAAGGTGATGGCGCTGGTCTCAATGCCGGCTTTTTTCATTCCCTGCTTCATCAGCCGGACCAGCAGGGTGACGGCCCACCAGCCGCCGACGAGAATGATGGCGCAGAACAGGAAGCTGGGCCAGTTGGTGCTCAGCCAGTGCCAGATGTTGTCCCAGACCGTTACAACATTTTCCACTGTTGTTTCAACGACTTCCTCTGCCGAAGAAGCGACCCCGGTGGTCGCAGCTTCCGAGACGACTTCTGATGCGGCCTCCGAAACAGCCGAAGCGGCGGCTGCGGCCTTTGCAAAAAGAAACATCGCAAATTCCTCCAATCTAAAAAAGTTCTTATGAACAGCATAGCATACTTTGCTGACAAAAGATAGCATATTTTGTGGTTTTCCGGCATATTACGAAACTGTAACCACAGATTAAAGAGAATTTACCACATTTAGGCAGTGGTTATTGGTATAATTGAAGCAGAACAAGAACTTGAATAGAGGGGAGAACTGTGCATGTCCAACGAAAAACTACATGTGTATACGATCTGCTTCCCAGCATATGACAGCACAACACAGCTTCACGGCTGTTTATATCAGATTCGGCGGAATTTTTTTGAAAACGGCGTATCGGAAAAGAAAGTGATCACCGACACCACCGATGGTGTCTGCACCAAATACAGCTATTATATCTCCCAGTGGGGGATGGGCTGGAAAAAGACCGTAGACGGTCATCTGCTAGAGTACTCAGTGCCGGAGCCGGACGGCTGTTCGATCTTATTCCAGGACAGCGATTCGCACCATTATGAGAAGATCATTTATGACAATAATCTGGATTGGGTCAAGACGTATTACTACCATAAATTCAACGATTCCCAGATCCCGGCCCACTCTCTGGAACTGCTGGATGAACGGGGCGTTTTGCTGCTGCGGAGCTATGACGAGCAGGGTGATCCGAAATCCAGCTTAAAGCTGTATCCGGGCTATTCGGAGGTCAGCTCCGAGATCAATGAGGTGCTCGATCAGGAATCGGGCAAGCCGATCATCTACGCGGCCACCAGCCGGGGAGAGGTATGCTTCTGCACCGCCCAGCAGGCCAGACTGCGGGACAGCGCCATGGAGATGCTGGATCCGTCCTTGGCGCCGCTGGATCTGGAGGACATCATGGTTTCCACCTTCGATTGGGACGAGCGAGGCGCGCAGCTTTTCGCAGAATGCGTTTTGCTGTTGCGGGGCGCCGACGCCGATGCGGAATCGGCGCAGGCAGAGATGGAACAGATCGCCAAAAACGAAGAAGCGGCCCTGCGAGAGAACAGGGATGTCACGTCGGAATACCGCCGCACCATTGCGGAAACGGAAGATTGGATCCGGCAGTTAAAAGCATCCCAGCAGCCGAGTGACATTCAACAAGCGCAGGAGCTGTTCTCCTATTCCAGCGAAGAAGCGCGGGAGCAGGACAGCGATCTTTCGGAGATTTTGGCGCTCATCCATCACATTGAAGAAAAGGATCATCCCCAGACAGTGCACCATAAACGGGTAGAATCCGAGGGCAGAAGTCTTTCGAAAGAAATGCAGAGCCTGCAAAAGGCCGGCAAAAAGATGCCGTCCCGCTATACGGTGGCCGGGAAAAAATCCCATTCCAAAATGGTCCACGCTTCCGATGTGTTTGACCAGGAATCCGAAAGCTGTGCCGGTTGATTTTCATGGAGGAGAGCAGCGATGGAATGGGTAAAGCTCCATGACGTTGGCTTTGGCGAATGTGTCGTTGTTGGCGGCAGCCACGGAGAGATCTTGATGGTGGATTGCGGCACGCTGCGGCCCCGGCTAGACGATCAGCGGTTGTTCCGGGAAGATGTGCCGGTGATCGCATCCCAGTATGCAAACGCCAGTGAACGGAGTTTTCTGCTTTCTCATTTTCATAAAGATCATTACTGCGGGTTGCCGTTGCTTTTGCGGGGCGATCCGCAGTATTTTGACCGGATCTATGTGCCGTGTTGTCCCGTGGATCGAAAGGGCGTGCCGCTGTTGATGGAGCTGGCGATTTTCATTGAATCCTTTGTCACGGGGCCGGGGGCAGAGACGGTGCGGATGAACGGCGCAAATCTTCGATTCTTCCGGGAGATCTGCACGCTTGCCACCACCGAGACGATCTATACGCTGTCTGCCGGCGATCTTTTGGAATTTGATGACGAAATGTATGAAGTCCTCTGGCCGCCAAAGGAAAACTATCCGTTTTCGCCGGAACTGATCGGGCTGGTGGATGAGGCCAACCGTATCCTCAGCACCAGCCGGGATTCCTGTGCCGATGCGTTTCTGGTGCTGAAGGACCAGCTTTGTGCAGCGTATATTCGCTGCATGGATGCTTTTGCCTATGAAACGACGGCTGACCAGCAGGAGCGGCAGGACTGTGTGGAGGATCTTTTCCATCTGCTGGACGAGCTAAACGATTTGCTGCCCTATCTGCATACGCTGCGCGTTGCCCAGCGTGTCAGCGAGCTGCTCAAGGACCGCTCCAAGGTCCTAGCAGTAGGACGGGAGATCAACGGTTCCAGCCTGATCTTATCTTCGGAAAGGCTGCTGCTCACCGGCGACGCCACACCGGAAACGATGGGCCGCATCGCGCCGATGCTCCACGACAGCTACGAGGTGGTCAAAGCACCCCACCACGGGACGCAATCCTGCTGGTGGGATGGCTTTACCGATCTGGGCATCACCCACCTGCTCATCAGCAATGGGCGGGTGAGAGGCGGCGGGAAGATCGCCAGGGCATATGGCAGTCTCAATGCCCTTCACCATTGTACCGGCGTCAATCACTGCGCCTGTTACGAGGAGACCGGCCGCTGCTGCAATGAAGGGCTGTATTGCCCGCTGTGTGTTCCGGAAACGGCGGACCCCACCCGCTGCCGGATCCGGGGCTGTCCCATTTATGTAGGATCCTTTTGGGAACTGCATCCCTGTCGCTGTACAGAAAAGCGGCTGGACTGGGATGCTGTTTAAAAAAAGAAAATCCGCTCCATTGTATAAATCTTCCGCTGTTGGTGCAATATAACAGCGGGAGGTGTTTTGCATGAAAGAAACAGAGCAAAAGAAGGGACATAAAAAAGGAAATTGGGGTGTGCGCGGTGTTTACGCAGCGTTAGCGGTTTGCCTGGTGGCGGTGGGCGCAGCGGCATGGACGACTTTTGACAGTATCTCCACCACGCTGCGCAGCAACACACAGAGTCAAAAGCAAACGGAGCCAACGACCCAGACGGTCAGCGGCGTGATCCAGTCCACAACATCGGAAGCAGTGTCCGCTGAAGAAACGGATCTTGATGCAGAAACTGCGTCTACAGCGGCAGAGGTAACGGCACTGCAATTGCCCTTGTCTAACGGCATCAGCCGGTCTTTCAGCGGAGAAGAACTGATCTATTCCGAAACACTGAAGGATTGGCGCACCCATAACGGTACCGATTTTTCCGGTGAAGAAGGAGAAGCGGTGCTCTCTGCTGCTGACGGCACAGTCAAGGAAGTCCGGGAGGACAGCCTCATGGGCAATGTGGTCGTTGTCACGTCGGGCACGCTGGAGCTGTCTTACTGCGGGTTGAACGAGACCGATGTCCAAACGGGGGACAAGGTAACGGCAGGCCAAACATTGGGCAGTCTGGGGATCATCCCGGCAGAGCAGGCAGAAGGCGTCCATCTCCATCTGGAGATCCAGCAGGACGGCGCGTATGTCGATTGTGAATCGCTGCTTTCTGGCAATGGATAACAAACGAGCTGTCACAATTTATTTACAAAGACACAACAGTTTGTTTTGAACTTTTTGCTGTCGGTCTGGTATACTGAGATCAGTAAGCGGGACAAGGTGTTCCGGCAGAGGACAGCCCTTCCCACTTGCAGCAGCAGCCCCCATCTGCTGCTCGTCATTGAATTATACCCTAAAACCCCTATCTAAGCGGCAGGATAACCTGTCGCTCCTTTTTTTGTTTGCCCGTCACAAATGCTTTACGAAAAAAACAAAGTTTGTTTTTGCTTTGTTTAAAGATCGGTCACAACCATCCGATATACTAAAAGCAGTGAACGAAACAACACCGTCTGCGCAGATGGCGTCTCGTTCCTCACCGTCAGCAGTCCTTCATCTGCTGCCGGGGGTTCCCAAAATCAATAAAAATAAGAAACAAAGCGCGAAACGAAAGGTTTCCGCCATCCCACCTTGCTTACAGGGTGGGATTTTTTGTTGCACACAGAAGTTCACCAACAAAAAAACCGGCAATGCCTCTATGGACAATGCCGGGAAGATCACAACGATCGTTTATCGTTCCAATTCTTCGATCAAATGGATGAGCCGAATGCGGATTTTCGTCCGATGGATACCCTCATAGCCTGTTTGCTCGGCACTGCGCAGCAGATGCTCCCGGCAGGCCATGACCAGCTCCGGCCGGCGAAGCTCCAGCATCAACGGCGGCAGAGAGATACGAAACAGCAGGGCCAGTCCTTCCTCGTTGACCATCAGGTTGTAGTCGGGCCAGGGATCCCGCTCTAAGGGGAGGAAACAGTAATTTTCATACTGGTCCATGAGCCGGACGATGTTGCGCAGGTGCATGGCGTACGTTTTCGGCGTGTAAAATAGGTGAGAAGCGCAAGATTTGTATGGCGTGCCGATGCGGATGGTCCCAGAGCGGATCTCCTCCACAGAGGGCAGACGGGAAATTTCCAGATAGTGGTACTGGGAGAGCCGTTGTTCAAACTGAGGGATCCCCTTGAGAAACGCTGCGAAGGTCTGTTTCCAAACGGGGTCACGCTCTTCCCGAACACATTGTTCCAGCAGTGCCCTAGGGATGGTGTTGGGCGACAGGGGCACTACCTGGTGGATCACATCGCCGGGCTGGGCGAGCAGCTCTTGGGTAAAGGGGAGGAATTCCTCAAACTTGGTGTAACCGTTCAGCGCCGGGCGGCAGGTGTATAGATGCTCCTGGAACTGTTCGGTGTATGCTTTTACGAGCTTTGGATCTGTAGAAAACAGGGTGATAAAATTATTGCTGGGCCCTATGCTGGAGGATACCCGGACGCAGTGGCCGGGAACGATCAAGGTAGAGCGGCGGTACAAGTTATCCCGCAGCCGTGGATAGTAATAGACCTTCATTTTCCCCGTGCTGTAG
Organism: Oscillospiraceae bacterium; assembly: GCA_029098185.1. Lineage (GTDB taxonomy): Bacteria > Bacillota > Clostridia > Oscillospirales > Acutalibacteraceae > UMGS1071. The sequence continues at coordinate 18,819 of JAQXNV010000017.1, forward strand.
GCGGGCAGCCAAAAGCGCATGGCTTCCGTGTAGCGGGAAAGAAAATTGATGGCCGGCATGATCTGATAAAAGGTAAAGCCCTGACGCAGGACGTCCAGCAGACCATTCTGTATTCGTTTTGACAACTGGTAGTCAGAAAGGAGCCATTCCAGGTTATCGTCGGAAGCGAGCAAAATGGAACATGGCGTTTTGGCTTCCCGAATCGCTTGGAAAACATGGTTGGTCACTTCCCGCCGGCCTTCTTCACCGTAGAAAAACATGGTCTGCTCTTTCGGCATCGGCGCAGGAGCTTCCTGCTGGGTAGATACCGGCAACTCGGTGTGCTGCAATTCCTCGGTGATGGAATCGATGAGGTCATTTTCCGATTTCATCCAATGGGCCAGCCGGTTTGCCAGCAGCTCTGTCGGCATGGAGGAACGCAGATCCGAATAGCCCAGCATCTCCGCCAATGCCCGGCGCTGAAAGTCAGCCGTGCAGCGACCTGCGAAAAACAGGGCCATCTTTTGCAGCCGCTCCCAATCTCGTGGCAGCTGCCGTTTGCCGGTACGCAGCAGACTGATTAAAGAAGGGTCCACAGAGATCCCTTCTGCCAGCTCTTTGTTGGAGGTCTGGGTGATCTGCATCAAAAAAACTAATTTATCTTTAAACTGCATGAAACTTCTCCCATCCCGCCGGAAGTCCAATGGGATCTCCTGGCGCGTTTCCAGTCATTTTTCCTTATTATAGGGGATTTTTCAGCACAAATCAAGGGCCACCCTTTTGGGCAAAAAGAAAGACGGACAGCGTAAAACTGTCCGCCTGGCACTACGGTATTCCCCAGAGGGTGTTTTTCCAAAGTGTGGGAAAGAAGGAACAACTTTCGGAAAAGAAAGCGTTGAAGAAAAGCGATCAAAACCCCTTTGTTATTCCTTTGGGAGTGAACACTTTAGAAAGAAAACGGAACAAAACGCCTGCAAAGAGCAGCACGGCGCAATACGGCGTTTTTCCGCAAATGAAAGAAGGTGTTGTATCATGGGCGTCGGTTAAGCCCCATGATGATACCGCAACGCCCAGTATGGCTGAAAAGAAGAAAAATGTACCATACCACTTATAGTATAAAACATCAAGTAGGACAACTTCGGGACAAATTGTCCCTGATTTTATGAACTTTTTGTAAATTTTTGAAAAAGCGTGTAAAATATTCACAATCATTTTCACTTCTGCCCCAAACGACGATTTTTGTTGCGTTTGCCTTGGCATCATGCAGGTGGAAACAAAACCAAACTGCTTCATTACAGAGCGCCCTGCCGCTTTTGGAAAGCAGGAGACAGAGCGCCCTGCCGCTTTTGGAAAGCAGGAGCAAAGCCGTCAAACACGGGCAGCAGACACCGCAAAATGGAGCAAGAAAGCCATCTGAAGGATTTATGCAAATTGCTGATGAAGGTTAAAAAATTTATAAATATTGCACAAATAAAATCGACAGCAAAATATGAACAAATTGTAAAGTTTTCAAAAACTGGAAAAAACGGATCGATTTGTCATGGGTTTGTCCTGGGTTGTGCTCTTGCGTTCTCAGGGGCGGTCTGCTATAACTAATGCAAACATAAAAATGACGAAGGAGAGTTGTTGCTTTATGAAATCTAATCGTGTACTGAAATCCATTCTTTGCGCAGCCCTGGCAGCTATGCTGACTGTAGGCGCAACCTCTGTCACCGCCTTTGCAGCAGAGGCAAACACTACGACGCAGAGCACTGTGGACGCTACCCAGAATGGAGACGGCGAAAGCGTAGAAGATCAGGTCAAGAATGAGTTTGAAGAATGCCTCAGTATGCCAGAAGCAAGAGTCGTTGCCGGTTTCAGCTTTAATCTGCCGGTATTTAGCAACTATAAGATCGAGGCGGCCAGCCCAGAAAAGGTCACCGGCGGCATGATCACCGTCACTGTGCCAAACGGCAATGACAGTGAAGAGCCTTACATGAACAATACGTATTTCATCAAGAGCGGTGATAAGGCCAGTTTCTATGAGGAGATCAAAAATTATAAGCAGTATAATTTGACCCGTCTGGAAGATGAAAAGCTGGAAAAGGACAACATCATCGCTGCTTGCACCAAGGGAACAGACGGCAAGATCCGTGCTGTCATGTGGGCTATTGAGGACGACGATTGCAAATATGGTTACAGCGTGATGGATCTGTCCGGTATGACCGAGGAACAAGCCATCAAGTTGATCAGACAGATCACTGCTTACAACGAGTTTAGCCATATCAACGGCCAGCCCAACCTGATGCAGGCCGAGATCGAACCATTGTCCTGCCAGAACTTTGCCGGCGGCAGAGACGTCTTTGTGCCGGATGAGGACATCGTTGTCACCTACAAGGGCAAGAAGCTGGTAAAAGATAAGGACTACTATGTTTTTTATCTTCGGAACAGCGAGATCGGCCAGGCAGTTCTGGGTATCCGCCCAACAGAGGACAGCGAATATCAGGGCTTTAACATTGCATCATTCCAGATCACCTCTCAGACGCCGGCTAATGTACAGCAGTCCAAGCAGCGTGCCACCTCTGTGCAGCTTGCCATTGACGCAGTTTACGGCGCAGACGGTTATGTGATCTTCAACACAGACGGCGAGATTCCCCAAAAGGTCGCCACCGCAACGACCCAGAACGGTGCCGCAACCATCTACAAGACCATCGACGGTCTGGAGCCAGGCAAGACCTATCATTATTTCGTCCAGTCCTTCACTACAGATGAGAACGGCAAAAACTGGTACAGCGATGCAAGTGACGTCGTCGCAGCTTCCACAACAGATGTGACCATTCCGGCTGCTGTTAAGAATCTGAAGCAAGTAAAGCAGACAAAGACCTCCGCGCAGATCTCGTTCAGCAAGGTCAAGGGTGCAAACGGCTATTTCATTTATAACGCAAACGGCAAGAGAATTGCCACTGTCACCACACAAAATGGCGCCGCAACACTGAAAAAGACCATTAGCGACCTGAAGGCGAACAAGTCCTACAAGCTGACTGTAAAGCCTTACACCACGGCCTCTAACGGCGAAAAGGTAACAGGCGCTGGCAAGACCATTACGGTTAAGACCACAAAATAAAAAATAGATCATGAAATAAGGCGAAAACGTCGCGGGAGTTCTACGGCGTTTTCGTCTGTTTTTTAACAAAAATTTCCATCAGTTTTTGCTTTCCCTGGAAAAAGGAATGTGTTACAATGGAACTAGTTTCCATTGGAATTGTTCAAAAAAAGGGGGGCATCATCGTTGAATTTGTTGAAAGCGGTGAATATTTCCATCGAGCTGTGCGGCATCTCCTTGTGCATCATGGGGATCATAGCGGTGCTGATCGGCACAAAGATCGAGAAAAAAGACAGCCGTTATTTTATCTGTCTGTTTCTCTGTCTGCTCATTGATCTGCTGTCTAATATGAGCGGTCAAATTTTTCGAGGTGCTGCGGGAACAGTTGGATTTTATGCGGTGCGGATCTCCAATTTCTCAGAATTTTTCTTTGGCTATCTGCTGACCTTCTGCGTGACCTGGTATCTGCTTTATTGCATCGACCCCCAGTGGAAAAAGAAAGAACTGCGTGTCGGCATTGGCATTTTTTATGGCGGACAGCTCGGGCTCTTGGTTCTTTCCCAGTTCAACAAGATGTATTATTACATAGACAGCAGCAACGTGTACCATCGGGGCGAGCTGTTCTGGCTGTCTCAGGCTGTCAGTATCTGCTCCTTTTTGCTGGATGCTGTCCTGCTTGTTTGGGAACGCGCGTCTCTGTCCAAAAAACAAAAGCTGGCCTTTGGCAGCTATTTGCTGCTGCCCACAGCGGCATTGATCGGGCAGCTATTTTATTACGGACTGGTACTGACGTTGATCGCATCTATTTTGGGCGCGTTTGTCATGTTTCTGTTCATCCTCAATGACCAGGTGGAGCGCTATTGCGCCAAGGAGCGGGAAAACACCAATATGCAGACAGCCATCATGCTCAGTCAGATCCAGCCGCATTTTCTGTATAATGTGTTGAATACGATTTACTATCTGTGCGGGAAAGACCCGAAGGAAGCCCAAAATGTCGTGGCGAATTTTTCCGATTACCTGCGGGGCAACCTGGATTCCTTAAACTGTAAGGAGCCGGTTCCCTTTGCAACGGAGCTGGAACACGTTAAGAAATACCTTTCCCTGGAGGAAGCCCGATTCCGGGAGGAATTGCAGGTGGTTTACGATATTGAGGCCACCGGGTTTATGGTGCCCACATTGACGGTGCAGCCTCTAGTTGAAAACGCCGTGCGTTACGGCCTGGGGAAAAAACCGGGCGGCGGCACGGTGCGCATTGCCACACGGGAGGAGCCGGATCGTTATGTCATCACCATTGATGATGACGGCGTAGGCTTTGACCCGGAACATTTGGAGTTTCATGACAATCGCAGCCATATCGGTATCTCCAACGTGCGCAGCCGCCTGGCCACCATGTGCGGCGCATCGCTGGACATTCAAAGTGAGATCGGCCGCGGAACGACCGCAGTCATTACTGTACAAAAGAAGGAGGACCGCCTGTGAACATTCTGGCAGTCGACGACGAAAAACTGGCGCTGGAGAATATGATGGAGGCCATCCGGGAAGTTGCGCCCAGGGCAACACTGGCAGGAGCCCGAGACGGGGAGCAGGCCTTGGCGCTTGCGGAAAAGACCCGGTTCGATCTTGCGTTTCTGGATATTGAAATGCGAGGGATCTCCGGACTGGAGCTGGCCAAGCGGCTAAAAGAGCGGAACCGGCGGGTCAATGTGATCTTTGCCACCGGCCACGATCAATATCCGCTGGATGCGTTTTCTCTGGCGGCCAGCGACTATCTCCTCAAGCCCATCACACCGGAAAAGGTGCGCCGTGCCATGGGAAACCTGCGGTTTCCGCTGCGCCCCACAGGGACCAAAAAGCTGCAGATCCATTGCTTTGGCAGCTTTGAGGTGTACGCTAACGGCGAGCCCCTGCTTTTTGGCCGGGCCAAGACAAAGGAGATGCTGGCCTATCTGGTGGACCGGAAAGGCAGTACCTGTTCCATGGGGGAACTTTTGGCCGTGCTGTGGGAGGATAAGCCCAACAGCTCGTCCCAGCAGAGCAACCTGCGCAATCTGATCTCCGATCTGAAAAATACGCTGGCCAGTGTCGATGCAGAGGATGTGATCCTGAAAGGGCGCAACGTTATCAGCATCCGGGAAAATATGGTGGACTGCGACTATTATGATTTTCTGAAAGGCGTTCCCTATGCGGTCCATCTGTACCAGGGGGCATACATGGAACAATATTCCTGGGCCGAGGAGACGCTGGCGTCTCTGCCGCTGGTGGAATAAACGGGAGATCCTCCTAACGAAAAACCGGAAGCCTCTATTCCTGCGGCCTCCGGCTTTTTTGCTTGTCTGACGCTGCTCAAGAAATTGCCCATTTTTTGTAGGAGCGATGGAGGGGAAGGCTTTCTGTAGACGATTGGATGTCCGGCGATGATATTCCCCAAAAAGCGCATAGGTATCGGATTTTTCGGCGGTTTGCGCCTTGACCGGCACAGGAAAATAGATTATAATGAAAAGAAAATCAATTTGAAGTTGCGTTGGCAATGGAGAGCATTTGGAGGTTATCCCATGACAATCGAAAAAAAGCAAAACGGAAACACTTTGGAGCTGAAGCTGACAGGTCGTCTGGATACGATGACGGCGCCGGAATTGGAAGCGGTTTTAAAAGAAACGATCGATGGAATGGAAAAGCTGGATCTCGATTTCAGCGGACTGGAATATCTGTCCTCTGCAGGCCTTCGGGTATTGCTGACGGCGCAGAAGATCATGAATAAGCAGGGAGAAATGGTTATCCATAACGTCAACGACACCATCATGGAAGTGTTTGAAGTGACCGGATTTGTGGATATTTTGACCATTGCGTGATCCCATTTTGACAAAAGCCACGGAAGGGGTAACAGGGTGACGATTTTCATTTTAGCGGTCACAGCCGCCGTACCGATTCTGCTGTCTGCCGGCTTATTTTTGCTGGATAGACGAACACGGTTCGGTAAACTGCACTACATAAAAAAGCAAATCATATACGGGCTCCTTTTTGGCGCACTGGCTGTGTGCGGCACAGAATTCGGTATCGATACCGGCGGCGCCATCATCAATGTGCGGGATGCTGCGCCCCTTTGTGCCGGCTTGTTTTTTGGGGCGCCATCGGGCGTCATTGCCGGAGTTATCGGCGGAGTGGAACGCTATTTGGCCGTTTTTTGGGGCGCGGGGGAATATACGCAGTTAGCCTGTTCCATCGCAACGGTGTTTGCCGGATGCTTTGGCGCTGCGCTGCGAAAATTCCTGTTTGACAACAAACGCGCGCCCTGGTATCACGCCATGACCATCGCGGCAGTCACAGAGATCCTGCACATGCTGCTGATCTTTTTGACCAATATGCACGACGTCAGCACAGCCTTCTCCTTTGTGCGCACCTGTGCGCTGACCATGATCCTGCTCAATACCGCATCGGTCACCGGCGCGGCGCTGGTCCTGTATTTTCTGGAGTCAGACCAGCGGCAGGACCGTCACGGGCCGCTGCAGCTATCGCAAAAGTTTTCTATCTGGTTGATGTTCAGCGTGGTTGCGGCGTTTTTGGCGGCGACGACACTGTCCTTTGTCCTACAGACGCAAATGTCGGAAAACAATGCCAATGAACTATTGCGGCTGAACATCGACGACGTGAAGGAGGACATCAACGACGCTTCAGACAAGAACCTGTTGACCATTACGAGATCGGTTGCCGATGAAGTAGAATCTTTGACAAACGTCGACACACAAACGCTGGATACGCTGCGAAAAAAGTATGATATTGCCGAGATCAATATCATCGACAAATGGGGCGTTATCCGCACGTCTACCAATCCGGACTTTATTTTCTATAATATGAACGGCGGTTCCCAGTCGTCAGAATTTTTACAACTGCTGGACGGAACGACGACAGAATTTGTGCAGGGCTACGGCCCTACGTCCTCAGACAGTAGCGTGCTGCGGAAATATGGCGCCGTTACCTTAAAGGATGGCGGATTTGTCCAGGTGGCCTACGATGCCAAGCGATTCCAAAAGGACATCGACGGCCAGGTCATCGGCATCACGAGAAACCGCCATGTGGGCGAGGGCGGATTCATCCTCATCGCCAACGAATCGGGAGAGATCGTCAGTGACCGGAACCAGAACGAGGGCACTAGTCTGGAGACAGCCGGCATTCAGATCAAGGAAAACGCCATCCAGCAAGAGCAGCGGTTTGAAGCGGAGGTTTATGGGGAAAAGAGCTATTGTATGTATGTAAAGTCGGAGGGCTATTACATCATCTCGGTCCTGCCGCGGCAGGAGGCTGTTTTCTCCAGAGATGTTTCCTCTTATATTACGCTGTTTATGGAGATCGTCGTCTTTGGTCTGCTGTTCATGCTGGTATTCCTGCTCATCAAGCATCTGATCCTGGACAATCTTCGCAAGGTGAACCATTCCCTGTCGGAGATCACCAACGGCAATTTGGATATTGTGGTAGATGTCCGCAGTAACCAGGAATTTGCAAAGCTGTCCGATGACATCAACGCCACGGTCACTACGCTCAAGCATTATATCGAAGCGGAGGCAGCCCGGATCGACAAGGAGCTGGAGTTTGCCAAATCCATTCAGCATTCGGCACTGCCCAGCGTGTTCCCACCTTATCCTAACCGGACAGAGTTCGACATTTACGCCACCATGGATACGGCCAAAGAGGTCGGCGGCGACTTCTATGATTTCTATCTGCTGGATCAGGACCATCTGGCGTTTCTCATTGCGGACGTTTCCGGTAAGGGCATTCCGGCGGCGCTGTTCATGATGACGGCCAAAACGCTGATCAAGAGTCTCGCAGAGGCCGGAAACGCAGTCAACGATGTGTTTACGCTGGCCAATGAAAAGCTGTGCGAAAACAATGAAGCCGGGATGTTTGTAACGGCCTGGATGGGCATTTTGGATCTAAAGACCGGACTGGTAGAATTTGCTAACGCCGGCCACAATCCGCCGCTGATGCGAAAGAAGGGCGGCGAATTTACCTATCTGAAGAGCCGCGCCGGTTTTGTGCTGGCCGGTATGGAGGGCATCCACTACCGGAAAAACGAATTGCAACTGGAGCCGGGGGATGAGATCTATCTCTACACCGACGGCGTGACCGAAGCCACCGATCTCAACGAGGCCCTTTAGGGAGAGGAACGGCTGCAAAGCTTCCTCAATTCTATCGGGACGCCGGACGCAAAAACGCTGTGTGCAGGCGTCAAGGCAGATGTGGATCGGTTTGTGCGGACAGCGCCGCAGTTTGACGATATTACCATGGTTTCTCTGCAATATAAAGGGAACAAGGAGGAAGAAGAATGAAAAAGCTGACAGTAGACGCGATCAAAGAAAATATCGAAGTGGTCACCCAGTTTGTCGATGAGCAGTTGGAGGAATTCAATTGTTCCATGAAAGCGCAGATGCAGATCAATATCGCCATCGACGAGCTGTTTGGCAATATTGCCGCCTATGCGTACAATCCGGAAATTGGACCGGCCACAGTCTGTGTTCAGGTAGTGGGGGAGCCGCTGTCGGTGGTGATCACCTTTATGGACCACGGCGTGCCTTTCGACCCGCTGCAGCAAAAATCGCCAGACACGACCCTTTCTGCGGAGGAGCGGGAAATTGGCGGCCTGGGCATTTACATGGTCAAACAGAGCATGGACGATATTTCTTATGAATATAAAGATGGCAAAAACATTTTGACGATTCAGAAAACGATTTAAGGGAGTGCGGTATGGATCATAAAATTTTCAGAAAAAAGAGTCTTGAAAAGGTTTCCTCGCCAGAGCAGCTCAACGACTACGTCCGGGTGTCCAATCCCAGCGTTTGGATGATTATGGTGGGCGTAATCATCCTGCTCATCGGCGTTTGCGTGTGGGGGATCTTCGGCCGGCTGGATACCCAGATCAGCACCGTTGGCGTCTGCAAGGATGGGGTGCTGACCTGTTATGTGAAGGAGGAGAACATCTCCTCTGTAAAGGAAGGCATGACGCTGGAGGCCGACGGCCAGCAACTTAAGGTAGAGGGCATCAGCCGGGAAGCGAGCCAGGATACCAATGAGATGAGTGATTATACGCTTCATGTGGGCAACCTGCAAAAAGGAGAGTGGGTCTACCATGTGACGACGCCGGCTGACCTGGATGACGGCACTTACAACGTAAAGATCACGACAGAAAGTATTGCGCCGATGTCATTTGTGTTGAATTGAGGGACGCCCTATGCAGAAGAAAAAGACGAAAATCAAACATCCTGTGCAGGGGGGCGTGGTGAAGGTGCCGGTCGTTATGCAGATGGAGGCGCTGGAATGCGGCGCTGCATCGCTGGCGATGGTGATGGCCTACTATGACAAGTGGATCCCGCTGGAGCAGGTCCGTACCGACTGCGGCGTGTCGAGAGATGGTTCCAATGCGAGAAATATGCTCAAAGCTGCCAGAAGCTATGGGATGATCGCAAAGGGCTATCGGTTCGAGCCGGAAGAGCTGCGGGAAAAGGGGACGTTTCCCTGTATCATCCACTGGAACTTTAACCACTTTGTGGTGCTGGACGGGTTCCGGGGCAATAAAGCCTATCTCAATGACCCTGCCAGAGGCAACTATACGGTTTCTATGGAAACCTTTGACGAATCGTTTACCGGCATTTGCCTGATGATGGAGCCGGGGGACGATTTTGAACCGGGCGGCAAGCAGAAGAGCATCCTCAGCTTTGCCAAAAAGCGGTTGATCGGCACCGGAGCGGCAGTAGCTTTTGTGGTGCTCACCACCTGTATTTCATCGCTGATGGGCATCATCAATCCGGCCTTCTCACGGATCTTTCTGGACCGGCTGCTCACGGGGCAAAACCCAGAATGGGTGATTCCCTTCTTCATCGCCCTAGGCGGCATGGGGATTATCCAACTGGTGGTGGCGTGGATCCAGGCCGTGTACTCTCTGCGGATCAACGGCAAAATGTCTGTGGTGGGCAATACCAGCTTTATGTGGAAGGTCCTGCGCTTGCCCATGGAGTTTTTCTCCCAGCGCATGGCCGGTGACATCCAGCAGCGCCAGGGCACCAATGCTTCTATTGCGGAGGGACTGGTCAATACCTTTGCGCCGCTGGTGCTGGAAACCATCATGATGATCTTTTATCTGGTGGTCATGCTGCGGTATAGCTGGGTGCTGACGATGATCGGCCTGGTGGCTATCGTGGTCAACTTGATCGTTTCCAATATCATCTCCAAAAAGCGGATCAATATCACCCGTGTGCAGATGCGGGATTCCGGTAAGCTGGCCAGCGCCACCGTTGCGGGCATCGAGATGATCGAGACCATTAAGGCCAGCGGCGCCGAGAACGGTTACTTCGAAAGATGGTCCGGCTACCAGGCCAGCGTCAATACGCAGCAGGTCCGGTTTGCCCGGCTCAATCAGTATCTCGGCATGATCCCCACGTTGGTCTCGTCCCTGGCAGGCACCGCCGTGTTGATGATCGGCGTATACCTGACCATGCAGGGAGAGTTTACTGTCGGTATGATCGCCCAGTTCCAGGGCTTGCTCAGCTCCTTCACTGCCCCTGCCATGACGCTGATCAGCGCCGGACAGACGCTGCAGGAGATGCGCACCGAAATGGAACGGGTAGAGGATGTGATGGAATATCCCACAGACGTGAACTACGAAAGCGAAGAGGAAGAAAAAGACGCAGAATACAGTAAGCTGTCCGGCAATGTGGAGATGAAAAACGTCACCTTTGGCTATTCCCGCCTGGGTGAGCCGCTGATCAAAGATTTTAATCTGACGCTGAAAACCGGCAGCCGGGTGGCTTTTGTCGGCTCGTCGGGCTGCGGTAAATCGACGCTCTCTAAGCTGATCTCCGGCCTATACCAGCCCTGGAGCGGCGAGATCCTATTTGACGGCAAGCCCATCAAAGACATTGACCGCAGTGTGTTCCGGGGTTCTCTGGCCGTTGTGGATCAGGATATTATTTTGTTTGAGGATACCATCGCCAACAATATCAAGATGTGGGATGACTCCATCGAGGACTTTGAGATGATCATGGCGGCCCGTGATGCGCAGATCCACGACGACATCATGCAGCGGGACGGCGGTTATCAGTATAAGCTGACTGAGGACGGCAAAGACTTTTCCGGCGGTCAGCGGCAGCGGATGGAGATCGCCCGGGTGCTGGCGCAGGATCCGACCATCATCATTTTGGATGAGGCCACCAGCGCCTTGGACGCAAAGACAGAGTACGAGGTCGTCAAGGCCATCAAGGACCGGGGCATTACCTGTATCGTCGTTGCCCACCGGCTGTCCACCATTCGGGACTGTGACGAGATCATCGTACTGGATCACGGCAATGTAGTAGAGCGGGGTACCCATGACGAATTGTACGCTAAAGGCGGCGTTTACACCGAGCTGGTGTCCAATGAATAAGGAGGTGGAAACATGGGTTGGTTTGATGAACAGATAAAACAAAGAAAACAACACGACGACGATGTTTTCACAGATTCCTTTCTCAACATCGCCCGGTCTGTCGTCGGCAACAAGGCGGGCTCTCAGTTTCAGGATGACCAGAAGATTGCCAAGAGCACCTTTGACCAGATCTTAAAATATTACCATGTCAAGACCCGGGAAGTGCCGGAGAGCATCAAAAACCGGGACGATCAATTGGAATATCTCCTGCGGCCCTACGGCATCATGCGGCGGAACGTCAATTTAGACGATGGCTGGTATAAGGACGCCATCGGCGCTATGCTGGGCGTGCGCAAAAGCGACGGGACCGTTGTGGCGCTGATCCCCTCGGGACTGTCGGGCTATAGCTACATTGACCCGGATACAGGCAAACGGATGCGGGTCAATAAGAAACGGCAAAAGCTGTTTGAAAAGGAAGCTGTGGCGTTTTATAAGCCGTTCCCGCTGAAGAAGCTGGGTATCCCGGCACTGCTAAAGTATATCGTCGAAACGCTGTCGATCTCCGACTTTGTGCTGTTGGGCATCGTAACGCTGGCCGTTACCCTTATCGGTATGCTGACGCCAAAGCTGAACAGCCTGCTGTTTTCCGACGTCATCAATTCGGGCAGTATGCGGCTATTGATCTCCATCACCATCTTTATGGTGTGCGTGACCATTACTCAGCTTTTGATCTCGGCGGCAAAATCTTTGGTAACGGCCCGGATCAATACGAAGATGAGTATTTCCGTTGAGGGCGCAACGATGATGCGGGTGCTGTCGCTGCCGGCGGATTTCTTTAAACAGTACAGCGCCGGTGAATTGTCCTCCCGTGCCTCCAGCATCAATACGCTGTGTAATATGCTGGTGTCCACCATTTTATCCTCCGGCCTGAGCTCTCTGTTTTCTCTGCTGTATATTACGCAGATCTTCGCTTACGCACCATCATTGGTCATCCCAGCGCTGGTGATCATCGGGATCACATTGGCCTTTTCTCTGGCATCCACGCTGATGCAGATGAAGATCAGTAAGCGCCAGATGGAGCTGTCCTCTAAGGAGAGCGGCATGACGTATGCGCTGCTCACCGGTATCCAGAAAATCAAGCTGGCCGGCGCGGAAAAACGTGCTTTTGCCCGCTGGGGCAACCTGTACGCCAAGGAGGCGGAGCTATCCTATCGTCCGCCGGTTTTCCTGCGGATCAACAGCGTGATCTCCACCGGTATTTCTTTGGCCGGCAGCTTTGTCATGTACTTTATGGCCGTTCAGTCGGGGATCTCCATTGCCGACTACTACGCCTTTAACGCCGCTTACGGCATGGTGTCGGGCGCGTTTTTGTCGGTGCAGTCCATTGCACTGACCGTGGCCCGCATCAAACCGGTTTTGGAGATGGTGAAGCCGCTGCTGGAAACGGTCCCGGAAATCTCCGAGGGCAAGCAGGTGATCACACGGCTCAGCGGCGGCATCGAGCTGAACAATATCTCCTTCCGCTACCAGGAAAATATGCCGCTGGTCATCGACGATCTTTCGCTGAAGATCCGGCCTGGCCAATATGTGGCCATCGTCGGTGCAACGGGCTGCGGCAAGTCCACGCTGATGCGTTTGATGCTGGGTTTTGAAAAGCCCCAAAAGGGCGCCATCTTTTACGATGGAAAGGACCTGAGCAATATCGACCTTAAATCTCTGCGGAAAAATATCGGCACCGTGATGCAAAACGGCAAGCTGTTCCAGGGCGACATCTATTCCAATATCGTCATTTCTGCGCCGCGCCTTACGATGGACGAAGCGTGGGAGGCGGCGGAGCTGGCCGGCATTGCCGAGGATATTCGCCAGATGCCCATGGAGATGCACACCGTGATCTCTGAGGGGCAGGGCGGTATTTCCGGCGGTCAGCGGCAGCGCTTGATGATCGCCCGTGCCGTGGCGCCAAAGCCGAAGATCCTGATGTTTGACGAGGCCACCAGCGCCCTGGATAACCTGACCCAGAAGAAGATCTCCGAATCGCTGGCCAATCTCAAATGCACACGGATCGTCATTGCCCACCGGTTGTCCACCATCCAGCAGTGTGACCGGATCATCGTGCTGGATAAGGGCAAGATCATTGAGGACGGCAAGTATGATGAGCTGATCGCCCAGAATGGATTCTTTGCGGAATTGGTCGCAAGACAACGGCTGGATCTGGGCCAGGAAGCGGTGACAGAAGCGCCAAAGCAGGCGGCAAAAGCGACTTGTTGACCCATTGTGTTATCGGAAGAAAGGACAGGTGAGATGGGATGAGATCCAAAAGGGCGCACAGGGATGCCAAACATTGGGGGAAGAGGTCCCGCAAAAAAACGGCAGTGCTGCTGCTTTGCTGTATCTGTCTGTCCGCATTCTGGCTGTCTGGCTGCGGCACCAAAGATATTACCGGGGAAATTGATCTTGACCGGGTTTATGAAGCCAATAAGACAAGCAATCTGCTGCAAAACCATCGCAGTATTCGGCAGACGGTAGGGTCGGAGGATTTTACGGTCTACATTGATCGGGAGCGGTATTTCTATGAGCTCGGCGATGATTACCGGCAATTGGTCGGCGATGATTTTTCCTTCGTTTACTATGACGGCAAATTTTCCGGCGTGCTCTATGCAGACAGCGGAAAATACCGTGAGACCTATACAAGCATTTTTCTGACAGACAGCTTCCGGGAGGAAACACTGGTCAGCGCCACGGATGACGGTACACAGATCCATCTCAAGACCCAGTATGACGCAAAGCAGGATGAACCAGATTTGGGATTATCCAAAGGCGATCACTGTGACTACGTTTATGTGCTGGACAGCAAGACGTATGAGCTGATTGAGGGTAGGCAGACGCTCACAGACGCTGACGGCAAGATGACGGTGGACTATCGCTCGAAAATCACTTATGATACCCCGTTGCCCAAAGAGGCAGCGGAGATGGAGGAGCGCTCCAAGCCGGACACAGACCTGCGTACGTTGACGGTCGTGCTGGACCCGAATACGAAAAAGGAAAAGGTATATTCTCGAACCGTGCGCAAGGGAGACTACTTCAGCGTTGTCATTCCCGACGGTTATACGATGTATGAGGATGAAGATTGTACGATCCCCTATGAAGAGGATCTGGATGACAACGAGCATCATCTCTTACTCTTTGCAAAACCATCTGCATAGCCAGAATAAAGAGCAGCGAAAGATCACGGCAATTTGCGGTGAGAAAATCGCTGCTTTTTTGCTGTGTGGCCATAAAAAAGAAAAAATTTTAAAATTTTTTTGTTTTTAGCCCATTTTATTGCGATTTTGTTGCAGTTTTGTTGCACTTCGGGGTGTAGAATAAACATCATAAGGGAAAGTATGATGAGACATGAAATAGAATGGAGTGAATGGCTATGGCAGAAAAGGACACAGCGCTATGGAAAAATGAATTGGAAGAATCAGAACTGGACACGATTTCCGGTGGTACTACAGAGGAAGTGCGGGGAAATCTGTTCCATTTGCAGGATTCTGTTCTGGTAGATACCTGGTCGGGCAAGCAGGAACCGGCAACGATCGTTGGCGTATCCTATCGCATCATTGGAGGCCAGCGGAAGATCACTTATGCGGTGCAGTATGATGTGGATAACGTGATCGAGGAAAACATTTTTGAAGATGCCTTAAAGCGAAATCCAAACAAAAAGCATGACCGAGCATTACAGCAATGATCGCAAGGCAAAACGTGATGATTTCCAAGAAAGGAGGAAGGCAGCATGAAGATTTTGATCGCTGATGACGAACGACTTTCTTTGGCGCATCTGGAGGAGACAGTGGAAAAAGCGTATCCCGACGCTTTTGTCAAGGGGTTCCGCGATCCAGAGGATCTGCTTTCCTATGCCGGAGAAAAGGGGTGTGACATCGCCCTGCTGGATATTGAAATGCGGTCTATGAACGGCGTGGAAGCTGCCCAGCGGTTACAGGCGTTACAGCCAAAGGTGAACATTATTTTTGTCACGGCCCACAGCGGCTATACGGGAGACGCCATGCGGATGCACGCCAGCGGATACCTGCTCAAGCCGGTGACGCTGGAAGCAGTGCGCAGGGAGCTATGTGACCTTCGTTATCCGGTCACACCGGGAAAACCCACCGTTCTGCAGATCCGCTGCTTTGGCAATTTTGCGGTATTTTGTCCCGACGGAACACCCGTCGCCTTTCGGCGCTCCAAAGCAAAGGAAGCGCTGGCGTATCTTGTCCATCTTGGCGGCGCATCCTGTACCGTAAAGGAACTGGCGGCTGTGTTGTTTGAAGATCGCCCCTATGACAAGCGGGCACAGGGATATATTCAGAAGATCATCTCCTCCATGATGGCGACGCTGAAAGCAGTCGGTGCAGAGGAAGCGATTCTCAAGTGTTACAACAGTCTGGCGTTAAATCGGGAAGTGGTAGACTGCGATCTTTATGATTGTCTGGAGCGAGAGGACGAGGAGACGATCCGCACTCTGCCCTATATGACCCAGTATTCCTGGGGAGAGGGGACTTCCGCCCGGTTAAAAGAAGGGGAAACGCCGACAAAAGATGAGCCGCAAGGCCCTTCGACATAATGGAAAACCTCCCAAAACGGGAGGCTTTTTTTGTGGTGGTCATTGGGCAGCGTCGATATACTGCTTTAGTTCCCGGAAGATCCCTTCATATTCACTGCTAAAAGCGCTGCCCTTGTTCCAGAGAAAGGTGAAGTCCCGTTGCAGCTCAAATCCGGACAGGGGGATCTTTTGGAGGATGCCGTCAGCAATTTCCTGCGCTACAGCGGAGCGGTACAAAAAGGAGATGCCACAGTCATCGCAGAGCAGACGGACAATACAGTGGATGCTTTCCAGTTCCACCCGGTGATGAAAATCGCTGACCGATAAATTTTGCAATGCCAGCGCTTTAGCCAGAACAGCCCGAGTGCCAGAACCGGCTTCCCGCAGGAGCAGTCGTTCCCGGGTCAGATCCTGGAGCGTGTGGATCGGCTGCGCAAACCGGTGGTGGCTGGAGCATACGGCAATATATTCTTCCTGCTTGAATTGCCGTGTCTCGTAGTGGTCTGGCTTAAAATAGCCTTCCACAATGGCAAAATCCATATTGCCCTCTCGCAGATAGGATAGGAGCGTCTGGGTATTGCCGTAGCGAATGCGAAGATCCGTGTCGGGATGGGCGGAAATCAGCTTGCTAATGGCTGGCGGGATGATGTATTCGCCAATGGTCATGGTGACGCCAAAGGTCAGGATCTTTTTGTCCGATAGACTTTCCCGCATCCGATTTTTCAGCGTCGTTTCATCGTTGCGCAGCGTTTCCAGGGTGGCGCGCAGTAATTCTCCGGCAGGGGTCAGGCGCAGCTTTTTCTTTTCCCGCAGGAACAGCGGCGTTTCATATTTTTCTTCCAGATAGCGAATGTGCTGAGAAACAGCCGGCTGTGTCAGGTTTAAAGCGGCGGCCGCCCGGGTAAAATTCATATATTCGCAGACCGTTAAAAATGTCTCGGTTCGAAAATCCAGCATAAAAAGCCTCCTGTCCATGGGCAAATACCACGTTTGTTCCTATTATAAGAAATATTTATGGGAATATCAAGATTTATCATTTTACAAAATCGTAAAAAACGGGTATAGTAGATAGTGCAAGAGAGAGTTTTTCAGAAAGGAACAAAAACATGAAGGAGTTTATTCGAACAAGCTGGATGGGTATCCTATTCTGTCTGGCCGTAGCGGTACCGTGTTACTTTTTGGGGCAGTTGGTGCCGGTCATCGGCGGACCAGTGTTTGCGATCATCGCCGGTATCCTGCTGGGACTGCTGCTCAAGCGGAACGATACCATCGCACGCACGCTGGCACCCGGCGTCAAATTCACAGCAAAGAAAGTGCTGCAATACGCCGTCATCCTGTTGGGCTTTGGCATGAATTTGGAGGTCGTGTTGCAAACGGGCACCCAGTCTCTGCCCATCATCCTCTGTACCATCACCGTATCGTTGCTGCTGGCCTTTATTTTACAGCGGGTACTGAAAATGCCCGGTAAGATCGCCACGCTCATTGGTGTGGGCTCGTCCATCTGCGGTGGTTCCGCCATTGCGGCCACCGCTCCGGTCATCGACGCCGACGAGGACGAGGTAGCCCAGTCTATTTCCGTCATTTTCCTGTTCAACATTTTGGCGGCATTGATTTTCCCGTGGCTGGGAACAGCTCTGGGCTTTTCCACAACTACCGGCGATGCCTTTGGCGTCTTTGCCGGTACAGCTGTCAACGATACGTCCTCTGTGACAGCGGCTGCTTCTACCTGGGACAGTATGTACAATTTGGGCAGCCAGACGCTGGACAAGGCCGTTACGGTCAAGCTGACAAGAACGCTGGCCATCATCCCCATCACACTGGGACTGGCTTTCTTCCGCACCCGCAAGACAAAGCAGCAGGGCGGCGAGAAGATCCCCTTTAAGAAGATCTTCCCCTTTTTCATTTTGTTTTTCATCGCTGCCAGCGTGATCACCACCATTGCGGTTGCCTGCGGCGTTCCGGCAAACTTTTTCACGCCGGCAAAAACACTGTCGAAGTTCCTCATCGTCATGGCCATGGCCGCCATCGGCTTTAACACAGACGTCGTAAAGCTCATCAAGAGCGGCGCCAAACCCATCCTGCTTGGGTTTTGCTGTTGGGCAGGCATCACCGGCACTACGCTGGGATTGCAATCGCTCCTGCACATTTGGTAAGAAGAGACAGCGCAAAAATAACGATCCCCTGCCTGATTCCTACGGCACGCAAAAACGTGGGCAAAGGAAATCGGGCAGGGGACGTTGTGGCTTTAATCGAAAGGGACTTAAGCTCAGATCACATAGTCGTGGGTATATCGTTCTCGCTGCTGGTCCAGTAGGTCCTGCAAGGTAACGCTGTCCAGATATTCGTTGATGATGCGGTCCAGCCCTTTCCAGACGGGAAGGGTTGCCGGTTCATTGCCGGGACCATTGGCAATTTCGCTGTAGTCCATGGGAATGGGCCGCAGATCCCCTTCGGTCAGCCGAAAGATCTCGCCGACGGTGCAGTGGTCGGGACTTTTGGCCAGTTGGTAGCCGCCCTGGAATCCCCGGGTCGTTTTGAGCAGGTCAGATTTATTGAGGATCGGCACGATCTGCTCCAAATATTTTTTGGAAATTTTCTGCCGCGATGCGATCTCCTTCAGCGAAATAAAGCCGTCTGCCTGATGCTCCGCCAGATCCAGCAGCATACGCAGCGCGTAACGTCCTTTGGTGGATATTTTCATTGGAAGCTCACCTCATCCTTGTAATACACCTATAATAACATCTTTTTAGTAGGTTTTCAAGAGGGGGAGGATGAAAAAATGGAAGATTCCCTCGACAATGCTTGACAAGGTGGTCAGGATATGATACCTTTATAGTACAGTATTCATATATGTAAACTAGTATTTTGCAAAATTCACTTTTCCATCAGGAAGAATCAGGAGGAATGTTTATGTGTGAGATTCTTGGATTTTCAGCCCAGGATCCACAAAATATCAACGGCTATCTGCGTACCTTCTACAGTCACAGCGTCGCCCATCCCGATGGCTGGGGGCTGGCCACCTTCGAAAAAGGCCATGTCTGCATCCGAAAGGAGCCGGTCCGCGCCATCGACAGCCAGCGCTTGCCGAAGGTCCTGGACCATCTGGGCACCCATCAGGTCCTGATGGCGCACATCCGTTTGGCTACCGTTGGCAGCATCAATCCGAAAAACTGCCATCCTTTTTCCAGGCGGGACAACAGCGGCGTGGAGTGGACGCTGATCCACAACGGGACCATCTTCAACGGACTGGAGCTGTTTCCTTACGAATCCCAGCAAAAGGGCAGTACCGACAGCGAGCGGGTACTGCTGTACCTGGTAGATCAGATGAACCACGCCATCGGGAAAAACGGCGGGCCCCTGTCACCGGAAGAGCGATTTTTGCTGTTGGAGCAGGCGGTGAAACGGCTGTCTTACCGGAATAAATTAAACCTGCTTTTGTACGATGGAACATTTCTTTATGTGCACACCAATATGCTGGGGACGCTCCACTACAAGACCTGGGAAAACAGTGTGCTTTTCTCCACAGCGCCCCTGGAAGAAACGGGGTGGCATCAGGTGCCCATGACGACGCTGTTGGTGTATCGGGACGGAAAGCTGTTGCGGCAGGGCGAAAATCATCACACAGAATTTTTTGATACGCTGCACATCAGCAGCATGGAATTTGAGTATAACATCTAGGGGGAATCCACATGATTGCTGCAACACCATTGGATAAGGCAATTTATCAGAAATATATCGAACCGACCGAGCGGAAAAGACGATCTCATGTTGGCGTGGAATTTGAACTGCCCATTGTCAACCTGAAAAAAGAACCGGTGGATTTCGCAGTGATCCACCAACTGACAGATGCTTTTCTGAAGCAGTTCCCCTTTGACCAGATCAGCCGGGACGATGAGGGCCATATCAACGCAGCCGCTTCCTCCAAAACAGGAGACAGCCTGTCCTATGATTGCAGCTACAATACCCTGGAGCTTTCCTTTGGCGTGGAAGATGATCTTTCTGTTCTGCACCGGAGATTTACGGAATACTATACCTTTTTGCAGGAGCAGTTACAGCGGTCACACCATATGCTGACCGGAATGGGCATCAACCCGTATCATGAATACAATCGAAAGGAGCCCATCCCCAATGGCCGTTACCGGATGCTGTTCCATCATTTGCAATCTTACCAAAACTATGGCGATGTGATCCCGTTCCATACCCATCCGGATTTTGGCCTGTTTTCCTGCGCCTCTCAGGTACAGTTGGATGTAGAGCGGGATGATATTCCCGAAACGCTCAATACGTTCAATCGTCTGGAGCCGCTGAAAACACTGCTGTTTGCCAATTCTCTCTGGGGAGAGCAGCACACGCTTTTGTGCAGCCGGGACCAGTTTTGGAAGAACAGTCTCCACGGCCTCAACCGCCGTAACGTGGATCTATACGAGGTGGAATTCCAGTCTGTAGCGGAAGTGGTCGATTATCTGAAATCCATGAGCCTTTACTGCGTGGAGCGGGGGGACAAGTATCTCAATTTCCGGCCAACGCCTCTGGAAACGTACTTTGCTTTTCGCCAGATCACCGGAGAATATTTTGACGGCCAGGGCTATCAAACGCTTGCCTTTACGCCGGAGCTGGAGGACCTTGCCTATCTGCGTTCTTTTAAGCTGGTCGACCTGACGTTCCGGGGCACCATCGAGTATCGAAGCATCTGCGCGCAGCCCGTTGCAGAGATCATGGCGCCGGCGGCGTTCCATGCGGGATTGGCGGAAAAGCTGCCGGAGCTGACACAGCTTTTGGCAGAGGATACAGCGCTGTACGGCAGCGGATACAGTCCCATTGCCCTGCGGGAGCGGCTGAACCAGCGGGGGTGGCCATCCTTTTTGGAGAAGGAGAAGATCTCCAAGCTGCTGCTGCAAGTGCTGTCTCTGGCAGAGGACGGATTGCGCAAGCGGGGGAAAGGCGAGGAACGGTTTTTGCAGTCTTTGTACCGCCGGGCAGAGCAACTGAAAAGTCCCGCCCTGGAGATGGCAGAGGGCTTAGAAAGCGGCAAAACGGTAGAGGATTACATCATCGCCTACGCAAAACCATAAGAAAATAGCGCAGCACCTCCCAGGGAATCATGCCGTGGGAGGTGTTTTTGCGTTGCAAAGGTCAATAGCGCTCTAAAAAGCTGTGGATGGTGTCGCTGTCACTGGTTCGGTAGCCGATGATCGTTTCCAGGTTGACGTTGTGGACGCTGGCAAAAATATTTTTGTCCACATTGGGAGAATCCTTTCGGAGCTGCCGGATCAGTTGCTTTACAAACTGTCGCTTGGAATCGGCGATCATCTCGGCACTGGCGGTAAAATGGCAGGCGCACTGCAAAAAGGTCAGGTCGTTGTAATTTTTCCAACTGATGATCTGCTCCTCTTTCACCAGGTACAGGGGACGGATCAGCTCCATGCCGGGGAAATTGGTGCTGTGGAGCTTTGGCATCATGGTTTTGTATTCGCCAGCGTACAGGGTGCTCATGAGGATCGTCTCCACCACATCGTCAAAATGGTGACCCAGGGCGATCTTATTGCAGCCCAGCGATTTTGCAAATTTATACAGGTATCCCCGCCGCATCCGCGCGCAAAGATAACAAGGGCTTTGTTGGATGTTATCCACCACATTAAAAATGGGCGCTTCAAAAATATGGATGGGGATCTGTAAGCATTGGGCATTGTATTCGATCTGCCGGCGATTTTCCGGCGCATAGCCCGGATCCATGACAAGATACTCTACAGAAAAAGCAAAATCGCTGTATTTTTGCAGGTGCTGCATACATTTTGCCAGCAGCATGGAATCCTTTCCGCCGGAGATGCACACCGCTACCTTGTCGCCTTCCTGCAAAAGCTGGTAATCTTTAATGCCACCGATAAACCGGTTCCAAATTGTTTTGCGGTATTTTTTGATGATGCTCCGCTCCACTTCCAAGTGTTTTTCCATAGTGGGACCTCTTTTCTGAAAACTTCTGCTTTTATTTTACAGGATTTTGCCGGGAGATACAAGTTTGTGTAAAGAAAAGAAATTTTCCATTGACAAATCGATGAGACGAGGGTATACTAAGAGCAATACACCCCCAGGGGGTGGGGGTATTGGAGGTGATTTTTATGCAGCAACGCTATCGGGTGACCGGCATGAGCTGTGCGGCTTGCTCGGCAAAAGTGGAGCGGGTAGTCGATCATCTGCCGGGCGTGGAAAAAGCGCAGGTCAACCTGTTAGCGAATACCATGGTCGTATCCTATGACGAAACGGTCGTCACAGAGGAATCCATTATAGAGGCCGTAGCCCATGCCGGCTATGGCGCTGTCCCGGTGCGGGAGGAAGCAGAGCTGGGTCCGTTGCCGTTGTCCCAGCGGGAAAAGGCGTCGGCGGAAGAAGAAAAGACGGTGCGTAAGATGCGCAACCGCTTGCTGCTTTCCATCGGGTTTTTGGTCCCGCTCATGTATCTTGCCATGCACCATATGCTGTGGGAATGGTTTCGTTTGCCCATCCCGCCCTTTATGACATCCTGGTTTCACGGCCCAGAAAACGGCCTGACCTTTGCGTTCACCCAGCTTTTGCTGGTGACGCCGATTTTATATCTCAACCGAAAGTATTTTCAAA
Source organism: Oscillospiraceae bacterium (assembly GCA_029098185.1). Lineage (GTDB taxonomy): Bacteria > Bacillota > Clostridia > Oscillospirales > Acutalibacteraceae > UMGS1071. Next base: position 41,460 of record JAQXNV010000017.1, read on the forward strand.
ACGGGTTTCGTGCCCTGATTCATTTGTCGCCCAATATGGATACCCTGATCGCTGTCGGTTCGTCAGCGTCTGTGCTGTACGGCATCTACACGATTTACGTCATCGGTATCGCCTTAGGGCACGGCGATCTTGCCACGGTGTCGGATCATACCATGGACCTTTACTTTGAGTCGGCGGGAACGATCTTAACGCTGATCACCCTGGGCAAATATCTGGAGACCCGCTCCAGGGGCAAAACGACAGAGGCCATCACCAAGCTGATGGATCTTGCGCCAAAGACAGCTACCGTTTTGCGGGACGGCATAGAGACAGAGCTGCCCATTTCGTCGGTGCAGGTAGGGGATACCGTGGTGGTCCGCACAGGGCAGAGCATCCCCGTAGACGGCACTGTGCTCAGCGGAACAGCTTCTGTGGACCAGTCGGCCATTACGGGAGAGAGCATCCCGGTGGAAAAACAGGCGGGGGACAGTGTGACCGGCGCAACGATGAACCAGTCAGGCTACCTACAGATCCGGGCCGACAAGGTAGGCAAGGATACCACGTTATCCCAGATCATTCAACTGGTGGAGGAGGCCAGCGCCTCGAAAGCGCCCATTGCAAAGCTGGCCGATCAGATCAGCGGGATCTTTGTGCCCATCGTCATTTCCATCGCCATCCTCGCCATGATCGTATGGCTTATGGTGGGACAACCTTTTTCTTTTGCGCTGTCCATCGCCATTGCGGTGCTGGTCATTTCCTGTCCCTGCGCACTGGGTCTGGCCACACCGGTGGCCATTATGGTCGGCACCGGAAAAGGCGCCGCCAGCGGCATACTGGTCAAATCATCAGAAGCGCTGGAAACGGCCCACAAGATCGATACTGTTGTGCTGGATAAGACCGGCACCATCACCGAGGGCAAGCCGCAGGTGACGGATGTGTACTATGGCGACTGTTTCTCGCTGGAAGAATTTTTGCAGATCGCCGTGTCGCTGGAGATTGGCTCAGAGCATCCTCTGGCCGACGCTGTTGTAGCCTACGGAAAAGCGCAGGGGATCCAGGCAGAGCCGGTAAGCTTTTTCCAGTCCATAGCCGGGCGGGGCGTTGCCGGACAGCTTCAGGGAAAGCAGTATCTGGCCGGCAATTTACAGATGATGCAACAGCGGGGCATTTCTGTTTCCCAGTGCGCACAGACGGCGGATCGTCTGGCAGATCAGGGCAAAACAGCGCTGTATTTTGCTGAGGACGACCATCTTATCGGCCTCATCGGCGTAGCGGATACCGTAAAGCCCTCCAGCGTGTCGGCTGTACGGTCGTTGAAGGCCATGGGGATCTCTGTCGTGATGCTCACCGGTGATAACCGGCGCACAGCCGAGGCGATCTGCCGTCAGGTGGCGGTGGATCGTGTCGTGGCAGAGGTTTTGCCGCAGGAGAAAGAGCAGGAGATCCGCAAGCTCCAGTCAGAGGGGAAACGGGTGGCCATGGTAGGTGACGGCATCAACGATGCCCCGGCGTTGACCCGGGCAGATGTGGGCATTGCCATCGGTGCCGGAACAGACATCGCCATAGAATCTGCCGACATTGTGCTGATGAAGAATTCTCTGCAAGATGTCGTTACCGCCATCCAATTGAGCAAGGCGGTACTGCGCAATATCAAAGAAAACCTGTTTTGGGCATTTTTCTATAATACCTGTGGGATCCCCCTGGCAGCCGGCGTATTTTACGGATTGCTGGGCTGGAAATTAAATCCCATGTTTGCCGCAGCAGCCATGAGCTTCAGCTCTGTCTGCGTGGTGCTCAATGCGCTGCGCCTGAAGTTCTTCCGGCCAAAACCGGTAGAGGACAGCGTAGAGAACGATACACAACCGGTTGGATCCGTTGCGCAAGCGACGTTTTCCATTGCAAATCCCAAAGCATCAGAGAAAAAGGAGTGCATCACCATGAAAAAAGTAATGACGATCGAAGGCATGAGCTGCAATCACTGCAAAATGGCCGTGGAGCGAGCGCTGAAAAAGGTTTCCGGCGTTACCGATGCCATTGTAGACCTGGCGGAAAAGCAGGCTGTCATCACGTTGTCCGAAGCCGTTGCGGACCAGGCGTTGATGGATGCGGTCAACGAAGAAGGCTTTACCGCTGTGCGTGTAGAAAGCGCGTGTGACCGATGACAGGGGATAAGACAGCAATTCAGCGGCTGATCAAAACGGCCCGTGGGCAGTTGGACGGCATTTTGCGGATGATCGAGGAGGATCGTTACTGCGTGGATATTTCCAACCAGCTCATGGCGACCCAGGCCATATTGCGAAAAGCCAATCAGGAGATCATTCTTGCCCATCTCAATTGCTGTGTCCGCAAGGCGTTTGCCAGCGGCAGCGAAGATGAGCAAAAGGAAAAGCTGGAAGAGATCAAGCGCATCCTGGACAAAATGGCAAAATAATACAAATAAGCACCTTGTGTTAAAAAGCCCTCCCGCCGTTTGATGGAACGATGGGAGGGCTTATGATATTTTCAGACAAAACTAGATTTTTGGGGTGTGTTATTGGCTAAAATTTATCATGAAAGCGTTAATGATAAAAATTAGGCAATAGCTTATTGACAGGTATCTTTTTGTCCGATTATAGTAAAATAAATCATATCACAAAGGGGTGCGCTTCATGAAAGGAAGTAAAAAAGTATTGTCTGTCGGTATGGGGGTCATCCTTGCGGCAAGCATAACCAGTGTGTTAGCGGGATGCGGGGAAACTGCTGCTCCGGCGGCAACACAGAGTGCCAGCACAGATCAGTCTGCAACGTAAAAGGTCATCAATTACGGCATCAGCTATCACAGTGAAGAAGGCGTTGATCCGCAGGTTGGTTACACGGGATGGTACACGGTTCGATTTGGCATCGGTGAGACGTTGGTGAAAATTTCCGACACAGGTACACTGGAGCCATGGCTGGCCGAAAGCTGGAAGATGGACGGCAATACCTGGACGATCCAGCTAAAAGACGGGATCAAGTTTTCTAACGGCAAACCAGTTGATGCCGCTGCGGTAAAGGCTTGCTTTGAGCGTCTCTTGTCCCAGCATGAAAGAGCAAAAGGGGATCTGAATATCCAGTCCATGTCGGCCGATGGCCTGACGCTGACCATCAAAACAAAGGGTGAGAACATCACGCTGATGAATGATCTTTGCGACCCATATGCGTCCATCATCGACGTATCAGAAAAGATCGATACCAATACTTCCGTAGTGGGCACTGGTCCATATAAATTGATCGAGAGCAACCTGGAAGGCGTTTATGTTGAGAAGAATGAAAACTACTGGAATGGAGAAGCAAAGGTCGACAAGATCAACTTTATTTCCTTCTCCGATCCCGACACCCTTGGCATGGCGCTGCAAAATGGAGATCTCGATGCGGCGTACGGCCTTACGGGAACCGATTATGTAGACCTGATCCAAAAAACAGACGGCTACAAGATCAGCCAGGTGCCAACATCTACAAGAAATATCGGTGTTTTTTATAATACTGCCAGCGGTTTTATGCAGGATGCAGCAGTCCGTCGCGCAATCTCCATGTGTTTTGATAAGGAGAGCTTCTGCGAGATGATCATGAGCGGTGACGCGGAAGTGGCAACCTCTGCGTTCCCCTCTACCTTCCCTTATGGCGATGGCAAGGTGAGCGATGTTTCCTTTGACATTGACGGAGCGAAAAAGGTGCTTTCTGAGGCTGGTTATGTGGATACAGACGGAGACGGCTATGTGGATAAAGACGGAAAGAATGTCACGATCAAATGGGTCACCTACGGATCAGAAGATTCCCTGCCAAAGCTTGCAGAAGTTACACAGGCAAACCTGAAACAGGTTGGGATCAAGGCAGACATTGAAGTGGTGGATAGCCTTGCGCCACGGCTGCAGGAAGGAAAATTCGATCTGTTTGGCATGGTTTACACCTCTACCGCTACCGGCGATCCCCAATACTACTTCACTAACTTTTTTGAAAAGGGCGGCGGATATTCTTACACCAACTTTGAGGATAAGGAATTTAGTCAGCTCTTAGAGGAATTAAAGCAGGAAACCGATACCGAAAAGCGTGGGGAATTGTCTGTAAAGCTGGAACAGATCCTTCTGGACAAAAATGTCTGCACACAGATCGGACATAAAAAATCTGTAACGCTGATGAAGGCAGGCGTTACAGGCATGGATGCCAGTATGTCAGACTTCTACATCACCACAGTGGATACAGACATCAATCAATAAGCAATAGGACAGCTATACTCGGTCTGCCGTATTCGTTTACGGCAGGCTTTTTTTATTTGTGCAGCAAAAAAGAGGCCGTGCCCCTTATCGGAACACGACCTCCCTAGCAAACTATGTAAGTTTTCTAGCTTATTTGAGTCTCTCCAGCAGGCCTTTGAAGCCAGCGCCGTGACGAGCCTCGTCCTTAGCCATCTCATGAACGGTGTCATGGATTGCATCGTAGCCCAGCTGCTTTGCCAGAGTAGCGATTGCCAGCTTAGCCTCGCAAGCGCCAGCCTCAGCCTCAGCGCGCATCTCCAGGTTCTTCTTGGTGCAAGGTGTTACAACCTCGCCCAGCAGCTCAGCAAATTTTGCTGCGTGCTCAGCCTCTTCGTAAGCATACTTCTCAAAGGCCAGACCAACTTCTGCATAGCCTTCTCTGTGTGCCTGACGAGCCATTGCCAGGTACATACCAACTTCGCAACATTCGCCGTTGAAGTGTGCAACGAGCTCGTTGTAAACTCTCTCGTCGATCTTATCTTTTGCGCCAACGCCGATCTCGTGCTCGCAAGCGAAGCCAGCACCCTCTACAACTTCCTTAAACTTCTCAGCAGGAGCCTTGCAGATTGGGCATACTGCAGGGATTTCGCCTTCAGCAATGTAACCGCAAACGGTGCAAACAAACTTTTTCATGACAAATTCCTCATTTCTTTAAAAATTTGAGATTTATAGTTTAAGACGCGTTAATCGCGTTCAACTATACGACAGTCAGGGCATAGTCCATAAAAGACCAGCTCATGGTTTTCGATTTCGACGCCCAGGGCGTCCTCGACGGAAGCGATGGTTTTCGGCGCCACATGATCTTCCAGAATATCCATGACCCGGTTGCATTTTTTGCAGATGAAGTGGCCATGGGGAACGGTCATTGCGTCAAAACGCTCATGACCGTTAATGATGCCGACACTGATGATCAGTCCGTCCTCTTTAAACTGGGCGATGTTCCGGTATACGGTTCCAAGGCTCAGGTTAGGGAACTGGGGCTTTAGCTGCTGGTAGACCCATTCTGCGCTGGGATGACAGTTCGTCGATCGGATCGTTTCCAAAATCGCTTGCCGCTTGACGCTGAAATTCTGTTTTCGCACAGGCGTCCTGGCGACTCCTTCCATGACAAACCATCCTTTCCTTTTGGTATGATCCCATTACCATTATACCACGCCCTGTGCAAAATGCAAATACTTTGTGCTGATGCCATTAGCGGTAGAAATAAGTAATGATTATCATTATTTGCATTATACCACGGAAGGGCCTGTTTGTAAATCCTCAATTCAGCTAAAATTTGAAAAATAATTTTGAGCAAACCATCGAAACCATGGCGGTTTTCCGGTCGAAAAAGGAGAGGCACTGTTTTCTAGGGGAATGATTTTTTAGGAATTTGCAAAAAAATCCGTTTTTGCGCTAGTGCAATTTGGAAAAAGCCGTGGTATAATAAGCCTATCAAACCGATTGAGAGGGGCAACATGATGGAAAAAATCAGATTTGGTATTGCATGCTATGGCAATTTAGGCAGAGGCGTAGCGCTTTCGATCCGGCAAAATCCGGACATGGAGCTGGTTGGCGTATTCACCCGGCGGGATCCGTCTAAGGTGCAGGTGGTGACCGGTGCGCCGGCCTATCGTATCGACGACCTGGATCAGCACGCATCCGACATCGATGTGCTGATCCTGTGCGGCGGCAGCGCCACCGATCTGCCAAAGCAGACGCCGGAATTGGCAAAGCATTTCAAAGTTGTGGACAGCTTTGATACCCATGCCAGCATTCCGGAGCACTTTGCCAACGTGGACAAGTCGGCCAAAGCCGGCGGCCATGTGGCGATCATTTCCATTGGTTGGGACCCGGGTCTGTTCTCCCTGAACCGGATGATGGCGGGAGCGATCCTGCCGGAGGGCAGTGATTACACCTTCTGGGGCAAGGGCGTCAGCCAGGGACATTCCGACGCGGTGCGCCGCATCCCCGGCGTCATCGATGCCAGACAGTACACGATCCCGGTAGAGAGCGCTGTGCAGGCGGTGCGCAACGGCGAGAACCCGACGCTGACTACCCGGGAAAAGCACGTTAGAGAGTGCTTTGTCGTGGCGGAAGAAGGGGCAGACCAGTCGAAGATCGAGGAAGCCATCAAGACTATGCCGAAGTACTTTGCCGACTACGACACGACAGTACACTTTATTTCCAAGGAGGAGATGGAGCGGGAGCACAGCGGGATCCCCCATGGCGGCTGCGTGATCCGCACCGGCAAGACAGGCCTTGCAAAAGAGCATTCCCATGTGGTGGAGTTTTCGCTGAAGCTGGATTCCAATCCGGAGTTTACCGCCAGTGTACTGGTGGCCTATGCGCGGGCAGCCTACAAGCTGTCTAAGGAAGGCGCTCACGGCGCAAAGACGATTTTTGACATTGCGCCGGGATACCTTTCGCCCAAGACGCCGGAAGAGCTTCGTGGGACATTGCTGTAACAGCGTTTCTTTTTGCGGATAAAGTAGAGTGCGGCGCCGAAAAGGTGTCGCATTTGTTTTCGGGAGAATTGCGTATGCGATATGATAACTGGAGAAAAGGGATCTTTTGCAGTCGGCCCAACCGATTTATCGCCCATGTGGAACTGGATGGAGAGATGGTCGTTTGTCATGTCAAAAATACCGGGCGCTGCAAAGAACTGCTCCTGCCTGGCGCGACGGTCTATCTGGAGGAGCACGATTCCCCTAAGCGGAAAACAAAATATTCTCTTGTGGCCGTGGAGAAAGGGGAGATACTCATCAATCTGGATTCTCAGGCGCCCAACAAAGCGGTGGAGGAGTGGCTGCCCAACAGCGGACTGTTTAGACACTTGACCCAGCTTCGGCGAGAGGTGACCTACGGCAGCTCCCGGTTTGACTTTTATGTGGAATCTGACGGCAAAAAATGCTTTTTGGAGGTCAAGGGCGTAACGCTGGAGGAAAACGGCGTGGTGCTGTTTCCCGACGCGCCGACAGAGCGGGGCGTAAAGCACCTGCGGGAGCTGCTGCGCTGTGTGGGCGAGGGGTACGATGCCTATGTGCTGTTTGTGGTGCAGATGCGTCCCGTGCGCTATTTTACGCCGAACCGGGAGCGGGATCCGGCGTTTGCCAAGGCGCTGAAAGAGGCGTTTGACGGCGGCGTAAAGGTTTTGGCCGTGGATTGCGCAGTGACGCCGGATACCATGGAGATCCGGGAATTTGTGCCGGTGCAGCTTGACGGAAAGGAGAGATGAACATGGATCCGCTCCAGAAAAAATATCACCGCCTGCAAGAGATCCTGCGCCAAAAGGGCCGGGTTGCCGTAGCGTTTTCCGGCGGGGTAGATTCGTCCTTTCTGCTGTGGAGCGCATACCAGACGTTGGGTGAGGACGCCATGGCCATCACGGTGACTGGCGCTATGGTGCCGGAGGAGGAAGCGCTCAAGGCAAGTCTTTTTGCGGCTCGCTATGGCATCGGGCAATTGCTTTTGCCGGTAGATGTGTTTTTATTGCCGGGCTTTTATCAAAACCCGCCGGACCGGTGCTATCATTGCAAACGATTCCTGTTCCAGAAGATCATCGCTGAGGCGTCGGCCCGGGGCATGACGGTGGTGGAGGGCAGCAATGTGGACGACCTGGCCGATTATCGTCCGGGCCGTCAGGCGCTGCTGGAGCTGTCTGTTGCGTCTCCGCTGCTGGAAGCCGGCTTAACGAAAGCGGACATTCGGCAGTTATCGAAGGAATTTGGGCTGGAAAGCTGGGATCAGCCCTCCTGCGCGTGTCTGGCATCCCGCATCCCTTACGGAACCGCCATCACCCCGGAAGCGCTGCGCCGCATCGACCAGGCCGAAGCATATCTGCATTCCCTGGGCGTTTTGCAGGTGCGGGTGCGCACCCACGGTCAGGTTGCCCGCATCGAGACAGACGCAGAAGGGTTTTCCCTGATTTGCGCAGCGCGGGAGAGCATTGCGGAGCAGCTAAGATCTCTGGGCTATGGGGCGGTATCTCTCGATCTGGAATTGTATCGCACCGGGCGGCTCAATGGGATGGGAGTTGCGCCAAAAGAAAATTGCATAGACCCTGTTGACAAGATTTGACAAGTTCGTTATAATGAAAACGAAATAAAGGGGAGTAGCTCGTCATCCTGGTTCAGCCGGGATGTTGTACGGTATCGTCAATCACGTTGCGTCTGCATCCGTGCCGTACATAATACCTGTGTATTAGAGCAAGACTTTTATTGTAGCTTTGTGTTGCAATAAAAGTCTTTTTTTATTGCAATCGGAAAGGAGGAACCCTTATGTCTTATGTATTGCCCTACATTTTTCTGCTCGGCGGCTTTGTCCTGCTGGTAAAGGGCGCCGATGTATTTGTTGAGGGCAGTTCCGGCATCGCCCGATTCTTTAAGATCCCATCGCTCATCATCGGCCTGACCATCGTAGCCTTTGGCACCAGCGCTCCAGAAGCGGCCGTCAGCATCACGGCGTCCATCACCGGCCAGACCGGTATCGCTGTTGGCAATGTGTCCGGCTCCAACATTTTCAATATTTTGGCGGTGCTGGGCGTCTGCGCCATGATCCGGCCGATCCACGTCCATCGGTCCATCATGAACCGGGATTATCTGCTCATGCTCATTGCCTGCGCCATGTTCTTTGCGGTCAGCGCCGATATGTGGCTGGGCACCAGCAGTACGGGCATCGTTTCCCGGGGCGACGGCATCGTGCTGGCGCTGCTGTTCTGCGTCTTTATGTATATGACGATCCAGTCTGGCCTCAAGGGCCGCAAGGAAGCGCCAAAGCTGCCGGACGAGCCTCACGAAGCGCCGCAGCCGGAAAAAGCAGAAAAACCGGTGAAGCTGCCAAAAAGCATCATCATGGCGGTGCTGGGATTGGCCGGCGTCATCATCGGCGGCCAGTTGGTCGTCAACGGCGCAAGTGCCATCGCCAAATCCTTTGGCGCCAGCGAAACGTTGATCGGCGTTACGGTGGTGGCCATCGGGACCTCGCTGCCAGAGCTGGTCACCAGCATCATGGCGTCGAGAAAAGGCGAAAACGATATGGCTGTGGGCAACGTTATCGGCTCCAATCTCTTTAACGTTCTGTTCGTCATCGCAGCGTCGTCCATCATCAGCCCGCTGACCCTGGATATGGAATCGGTCATCGACATGATCATCATGCTGGGCGTTTCCATTATGGTTTATTTCTTTGCGGTCACCAAGCAGAAGATCAACCGGGTCGAAGGCGGCATTATGACAGCGCTGTATATCGCTTATACGGCTTTCGCCATCGTCCGGTAACGGAAAAAGAAGTCTCGCTTTCGGGCGGGGCTTTTTTCTTTTTTATTGGTTGCGCTTTTGCCCTGCGTGTGATAAAATGAGGCAAATAAAAAGAAGAAAGAGGGGATCTTATGCAAAAACGACGGGGGATCAAGCTCTCCCTGCTGGCATTGGCATCGGCTATGGCGGTATCGCTGGCCGGATGCGGAAACCAGGCAGCAGACCTTAGCACCATCGACGCCAATGCAGTAATGGAGCAGGTATCGGCCAATATGTCCGATGTCCGTTCCATGGACGTTTCCATGGCGGTCCGTGTCGATATGACCAACGAGCTGGCCCAGCAGGATAACCAGTATCAGCTCCAGGCAGACGCCGACCTTGCGATGAAAGAGGAGCCGCTGCAGTTTGCCATGACAGCGAAGGTGTCCGGCAACGATATGGAGGGAAGGGAAAGTCAACTGTATCTGGTGCCGCAGGAGAAGGAATATGTTTGCTACTACGGCGCAACGGAGGAAGATAACACCGTCCACTGGGCAAAACAGACCGTGACCCAGCAGGAAGCGGAAAAGCTAAAAGAGCAGTATTCGCTCCAGCTTGCAGAGGGCGATACGCAGCAGGACGAAACAAACGAGATCGGCAAGCTGCTGACGCAGTCCATGGCGCTGCAGGTCACCGGCCGGGAACAGGTCGATCAGAAGAACAATTTGGTCCTGGAGGGCACCTTGAAGATAGGTGATGTGCTGGCGCTTTTGCCGTCCAGCGGCACAGAGGAGATGCTGGGAGGCCTTTCCGGCTTATCGGAGGAAGTCCTGTCCCTTTACCAAAACATGACGATCCCCCTCCGGTTTTCTGTGGAGGAGGAGACAAAGCTGCTGACCAAATGCACCATTGATTTTAAGCCGGCTGTCGATGAAATCCTCCAGGGGATGATGCAGTCCTTCCAAACATCGTCAGACGATACGGCGGTGACCAGTATGCCGATCCCCGTCACCGTGAACCAGGCGGAGATCTCTGTCATCGTCAATGGCATCAACGAAACGGTCAAGGAGATCACCGTTCCGCAGGAGGCGCTCCAAAACGCCAAAGAGGAGGATGCCATCAGCGGGATCATGACAAATGTATAACGCGTAACGCGCCAAAGGAAAAGCCGCCCCGATGTTTACACCGGAGCGGCTTGTTTTTGCGATCAATGGAACATAAAATAGGAGATCGGGACAAAGTGGAGAAACAGCCGGACGATCTGAATGGCGATGACGCCGATGGCTGCGCCGGAGAGGATCCCGAAGATGATGTCGGTGGGATAGTGGACGAACAGGTACAGCCGGGAAAAGGCGATGATAAACGCCAGGAACAAAGCGATCAGTCCCAGCCGGGCGTCCATGTGGATCAGCGTGACGGCACAAGCAAAGGAGGTTGCCGTGTGGCCGGAGGGGAACGAGGAACCAAAGGGACGCTTGATGAGCAGGGGGACATTTTTATAAATATCGCAGGGCCGGTCCCGGTCCACCAGGGATTTAAAGATCACATTGTTGCACAGGGCGCACAGCAGCAGCGCAATGACCATATATAAGCCGTAGCGGCTGGTGCTGGGATTAAAAATGAGGAAACCGGAGAGGATCGCCCAGATGAGGCCGCCGTTTCCCATGATGGTAAAGGCGAGCATCGCAATGCTCAATCGCTTGGATTGATTGCGCTGAACGGAAAATAAGAGCGCCTCATCAAAGCGCTTTAGCTTGAGCTTCAACGGAATCACATCCTTTCTCAAAACGAAGCTGTCTTGCATCTTTTTCTTACAAAAGCGTATAAAAGTCTTATTTTATTTCATTATAGAGCATCGCAAAGAAAAAATCCAGTCCTTTTGCGGAATTTCTCGCAAAAATTTCCCTGGAAATTTCTTTTGAAAAGCAAGGGCGTTAAACCGTCGAAAAAGAAGGACTTTGCCGGGAAAAATCAAAGAATTGTATTGCAATCGGGCGTAAGGGGTATTATAATAAAACAATAAGATTGTAAAAGATCAGAAAATGGAGGAATCAACAATGGCAGCAATTACAAAAGATACGATCATCGGTGATGTTCTGGATCTGGATCCTACCACAGCAGAGTTTTTCCTCAACATGGGAATGCACTGCCTGGGCTGCCCGGCATCCCGGGGCGAGACCGTTGAGGAAGCTTGTCAGGTACACGGCGTAGATTGCGACGAGCTGGTTGCAAAGATCAACGCCCACATGGCAAAATAAACAGCATACCGTTTCATCAGCCGCCCGGCACCAGGAGAAAGCCGGGCGGTTTGTTTCGATTTTAACGCTTCCACATTGTGGCAGAAAGGGGGAAAGACCACCGTGCTTCCAAAACGAAAACGAAAGCTGGATGATCGTCTGGCGGCCTGCGCGTCGCTGGTGCGGGAAAACTGCAAATTGGCCGACATCGGCACCGACCACGCTTACCTGCCCATTGCGCTGGCCCAGGAGGGACGGATACAGCAGGCCATTGCGTCGGACATTCACGTTGGGCCGCTGCAAAAGGCGGCGATGCACGTGCGAAAATACGGCCTTGAAGAGAAGATCCAGACCCGCATTTCCGATGGTCTGGAGGTGATCTTCCCCAATGAGGCCGACGATATTGTCATTGCCGGCATGGGCGGCGAATTGATCGCCCGCATTATCGACAGCGCACCCTGGCTGCAGGACCCAGACAAGCATCTGATCCTGCAGCCCATGACTGCCCCGGAAGAGCTGCGGTGCGCTTTGCGGGAGCACGGGTTTTCTGTCCGGGAAGAAACGGCTGTGCTGGTAGAAGAAAAGGTCTATGGGGTAATGCTGGCAGTCTATGACCCGGAGCATCCCAATACAGACCCGCTGTTTCCCTACCTTGGTCTGCTTAACGGCACAACACCCCAAGGGGCAGCGTATATAGAGCGGCAGATCCGTTTTTACCGCAACAAGGCAGAAGGGCTAAAACGAGCAGGCAAACTGGCACAAGCGGCTCCGGTAGAACAGCTTTTATGCCAGATGGAACAACGATTAAACGAAACAAAAGGAGGAAGCGTACATGACAACGGTACAGCAGATTGACAGAGCGATCAATGCGTTAGCGCCCTTTGACACCGCTATGTCTTTCGACAATGTAGGCACGCTGGTTGGCGACCCGCAGAAGGTGGTGACAAAGGTCCTTGTTTCGCTGGATGTGACAGAGACCGTTCTGGCAGAAGCCATCGCCGTAGGCGCCCAGTTGATCGTCACCCATCATCCGGTGATCTTTACCCCCCTCAAGCGCCTTTCTGCCGATTCCCTGCCGTATCGTCTGGCAGAAAGCGGCATCGCTGTCATCAGCGCCCATACCAATTACGATCTAGCGCCTGAAGGCGTCAACTGCTGCCTTGCCAATGCGCTTTCCTTGATCGACGTGGAGCCCTTGGCCCTGGAGGAAAAGACCGGTCTGGCAGAAGGGCTCATCGGTACGCTCCCCGGAGATGCGATGGCGCCGGAACAGTTTGCAATGTTTGTCAAAGAGCGGCTGGGGTGCGGCGGCGTTAAATATACTGTGGGCCGTGGTCCGGTAAAACGGGTTGCCGTAGGCTGTGGCGCCGGGTCGTACCTGGTGTTTGATGCCATTTCTCACGGCGCTGACGGTTTTGTGACGGGAGAGAGCAAACACCACGAACTGCTGGCTGCCGTTCAGGGCGGCCTGACCATGGTGGATGCCGGCCACTTCTGCACAGAGGATGTGGCCATGATGCCGCTGCTGGAGAAGCTGCGCGCTCAGTTTCCCGCTGTGCAGTTCCAAAAATCCAGTCAGCGGGAGCCGGTGCGCTATGTGTGATGACAGCCCAGCGTAGGGGGAAAGGAGGGGATCGCTATGGCGTTGGACGGAATTTTTCTGCGCCATCTCCGACAGGAGATAGAGGAGACGGCACAAAACGCCAAAGTCGATAAAATTTATCAGCCGAACCGGGAGGAGCTGGTGCTGTCTCTCCGGACACGGTACGAAACGTATAAATTATTGTTGTCTGCCCGTGCCAACAGCGCCCGGGTCCACTTTACCACAGAATCTATTGAAAATCCCAAGCAGCCGCCCATGCTGTGTATGCTACTGCGGAAACGTCTCACTAGCGCTAAGCTGGTAAAGGTGCGGCAAAACGAGCTGGAACGGGTACTGTTCCTCGATTTTGACGTTTACAACGAGCTGGGGGATCTGGTGCGGCTGACGCTGGTCATCGAGATCATGGGGCGGTACAGCAACGTGATCTTCCTGGATGGCAATGGGGTGATCTTAGACGCCCTCAAGCGGGTGGATGAGGACATGAGCTCTGAGCGGCTCGTCCTGCCGGGACTGCCCTATCGTTCTCCGCCGCCGCAGCATAAGCTGTCTCTGCTGGAAACGGCGCCGGAACAAGTTTTGCATATCATGGAGGAGAGCGCCAAACAGCGGTCCCTTTCCAATCAATTGCTGGATACGCTCCAAGGCGTGTCTCCCGTCGTCTGCCGGGAACTGGAAAGCCGTGTGTGCGGTGCTGTCCCAACGACGGTCCCTCTGCTCTCTGCGCCGCAGCGGCAGGTGTTGTTGTCTCTGCTCAAAGACCTTGCGGACAAAGCCAAAGAGGTGAGCGGTACGCCGTTTTTAGCGGTCAATGTGACGACGGGCAAGCCTTTGGACTTCTCGTTTTTGCCCATTACCCAGTACGGTGCTCTGGGGCAATGCCGTGAGGAGCCGTCGTTTTCCGCGCTGCTGGATGACTTTTACCAGGAGCGGGACCGCTTAGAGCGGATGAAGGTCAAGACCCAGGGACTGCACCGGGTCTTGACTACAGCCTCTGAGCGATTGAGCCGAAAGGTCAATTTACAGCAGGGCGAGCTGCGCCAATGCACCCAGCGGGAGCAGCTAAAGATCTGCGGTGACTTGATCAACGCCAATTTGTACCGGCTGAAAAAGGGGGATACCCTGGTGTCCCTGTGCAATTTTTACGAGCCGGAGCAGCCCATGGTGGCGGTCAAGCTGAACCCACTGCTGACGCCATCCCAAAACGCGCAGAAGTATTATAAAGAATACCGGAAGGCGAAAACGGCAGAGGAAAAATTACAGGAGCAGATCGCCATGGCCCAGGAAGAGCTGCAATATCTGGACACGGTGCAGGAGGAGCTTTCCCGGGCGTCTACAGAGCAGGAGCTGTCGGAGATCCGTCAGGAGCTTTTGGAGCAGGGCTACATCCGCCAAACTAAGCAGAAAAAGCAAAAGGGGAAGATCCCCGCTGCGTCGGCGCCCATGGAATTTTCTTCCAGCGACGGCTTTCGGATCCTGGTGGGCCGGAACAACCGTCAAAATGACCGGCTCACCATGAAGATGGCCAATAATAACGATCTCTGGCTCCATGTAAAGGACCATCCCGGTTCCCATACGGTCATCGTCTCCGACCATAAAGCCATCTCGGAAACAGCCATTTTGGAGGCAGCACAGATCGCCGCTTATTTCAGCCGGTGCCGGGAATCTTCTCAGGTGCCGGTAGATTACACAGAGGTCCGCCATGTCAGCAAGCCCAACGGCGCAAAGCCCGGCATGGTCATCTATACACATCAAAAAACGGTGTACGTCACACCAAAGCAACCATAACCGTCCAGAATCATTTTGTTAGGAGGTATTCCCGATGGGTAGTCGAATTTTATCTTTTGTCACGCTGGCACTCAGCTTTGCCGCGTCTCTTTTATTGATCCTAGCCGCCATTCTCCCAACGCCCCAGACCCTGGGCGAAACAGCGTCCATCACGCTGTGCCTGGTGAGCGCGGCCATGTTCCTGCTGGCGCTGCGGTTCAACATCACCGCTCTGCGCCACGATTTGACCAGCCGGATGATCATGCCCAATGCCGGTTTGCTGTGCGTTTCCGCCTTCTTGATCTTCCTGTTTATCCGCCATTTTGTCGTCATTCCGCAGATCGCCACCTACATCGTGCTGGGCGGCCTGGTCGCCTGCTTCCTGGTGATTTTTGTAGGCTACTGGGTCCAGAGAAGAAGGAGCTACTGAGATGACATCCACACCACTGTGCAACATGACGCTCCGAACCGAAAAGGACGTTTCTTATCTCACCTTTCCCTGCTATGACGAGCTGCCCTTTGTGCGCCACAGCTTTTCCACAAAGCTGGGGGGCGTCAGCGAGGGCGTATTTGCCACCATGAACCTCAGCTTTCACCGGGGCGACCCGGAGGAGAAGGTGCTGGAAAATTACCACCGCATCTGCGACGCGGTAGGCTATGATTTTGAAAAGCTGGTGGCCTCGGCCCAGGATCACCATACGGTGGTGCGCCGGGTCACGTCTGCCCAGGCAGGCATTGGCATCTGGAAGGAGCGGGATCTGCAAAGCGTAGATGGCCTCATCACCAATGTGCCCGGCGTCGTGCTGGTGACGTATTACGCCGACTGCACGCCCCTTTATTTTGTAGACCCGGTAAAAAAAGCCATCGGCCTATCCCATGCGGGCTGGCGGGGCACTGTGGCGGAGATGGGCAAGCATACCGTCAAAGCCATGACAGAGGCATTTGGCACCGATCCAAAGGATTTGATCGCCGCCATCGGTCCATCGATCGGCCAGTGCTGCTATGAGGTGGACGGCCCGGTCATCGAGGCGGTGCGAAAGCTTACTTATGTGCCGGAAGCAGCAGTGCTGCAGCCCAAAGCCAACGGTCGCTGTCAGCTTGACCTGTGGGAGCTCAACCGGCGTATCCTGCTGGAATCCGGCATCCCCGCAGAGCAGATCCATGTGGGCGGGGTGTGTACCCGGTGCCACAGCGATCTGCTCTACTCCCACCGTGTCATGGGGGCGCAGCGGGGCGGCATGGCCGCTATGCTGTCCATCCGGGAACCGGGGGAGCCATCATGATAGAGAGACTGGAACACTGTACGATTTGTCCCAGAAACTGCGGTGCCAGACGAGAAAACGATCACGGAAGCGGCTTTTGCGGCATGGGGGTCCTGCCTTCTCTCGCGAGAGCTGCGCTTCATTTTTGGGAGGAACCGTGTATCAGCGGTACCCGCGGCTCCGGGACCGTTTTTTTCACCGGCTGCGCTTTGCGGTGTGTGTTCTGCCAAAACGCCGAGATCTCTAACGCTGGGTTTTCCGGCAAGATCTATAGGCCAAAAGAGCTGTCTGCGCTGTTTTTCCGTTTGGTGGAGCAGGGGGCCCACAATATCAATCTGGTCAATCCCACCCATTTTGCGCCTGCTGTGGCAGAAGCGCTGGCGTACCGGAAATTGCCGGTGCCGGTGGTGTACAACTGCGGCGGCTACGAATCGGTGAAAACGCTTAGGGAACTGGAGGGTCTGGTGGACATCTATCTGCCGGACTTTAAATATGGCAAAAACGATGTGGCAAAGCGGTATTCCCGCGCACCGGATTATGTGGAGGTGGCCCTTTTGGCCATTGCGGAAATGGTGCGCCAGCGGGGAGGGCCTGTCTTTGACGAAGCGGGGATGCTGCAAAGTGGCGTGCTGGTGCGGCATCTGCTGTTGCCGGGCAACACCCAAAACGCCATGGAAGCGCTGAGACTGCTAAAGGAACATTTTGGCAGTGAGATCCTGGTGAGCTTGATGGCCCAGTATGTGCCCTGCGGCAAGGTGAATGATGAGCAGTACAGCGAGCTCAATCGCCGGATCACCAAACGGGAGCTTTCAAAGGTAGAAGCGTACCTTTATGGGTTGGGCATGGAGGGGTTTGTGCAGGAGCGTTCCTCGGCGCAAAAAGACTTTATTCCCTCGTTTCATTTGGAAGGGCTTTGAGTTCTGACAGATTTTGACAGAAAAGAAAGCTTGGTTCGTTGCATTTTTCGCGGTAAGGTGTTATAATAAAACTGTATTTTGCATTTTTGGAGGATTATTATGGGTGATCTGAACAGTATTTGTGCCAGAGTGAGAGAAAATGTCATTACCACCATCGGTACCCTCGGCGTTGGACATATTGGCGGCAGCCTGTCCATCGTGGACCTGTTGGTGGTGCTATATGAGAAGCATATGCACGTAGACCCTGCCAACCCGAAGATGGAGGGCAGAGACCGGCTCATCGTCTCAAAAGGCCATGCGGGACCGGCGGTTTATGCCATGCTGGCGGAGAAAGGATTTTTTGACAAATCCTGGCTTTTGACCCTGAATCAGTCCAACACCAACCTGCCCAGCCATTGCGATATGCACAGAACACCCGGTATCGATATGACGACCGGTTCGCTGGGACAGGGATTTTCCTGTGCCATGGGCGTGGCCAAGGCCTCGAAGATCCGCAGGGATGGCGCGACGATCTACACGATTATCGGTGACGGTGAAAGTCAGGAGGGGCAGATCTGGGAAGCAGCCATGTTCGCAGCCCAGCAGAAGCTCGACAATGTGATCGCCTTTACCGACTACAATAATATGCAGATCGACGGCAATGTGGACGATATTTGTGACATTGGGCCCCTTGCAGATAAATGGCGTGCTTTTGGCTGGAATACCATCGAGGTAGAGGACGGCCATGATGTAGACGCCATCGACAGCGCTATCGTGGAGGCCAAGCAGTCGGACAAGCCATCGATGATTATTCTCAAGACAGTCAAGGGAAAGGGCGTCAAGTTCATCGAGGAAATGGGCTATGGCAATCACAGTATTCCCATGACACCGGAATTGGTAGAGCAGGCATTGGCAGAAGTAAGGGGGACAAAGTAATGGAAATTCGCCAGGTATTGTGTACAGAGCTGGAAAAAATGATGACGGAAAACGAGAATATCGTTGTCATCGACGCGGATCTTTCCAAACCAAACGGCACGTTTCCGCTGCGGAAAAAGTTCCCGGAGCGTGCCTTTGACGTAGGCATTGCCGAGCAGAACATGGCCAGCGTTGCGGCAGGCATGAGCAGCTATGGGTTTATTCCGTTTATTACGTCGTTCACGCCGTTTGCCAGCAGAAGAATTTGTGACCAGATCGCGATCTCCATCGCTTACGCAAAGCAGAACGTGAAGATCATCGGTTCTGACCCGGGCATTTCGGCAGAGTTCAACGGCGGTACCCACATGAGCATGGAGGATGTGGGCGTGCTGCGGAGCATTCCGAACCTGGTCATCTACGAGGTGGTAGATGCCAACCAGTTCCGTCAGGCGCTGCCGCAGATCGTAGCGTACGATGGCCCGGTCTATATCCGGATGTTCCGAAAGACCATCGACGATGTGTTTACCGACGACAAATATCAGTTCGACTTGTTCCACGCAGACCAGCTCCAGGAAGGTAAGGACGTTTCCATTTTCTGTAGCGGCATCATGGTCCAGGAGACCATCAAGGCCAACGAATTGCTCAAGGCAGAGGGGATCGAAGCAGACATCGTCAGCATCCATACCGTAAAGCCCATCGACCGGGAAGCGATTGTGGCCTCGGCCAAAAAGACCGGCGCAGTTGTCACGGCGGAGAACCATAACGTGATCGGCGGGCTGCGTTCTGCAGTTTCGGAGGTGCTTTGCGAGGAATGTCCCACACCGCTTCGTGCTGTGGGCGTAAAGGATCAGTTTGGTCAGGTGGGCAAGATGCCATTCCTGAAAGAAGTGTACCAGATGCGCGCTGAGGATATTGTGGCAGCAGTCAAAGAAGTAATGACCTTGAAAAAATAAATCTATTTTCTGAGCCAATGCTCGAAAAAAAGCGCTTTTGCCCCAATGGATCGGGAGATCAAAGCGCTTTTTCTTTTTTGAGATGCGTTACAATTGTAGAGGCGTATGTTTAGACAGAATATCCCTAGTCGCATATCCCATCTTATGGTATAATCAAAGAGACAAAACGACGCTAGGGGAGAATCACCGAAGCGCAAGACGGGAAAAGCAAAAGGCGATAAAACGGCGCACGCGCAGGGGTACGGGCTTATCCACCGGGCCATAGAGGAAACGATAGAGGGGGACAGGGGGTGAGTGCAAGAGATGAATGAAATAACACTTGAAAAACTGCGCACACTATGTCATGATGATACCATCCGCATCACACAGCATCTGACGTTGCGCTGTCGTGAAAGAAAGATACGATTTGCGGACATCAAACACGCAATCATGACAGGAGAACTCATTGAGACATACCCAGATGATTTTCCACAGCCCAGTTGTCTGATTCTCGGCAAAACTGTCAGCGGAAACCCGCTCCACGTGGTTGTTGGCGTTGAAAATAGTTGCTTGTGGCTCATCACAGCATATTATCCGGATAGCGATAACTGGGAACCCGATTTAAAAACGAGAAAGGGGCAGCAACGATGAATTGCTTTATGTGTAAAGGCGAATTGCAGGAAGGAACTACAAATCATGTTGTCACGTTGGAGAGCGGCTGCATTGTGATCGTGAAGAATGTGCCCTGTTTGCGCTGTAAACAGTGCGGGGAAACGTATTACACCGGCACTGTGACGGAACAGCTGGAGGTCATTCTGGACACATTGGAAACCAATCTGACGGAGATCGCTGTAGTGGAATATTCCCGTGTCAACGTCGCGTAATAAAACGTTAGGGGTCTGCAAATGCAGGCCTTTTTCTTTTGCCTCCTCATAGGGGAGCCGAGAATGGATTAGGCGCAAAGCCCCTTGCCTCCCCTTAAAGGGGAGGTGGATGCCGTCGTAAGACGGCGGAGGGGTAACACGGGAGTGGCTATCCCAAATACCCCTCAGTCTGCTTTGCAGACAGCTCTGCAAATCACCCCTCAGTCACCTTCGGTGACAGCTCCCCTACAAGGGGAGCCGAGAAAAAGCTGAGCGCAAGCTATGCCGAAAGGGTGACACGGGAGCGGCTACCCCAAATACCCCCCAGTCAGATACTACGCCTGTTTCAAACAGTCTGCTGCAATATAATACGTCTTGCCGTTCATCTTGATTTGGTACCAAGTATGCCCGCTGGCTTTTTTGCTGTAGCCCTTCACCACATTCACTGTTTTTCCTTTGGCCAATATTCCTTTCACAGCGCCGCTGGTGCTGGGATTTGCCCGATAATTGACAACGGTTTTGGTCTGATACTTTGCATAGCTTACGGTAATCGATTTGGCAGAAGACATCTTGCTCCGCACCGTTTTGCCGTTAGCTTTGGCATAAGCCCGCACGGTATAAGTATACCGCTTTCCGCTGACAGCGGTTTTGTCGACGTAGCTGCTGCCCGAAACTGTCGCGATTTTTTGGGCCTTTCCGTTCTCGGTTTTGCGGTAAATTTCATAGCCGGAAGCGCCCTTTATCTTGGACCACTGAAGCTGTACCCCCTTGGTCACATTCTTCACAGCAGTAAAGCTCGGTTTTGATGAAGAAATCGACGATGCTTGATGACGGATCGTATACTGCACCGCGTCATAATTGTGCAGTTCAAAGGGACGAATCCGGATAGTTTCTCCCTTCTCCAGTGAAAAAGAACACTGCTTTGTTTGTCCATCCAATCGGTAGCCTTGCGTGGTATTGCCATAAATCATCGTTCCGCACAACAGATAGGAATCTTTCGGATCTTTGACCGTTCCGCTATAAGATAACGTGTATGTTCCATCGGCCGGTGCAGTGTAGGTTAAATCGTCGCCGACGAGCACCGGCTTTGAGGCAACGCCCTCTTTCAAGATCTCGTTGGTTGTTTTTGTCACGATACCCGTTGGGTTTTCATAGCCGCTCCAGGAGACGAGAATCGTCACAGGTTCCCCTTTTTTACAGGAGAAAGGCTTGTGATGCAGTCCAAAGGTGATGCAATAGCCTTCTGCGCTGCTGTCAATTCCCACATAGCTTCCCGCTTTCGCATCACCGGAGAACGTGAATCGATAATTACCGCTTTCCGGTGGTGTGAAGGTGTATACCGCAAACGGACTGGAAATCGAGACCGATTTTCCTAAGTTGACAGTTTGGGGAGCCGCAGCCTTTCCGATCTCCACTTGATACGATCCGTTGACTTCCAAATAGTAAGTCTGCCCGGCAACCAATTCCTTTGCAAAACAATACAGATAACCGGGATGATACAATTCATAGCTGGAACCCTGATCGCCAGGATCCGCAGCGTAAAATTGAAACCCAAATTCATCGTCTCCTTGCAAACTAAATTGATAATAGCCGCTTTCCGATGGTGTAAATTGATAAATGCTGCTCTGCTCCTCACTGCCTTCTGCTAGATTTTGTTTTCCCATTTCCAGCACGGGGTAATCCTGGCCGGATACCTCTATGTTGGCAAGTGTTTCCGCACCAACGGTCATTGCTGTAGCAGGTACCATTGCCGCAGTGATCAAGCTGGCGCAAAGCATTGCAAGGATTCTTTTTTTGGTAGATTGTTTCATGATCTTCACTCCAAGTTTTATTTTCCCAGGCAACAGACAGTTGTCTAATTCAAATCGTACCAAAACACACCAATACTGTCAAGAAAAATCGGAATTTGTTCCATTAAAGTCTCATTGGTAAAGTCTCATTGGGATGGCTTCTTGTAAAAAGAGGCGCTGATGTATGCAATTCACCCCGTTTGTGCTGACCTTTCTCGACTTCATTCTGGCAGACCGGATAGAGGGAAAAGGGCGGGGAAGTGGAGGTATGGCGCAGCAAGGGGCAGTCTGTTGTCACCGGTGTATTGCCTTGACTGTGATTATAGCATAATATATGGAGTCGTATATATCAACAGGCAAACAGTACAAATATGGGGTCGTATATTTGTACAGAATATATCTAGTCGTATATCATATACTATGGTACAATGGTATTTGTAAAAAAAGACACAGAACGAAATCCCCCTTTGCAAGAGGTGATATCAAGAGGTGATATGATGATAGAAGAAAAGAAGAAAACCACAGAAGCGCAAAAACGGGCCAAGCAAAAGTATATGGAACGCTTCGTAGAGGTCAAAGTGAGAATGACGCCGGAACGGCGCACAGAGGTGCAGGAACACGCCCAGCGCCACGGCGAAAGCGCCACAGCCTTTATCAACCGGGCCATCGACAACCAAATCGAACGAGATCGGAAAGGAGCTGCATCCAATGAGTAACCGTGAAAGAGTAATTGCCCTGCTGGACAGTGTTCCAGACTACAAGATGGGCTATGTACTGGCCTATATCCAAGGAATTATCGCCGATGAAGAAGCGGATGACGCTTTTTGTCAACGAATGTGGGAGAACTACGAAAATGACCCCGATCCCGAAAAAGACAAGGGCTATTCACTGGAAGAATGCAAACAGGAATGGGGGCTTGATTGATGTATCGAATCATCATCAAGAAAAAGGCGAAGTATTTTATTGACCGCCTGCCTGCCAATGAACGGCGGCGCGTCGTGGCTGCCATCGAACAGCTTCCCAACGGTGAAGATATTAAACGGCTGAAAGGCCACCCCGATCTGTTGCGGCTGCGGGTTGGTAATTACCGAATCATCTACACTGTGGACAACGGGGAATTGATTGTATATGTCATTGACGCAGGAAACCGCGGACAAATATACAACAGCTACTAAAGGGAAAATCTAGGCGATTTCACCGAAATGGATTTGAATAATCAAGGAAAGAGAGGCGCCACAATGAAAATTTACACCATTATAGGCGGCGTGAACGGCTGCGGGAAGTCCAGCTTGACCGGCGCATTGAAGGCAGAGCGCACCGATCTGGGAATGCTAATTGATGTGGATAAGCTGAATGCGGAACTGGGCAGCATCGTGGCCGGCGGCAAAGAGGCAATCCGAAAGATCAACTATTGTCTCGAGCGTGGAATCTCTTTTACACAGGAAACCACGCTCTCTGGCATCCGTACAGAGCGCACGATCCGCAGAGCGAAGGAACAGGGCTATCGAGTGCGGCTGTACTATGTGGGACTGGACTCTTTGACTGACAGCCTCCAGCGCATCGAGAATCGGGTTAGAAAAGGCGGCCATGATATTCCTCAGGATGATGTGAAACGGCGCTATGAGAGCCGCTACGACGATCTGCTGCGGATCTTGCCCTATTGCGATGGGGCCACATTCTTCGACAATGACAACGGATTTGTAGAGGTAGCCGAGTACGTCAATGGAGAGCTGATTTTAAAGGGCCAACCGCAAAAGGACTGGATCAAGGAACTATACCAGCGAATCAAATAGCATTGCAGGGCGGCTTATGGCCGCTCTTTTTTATGCCCTAAAGGATGCGCCCGTGGTTTTGCCCTCTTTAAATCACCCCCAAATAGCCCCCTCAGTCAAATGCTGCGCAGACGGCCCCGCAAATCAACCCCTCAGTCACCTTCGATGACAGCCCCGCAAATCAACCCCTCAGTCACCTGCGGTGACAGCTCCCCTACCAGGGGAGCCGAGAAAAAGCGGAGCGCAAAGCTTCTTGCCTCCCCTTTAAGAGGAGGTGGATGCCGTCGTAAGACGGCAGA
>JAQXNV010000018.1 GCA_029098185.1 Oscillospiraceae bacterium
AACTACAATGATGATGTGACCTGACGTTGCGATTGATGTCGGGACGACGTCGTCATGACGACCGAAAACCGGCCGTGCCGCCGGATTTGCCGCCGGTGAAAACCGGACAAATTATAAAGGATTGTGGTGAAAATAGGGCGAAATCCGCACAAAAGTAACCATAAAAAAAGACCCACCGGATGAATTGCGGTGAGCCGAAAAGCCAGTCCGTAGAAGGAAAAACCAGCGGTTTATGGCGGACTTATGCGGGTAAACGAAAGACCCCCGAAGCACTTGGCCTCGGGGGTTTTGTGTGGTTGCGGAGGCAGGATTTGAACCTACGACCTTCGGGTTATGAGCCCGACGAGCTACCGAACTGCTCCACTCCGCGATATGGTAGTTGCTTTCTTTCAGCGACTTTTTATATTATACAATGGTCGTGTGAAAAAGTCAACTACTTTTTTGCATTTTTTTAAAAAAGTTGCAAGATCCCCTTTTCCGGTCGGATCTAGTGGCGCGGCTTATAGGGATCCTTATGGGAACGGCGGCCAAGCCGCAGGAGCAGCAGCACCAAAATCAGCAGCAGAATGATGCACAATACCACCAGCCCGCCAATGAGATAGCTGGCAAAGGGCTCATTGCCATAATATACGTTCCGGTTGCCGTATAGCGTAACGTTGCCGCCGGCCCCGTTCTTTTCTTCGGTATCGTGGGTCGTTCCCGCAGCATCGTCCGCCTTTGCTTTTTCCTGCGTCGATCCCTCACTGTTGGACGATGCTTTACTGCTTCCGCTTGTCGCCGAAGCAGAAGCTGTGTGCTTTGAGGCAGGATAACTGGAAGCACTGGAATGGGATGTGGTGATGCCCATACTGTTTTTAGATGTGTTGGCAGAACCCATTGCGGACGATGTGCTGGAGGACGATTCCTGTTCCTGCCGGGTAGCCGTCACCACATAGGTAGTAGACGCTTTTCCGTTTTCCGCCGTCACCTGGATGGTGAAGGTGGTGGGAACGCCGGCCCCTTTCAGATTTTTTCGGTTGATCCGGATGGTGCCGCCGTCCTTTGCTTCTGTTGCAAAGGAAAGAGACCGGACCGAAAAGGGCACAGACAGCGTATATTCCGTCACTTCTGGTGAAAAATTCGGCGTCAGCACCCCGTCAGAGGGGATCAGTTTTGTCAGCAGTGCATCTCCGGACAGCAGCCGTTCCATTTCCAGGGGCAATGTCCCTGTGCAGGGATCACTGATCTTTTCCAGTTGATCGTCTACCATTTGGTCTACCGTGATCTGGAGCTCTGAAGATCCAACGGCGGCATCCTCGTTGACGTCAAACACGAGGGTACAGCAAATACCGCCGTCAGTGGAGACGGTTTGTCCAGCAGAGGCGAAAACTGCTTTTGCCCCACTGGCGGTATAGCGGGCTTGAAACGTGTCGCTGTCGGCGCCGCTGGGCCCTTCCATCTTTACAAGGGTCAGATCAGATGCTGCATAGGAAAGGCGCAGTCGAAACGCCAGAAGAGATGTGGGGCGGCTGCTCTGAAACCGAGCGGTGACACGGCAGGTTTTTCCGCGGGCAGCGGGCATAGGGTCGGCGGTGAGGGAAAGGGAGATGCTGGGCGCTTCTGCGGCGGACACAGGGCGGCAGGTCCAAAGACCAAGACAGAGCAGCAGAAGCAGAAGGATTCCGGAAAGACAGATGGCGCGCTTCATCAAATCGGGTCACTTCCTCGTTCTAATCTCTCCTATGGTATCATATTCCATAGGAAAGAAACAAGGGTGGGGAGCACAAATCGTGTCGATTTACATAAATTATAGGGGAACGCCATCGAATTTAAAAATAATGTGAATTTTTCTTGAATTTTTAACGAGGGTTTGGTATACTAATACTATCTATCAATCCATCTGCGGAGGTGAGTTTCTTGCTTTTTAAAGTGCACTCCTTCTCGGACTTTCTGTGGATGATGCTCTGGAACGTGCTAGTCATTGCATTGCTTCACGCGATTCTGCTGTACTGCTGCGTCAAGCTGTCGCCGGAAGCAATGAACTATGAGCGTCCGCGGTTTGCACCGAAAAAATGGGAGAACAACGGTAAATTTTACCGGGATAAGCTAAAGATCAACGCCTGGAAGGATTATATGCCCCAGTACGTTGGCAAGGATGGCTTCTCCAAAGAAAGCCTGGAAAAAGATGTGACGCTGCCCTATCTGGAGGAATTTTTAACGGAGACCTGCCGGGGAGAATGGTATCACGCGACCTGCCTGTGGGGATTGCCCTTCCTGCTCTTTGCCAACCCGCCCCTGTACGGCATTTCCTTTTCGCTGATCCTCACGGTGATCCACGGCGCCTGTGTGGTGATCCAGCGGTACAACCGGTTCCGCCTGCTGATCCTGCGAAAAAAACTGCTGCGGGATGCCCGTCGGAGCCAGCAATCTGCCACTGCGGTCGTGGTGCCGGTGGCAGCGGGCACTACCGAAAAATCCGCCTCCTGAACTGGGGGAACAAAAACCGTCTCTGCTTTGGAGACGGTTTTTTCTTTAGGAACGATTGCGCATTTGGACAAAGGCGGATAACTCCTCCGGCTGGTCCATGAGGATCTTTGCCCCGGCGTGGATCAGCTCCATAGATGTGCGAAAGCCCCAGGTCACGCCGATAGTTTCCACCTGGGCGTTCTGGCCGGTACGCATATCCACATCACTGTCGCCAATGTAAAGGCACTGTTCCCTGGGGCAGCCCGTTTCCTTTAAAATGGCGTAGATGCCGTCGGGGGCCGGCTTTTTCGGGAAGCCGTCTATCTGGCCCCGGCACACATCGAAAGGGATCTCCGGGTACAGCGCGCTGACGACTCGCTTTGTCATGGCGTCGGGCTTGTTGGAGAATACGGCCAAGGAAACGCCGCTTTCCGAAAGCGTTTGGAGCATGGGGCGCACGCCCTTGTATTCCGTCACCAGATGGAGCGGGTCGCTGGCATATAACGCATTATAAATAGAAAGGAGCTGCTGATACTGTTCCTCGGTATAGCTGCCAAGAGATTCCGTCAACAGCCGCTGGAGCAGCACATGAACACCGCTGCCCACCATGTATTGGATCTTGTGGATGTCGTCCACCGGAGGGAAGCCGCATTGGGTTAAGGCCGTATTGCAGAAATAGTGGAGGGAGCGCAGGGTGTTGGACAAGGTGCCGTCTAAATCAAAAATACAAAGGGAGATCATAAGGAGCCTCTTTTCTTAAACATTCGATCTTATGATACAGTATACCACAACACGCCCCCGGAACAAAGGGAAAATTGTGGCGGGAACAGTTGCGAAATTTCATTTGTGTGCTATACTGAGAGAAAGACTTGGAAAAGGAGCGGATACGCATGAATATTGGAGAAGTGGCACTGGAAAAGCATCGGGAATGGAAGGGCAAGATCGAAGTGGTCCCCACCTGCCCGCTGGAGTCAGCAGAGGATCTGTCCATCGCCTATACGCCGGGCGTTGCGTCGCCCTGTGTGGAGATCAGCAAGGACAAGGAGAAGGTCTATGACTACTGCCGCAAGGGCAATCTGGTGGCCGTCGTCACCGATGGCACCGCTGTGCTGGGGTTGGGCGACATCGGCCCCGAAGCAGGGATGCCGGTCATGGAGGGCAAAGCTGTCCTGTTCAAGGCTTTCGGCGATGTGGACGCGTTCCCTATCTGCCTTGCCACCAAAGATGTAGAGGAGATCGTGGAGACGGTCAAGCGCATCGCGCCTTCCTTTGGCGGCATCAATCTGGAGGACATTGCCGCGCCCCGATGCTTTGAGATCGAGCGGCGGCTCAAAGAAGAGCTGGACATCCCGGTCTTTCACGATGACCAGCACGGCACAGCCATCGTCGTGCTGGCAGCCACCCTCAATGCGCTGCGCCTGGTGAAAAAGGACATCACAGAGATCAAAGCCGTCGTCAACGGCGCTGGCGCAGCGGGCATTGCCTGCACCCGGCTGCTGCTGGAGGCCGGCCTGAAAAACGTCGTCATGTGCGACATTAACGGTGCGCTGTATCCCGGAAAAGCGGGCATGAATCCGGCTCAGGATGACATGGCGCGGCGGACCAATCCGCAAAAGGAGACCGGCACCCTGGCCGATGCAGTCAAGGGCGCAGACTTCTTCCTGGGCGTGTCAGCCGCTGGCTGCCTGAAGCCGGAAATGGTGGAAACCATGGCCAAAGACGCCATTATTTTCGCTATGGCCAACCCCACGCCGGAGATCTTCCCCGACGAGGCAAAGAAAGCCGGGGCCAGAGTTGTGGGCACCGGCCGGTCTGACTTCCCGAACCAGATCAACAATGTATTGGTGTTCCCGGGCCTGTTCCGAGGCGCTCTGGATGTCCGGGCAAAAGAGATCAACAACGAGATGAAGCTGGCGGCGGCCATGGCCATTGCCAACTACATTCCGGAAAACGAGCTGACGGAGGAAAACATCATCCCAAAGGCATTGGATCGGGGCGTGGCCAACGCTGTAGCAGAGGCGGTAAAAGAAGCCGCTGTCCGCACCGGCGTCGCCAGGATCTGACAAAAAGGACAGGAGAAGGCGTATTTTTGCGGAGAAAAGCGAAAATTACCTATGATTTTGCTAAAAATTCCACGATGCGGGAAAAGATTTTTGAAAAGAACTCCTTATTTTTCGAATAAAGAAAAATGAATCCAAAAATATCAGATATAATATTTTTGTTCATCACATCAGCTTCACAATAGAGGGGTATCCTAAAATCATCGGCAAAGAAAACAAACACGATTTGAAAAATCCCTGCAATTGTTTATCGAAAAGGAGTTGAGCAGGATGAATCAAGAACCATTTAACGCCAACGACGGTGCCCAGTGGACTGCTCCGCAGGTGCACTGGAACGGCAGCAATTATAGCTCCGGCGGCGGCAAACCGCCAAAGAGAGAAAAACCACCTAAGCAAAAGAAGGAAAAATCTTCCGCTAACCACAATCTGCGCACGACGATCATCGCCTGTGCCTGTAGCTGTCTTGTCGCGTCAGCGGCGTCAGTCGGCGGCTTTGCGGCATTGGTGGGTACCGGCGTCATCCCGCTGGGCGGCAGCACAACTGCCCAGGCGGACAGCAGTGAGAGCACTTCGTCGAAAAACCAGATCACGGCTACCAACAACGTCAATACCCACAGCACCGAGGAGGAACCTCTCCAGGCGTCTGCGGCCAAGGCGCTCAAATCCGTCGTGCTGATCCAGGCGTATACCAAGAGCGGCGGCACCTCCTATGGCGCTTATTACGGGTTTAATTTCTCCTTTGGCGATAACACAGAAGGCAACACCGAGCAGCTTTCCAGCGAAGGCTCCGGCGTCATCGCCACCGCCGACGGATATATCATTACCAACCACCATGTGGTAGACGGGGCCAGTTCCCTGAAGGTGACGCTGCCCAGCGGCGACACCTATGACGCTAAGCTCATCGGCAGCGACAGCGCTACAGACCTTGCCTTGCTGAAGATCAACGCCAGCAATCTGGATGCGGCCGAGTTCGGTTCTTCCGGAGAGCTGCAGGTCGGCGACCGGGTCATGGCTGTGGGCAACCCAGGCGGCTCGGAGTTCCAGTCCAGCGTGACCTTCGGTTACGTTTCGGCGCTGAACCGGACCGTGACGACCCAGAGCGAGTATCAGATCACCTGTATCCAGACCGACGCGGCCATCAATCCCGGTAACTCCGGCGGCGCCCTGGTCAACACACAGGGACAGGTCGTGGGGATCAATTCCTCTAAGATCGTCAGCACCAGCTATGAGGGCCTCGGCTTTGCTATCCCCATCGACACCGCCCTCCCCATCATCAATGACCTGCGGGAGAACGGCTATGTGAAGAACCGGGCAGCGCTGGGTATCAGCGGCCAGTATGTGGACAGCATGACAGCCCAGTATTATGGCTTTGCCAAGGGCTATTATGTGTCGAAGGTCAACAATGAATCGGCCAAAAAGGCCGGCCTCACCCGGGGAGACATCATCACCAAGGTGGACGGCAAAGAGCTGACTTCCGCCAATGCGCTGACGTCGCAGCTTTTGGAGAAATCCATCGGCGATACGGTGACATTGACGGTCGACCGGGACGGCAAGGAGCTGACCATGGAGGTCACGCTGCAAGCGTACTCCGAATCTTAATTATTTTTGCGTACGACGACTTTTTCATATATCTTCTTTCCCGAATACGGCAGGACAAACGTCCTGCCGTATTCAGTTTTGCAGAAGATCGGTTTACCCGGCAGTAGGGCAGCGGGAACGCTGGCTTTTTGATGGGGAAAAAAGAGTTGACGGAATTTTGACAAAATAGTATAATAAAACGTAATTATCTAATTTTGAAGGGAAACAGTTTGAAAGGAGGACTGTCACAATGATCAGTGGAGCAGAAATCATGGTAAAATGTCTCCAGAACGAGGGCGTGACCATGGCGTTTGGGTATCCGGGCGCGGTGATCTGCCCGTTTTACGACGAATTGTTGAAAACAGAAATCCGGCATATCCTGGTGCGCAGCGAACAAAATGCGGCTCACGCTGCCAGCGGCTATGCCAGAACCAGCGGTAAACCCGGCGTCTGCATTGCAACGTCCG
Organism: Oscillospiraceae bacterium; assembly: GCA_029098185.1. Taxonomy (GTDB): domain Bacteria; phylum Bacillota; class Clostridia; order Oscillospirales; family Acutalibacteraceae; genus UMGS1071. Next base: position 6,551 of record JAQXNV010000018.1, read on the forward strand.
GTCCTGGCGCCACCAACCTGATCACCGGGCTGGCGGGAGCCTATATGGATTCCATCCCGATGATCGCCATTACCGGCCAGGTCAATTCCGAACTGCTGGGCAGAGATGTGTTCCAGGAAGCCGACATCACCGGCGCCTGCGAATCCTTTACAAAGCACAGCTATCTGGTAAAGCGAACAGAGGATCTGCCGCGGGTCTTTAAGGAGGCGTTCCATATCGCCACCACTGGCCGGCCCGGCCCGGTCCTCATCGATGTGCCGGTAGATGTGCAGGAAAAGCAGATCGAGGAATTCGTTTATCCGGAAGAGGCCAGCATCCTCGGCTATAAGCCCAAGACAAAGGGCCATGAGATGCAGATCAAAAAAGCCCTGGAGGTCATCTCCAAGGCAAAACGACCGGTCATCTGCTGCGGCGGCGGCGTCGTGCTGGCCGGCGCCAGAGAGGAAATGATCCGCTTTGCCACAAAGAGCGGCATCCCCATGGTCTCCACCATGATGGGTATCGGCGTGGTGCCCATGGACAGCGACATCTACCTGGGCATGATCGGTTCCCACGGCAAGCCCTACGCCAACAAGGCCATGAATAACGCCGACGTCATCATCCTGTGCGGCGCCCGTGTCGGCGACCGCGCAGTGTCCTCCCCGGATATTCTGGAGGCCAGGGCCACCATTATCCACATCGACATCGACCCGGCGGAGATCGGCAAAAATATGCGGGCAGATGTGCCGATCGTCGGCGACATCCAGGGCGTTCTGCAATCGCTGGGGGACCAGTGTGAGCGGGTGGACTGCGACAATTGGCGCGTCACCGTCAGCGAGTGGAAGAAGTCCTACGTTTCCACCGGCGTGCCGAGAGAGGATTTCGTGGAGCCACGGTCCTTTATCACCGATCTTTCCGGCATGATGGAGGAGGAAGCCATCCTTTGTGCCGACGTGGGCCAGAACCAGATCTGGGCCGCCCGGAACTTTAACGTCAAGGAAGGCCGGTTCCTCACCTCCGGCGGCATGGGCGTTATGGGCTACGCCTTGCCGGCGGCTATTGGCGCAAAGCTGGCCAAGCCCCACCGGCAGGTGGTGGCCGTCTGCGGCGACGGTTCCTTCCAGATGCAGATGTGCGAATTGGCTACAGCTTGTCAGCACGGCGTGGTGGTCAAGCTGATCATCATGGAAAACGGCAAACTGGGCATGGTCCGGGAAGTTCAGGATAAGAAATTCGGCGGCCGGCAGACGGCGGTAGACCTGAGCGGCGACCCGGATTTCGTGAAGCTGGTAGAAGCCTATGGCATCAAGGCGCTCCGGGCCCACAACAACGCGGAAGCAAGAGTGCTGGCCAAGGAAATGCTGGACTGTGAAGGCTCCTGCGTGCTGGTCTGCAACGTAGACCCCAAGACCCCAACATTATAAGAAGGAGGACGCTGACATGAAATATACCCTTTCTGTATCTGTAGAAAACCAGCCGGGCGTTCTCTCCAAGGTTTCCGGATTATTCTCCCGCCGCGGCTTCAACATCGACAGCCTGGCGGTTGGCGAAACAGAGGATCCGGCCATCTCCTGCATCACCATCGTGGTGGACGGCGATGAGCACATCGTGGAGCAGGTGGAAAAGCAGCTCAACAAGGTGATCCAGGTCATCAAGGTCCGCAACCTCACCGAGCACGGCAACTTTTTAAGCTGCGAGCTGGCGCTGATCAAGGTGTCCTGCAACCATAAGCAGCGCACCGAGATCATGCAGATCGCCGGCGCTATGCGGGCAAAGGTAGTGGATGTGGCCACCAATTCCATCACCCTGCAGATCGCCGCCGACAGTGAACGCATCGAGGCGCTGACCAATCTGTTGCGGCCTTACGGCATCAAGGAGAGCATCTGCACCGGCACCATCGCCATGGAGCGGGGCGTCATCAAAGCGAAAAAATAAGCGATTTGCAAAAATTCTATGAATTCTGTAAGATTCTGGACAGAAGCAATTGCATTCAGCGCTGTAAAGCGGTATAATAAATTCGATATTTGAAACTTTAGGAGGAACAAATCCATGTCAAAGATTTACTATCAAGCGGATTGCGATTTAAACCTGATCAAGGACAAGACCATTGCCATCATCGGTTATGGTTCCCAGGGCCACGCACACGCACTGAACCTGAAAGAGTCCGGCTGCAACGTCATCATCGGCCTGTATGAGGGCTCCAAGTCCTGGAAGCGTGCCGAGGAGCAGGGCTTCACCGTTTACACCGCTGCCGAGGCTGCTAAGAAGGCAGACATCATCATGATCCTCATCAACGATGAGAAGCAGGCAAAGCTCTACAAAGAGGACATCGAGCCAAACCTGGAAGAGGGCAATATGCTCATGTTCGCTCACGGCTTCAACATCCACTATGGCTGCATCAAGCCGCCGAAGTTTGTTGACGTGACCATGATCGCACCAAAGGGCCCAGGCCACACTGTTCGTTCCGAGTATCAGGCTGGCAAGGGCGTTCCCTGCCTCGTTGCTGTGGAGCAGGATGCTTCCGGTAAGGCAATGGATAAGGCTCTGGCATATGCAGCCGGCATCGGCGGCGCAAGAGCTGGCGTTCTGGAGACGACCTTCCGCACCGAGACAGAGACAGACCTGTTCGGCGAACAGGCAGTGCTGTGCGGCGGCGTTTGCGCACTGATGCAGGCAGGCTTCGAGACACTGACCGAGGCTGGCTACGATCCAAGAAACGCTTACTTCGAGTGCATCCACGAGATGAAGCTCATCGTTGACCTGATCTACGAATCCGGTTTTGCAGGTATGCGTTACTCCATCTCCAACACCGCTGAGTACGGCGATTACATCACCGGTCCAAAGATCATCACCGAGGAGACCAAGAAGGCCATGAAGAAGGTCCTGTCCGACATTCAGGACGGTTCCTTTGCTAAGGAGTTCCTGCTGGATATGTCCGAAGCTGGCGGCCAGGTACACTTCAAGGCAATGCGCAAGCTGGCTGCTGAGCATCCTGCTGAGAAGGTTGGCGCAGAGATCCGCAAGCTGTATAGCTGGAACGACGAGGATAAGCTGATCAACAACTGATTTTCCAAAAGTTCCTTATCACATAACGACCCCCGTTCTTACCGAGATTTTGGTGAGAGCGGGGGATTTTTTTGCGCGCAAAGCGCCTTTTTTCCCCGCTAAGGGGAGGTGGCATAGCGCGCCCGTATCGAAAGGGTATCCTATAGAGCAGCCGTTTTGTAGGAGTTCGTACTGTCAGCCTGCCTTGCAGACAGCCCAGACACCGTTGATTCCCCCTGCGAGGGAGCAAGAAAGGTCAGGACATATTCTTTTTTTCGCTGTTAATAATTCTTTTACAAATAAATGATTGACATTTCCTGCAAATGGTGGTAAATTTATAAATAGAGATTAGCACTCGAACAAATAGAGTGCTAAATCCTCAAATATCGCAATGGGAGGTGAGGAAATGAACCGCAATACAGCCGAGAGGCTGTCCCCGCGAAAGTTGCAGGTCCTGGCGGCCATCGTAGAATCCTATGTGGCTACCGGCGAACCAGTTGGGTCTAAGTCTTTGGCGGAGCGGTTAGGCGTTTCCTCGGCTACCATCCGCAACGAAATGGCCGCTCTCGCCGAGATCGGCTATCTGGAACAGCCCCACACCTCGGCGGGACGCATCCCCTCTCAGCGAGGCTACCGGATGTACGTCGATCACCTGATGGGCGATCTGACCATCAGCCCCGAGGAACAGATGCAGCTGGACCGGATGCTGATGCTGGACGCTTATGAGCCGGAAAAGCTCCTGGAGAATGTCTCCCGGGTGCTGGCCAGCCTGACCCGCTTTGCGGCGCTGTCTACAACGCCGTCGGGCAGCAACGCCATGATCCGGGGCGTCCAGTTCGTCCAGACCGGCCGCCGGACCGCCATGGTCATCCTCATGATGTCCTCCGGCGTCATGAAAAACCGCGTGTTCAAATGCGATTTTGACATCACGCCGGAAATGATGCGGATCTTCTTCCGCGTCCTCAACGAGCGATTGGCCGGTCAGCCCCTAAAAGCCATCACGCCCCCCTTTATGCAGGGATTGGCGGCATCGCTGGGGGAGTTGGCCATCTTGATGTCCTCAGCGCTGCGAGCCGTTTTGGAGCTGGCCCAGGATTCTATGGAAGCCGACATCCGCTTAAACGGGCAGATGAACCTGCTGTTCTATCCGGAGTTCGATTCCGGCCGGGCACGGCGGGTGATGGATTTCCTGGAAAGCCGAAAGGCCCTGTGCAGCCTGCTCTTTAACGACACCGACCTGCCGCCGGCCAAAGGCCCTGTTCGGATCCTCATCGGCACAGAATCCCATCGGCCGGAGCTTCAGGACAGCAGCATCATCGTGGCCCGATACGACATCGCCGGTCAGCCGGCCGGCGCCATCGGCATCCTCGGCCCCACGAGAATGGACTATCGCAGTCTGGTGGCGCATCTTTCTTATCTGTCCCGCTCTGTGGGACGGATGCTCACCGATTTAATGAGCGAAGAATCGTAGCGGACCGCATAACGACCCATCAATACGCAAACAATCCAATTAGAAATAGAAACGAAGGAGGTCATGACTTGTCTAGTAAGAAGGAAAAGCCAATGGATCCGGAAGTGGAAACAACAGAAACCGCAGAAGCTGTACAGGAACCAGCTTCTCAGCCACAGGAGAAGGAAGAGAAAAAGAGCAAGCGCGATGCAAAGAAAGACGACGAAGTCAAAAAGCTCCAGGAGGAACTGGCGGCAGCGCAGAAGCAGGCAGCCGATACAAAGGACCAGCTTTTGCGGGTAATGGCGGAGTATGATAACTATCGCAAGCGCACCGACAAGGAAAAGGCCGCGATTTACGACCACGCAGTAAAGGACGCCGTAGCGGAGATCCTCAACGTAGTGGACACTATGGAAATGGCGCTGGCCCACAAGGATTGTCAGGAGGACGATCTGCGCAAGGGTGTGGAGCTCATCGACAAGAACCTGAAGAGTGCCCTCACAAAGCTGAAGGTAGAAGCCATCGGCGCCGAGGGAGAGCCCTTCGACCCGGAACTGCACCAGGCGGTATCGCATATTGAAAACGAGGAGCTGGGCGAAAATGTCATCGCCCAGGTTTACCGCAAAGGCTACCGCATCGGCGACAAGATCATCCGCCACGCCACCGTGGTCGTCGCTAACTAGACAGGGGAAAGCAGTCCCTTGCCGCAGGGGATCCTCATCGAGGGGTTCCCTAGACGCAGAAGCAGGCGCTTCTGATGCAATCGAAAAATGACCAATAGAGATCATCAATAAAAAGAACAGAAACGATTTTTGAAGCGATATATTGGAGGTAACAATTATGGCAAAGACAATTGGTATTGACTTAGGTACAACAAACTCCTGCGTAGCAGTGATCGAAGGCGGCGAGCCTGTCGTCATCCCAAACGCCGAAGGCGCAAGAACCACACCGTCTGTTGTGGCTTTTTCCAAGACCGGTGAACGCATGGTAGGCCAGGTGGCAAAGCGTCAGGCCATCACCAACCCGGACCGCACCATTTCTTCCATTAAAAGACAGATGGGTACTGCCCACAAAGTCACCATCGACGGCAAGAGCTACACCCCACAGGAGATCTCCGCAATGATCCTGCAAAAGCTCAAGAGCGATGCGGAAGCCTATCTGGGCGACACCGTCACAGCGGCAGTCATCACCGTTCCGGCTTACTTCACCGACGCACAGCGTCAGGCAACAAAGGATGCCGGTAAGATCGCCGGCCTCGACGTCAAGCGGATCATCAACGAGCCAACAGCCGCGGCACTGTCCTACGGCATCGATAAAGAGGACGACCAGAAGGTCATGGTCTATGACCTGGGCGGCGGTACCTTCGATGTGTCCATCATCGAGATGGGCGACGGCGTGCAGGAAGTTCTGGCAACAGCCGGTAACAACCACCTGGGCGGCGACGACTTCGACCAGAGAATCATCAACTGGATGGTCGGCGAGTTCAAGAAGTCTGACGGCATCGACCTGTCCGGCGACAAGATGGCAATGCAGAGACTGAAGGAAGCTGCTGAAAAGGCAAAGATCGAGCTGTCCGGCGTGACCAGCGCATCCATCAACCTGCCATTCATCACCGCTGACGCTACCGGTCCAAAGCACCTGGATCTCACCCTGTCCCGCGCAAAGTTCGACGAGCTGACCGCAGACCTGGTCGAGTCCACCATGGGCCCAGTCCGTCAGGCACTGAAGGATTCCGGTCTCCAGCTTTCCGAGATCAATAAGGTCCTGCTGGTCGGTGGTTCTTCCAGAATCCCGGCAGTACAGGACGCAGTAAAGAAGCTCACCGGTAAAGAGCCATTCAAGGGCATCAACCCAGACGAATGCGTTGCTATCGGCGCAGCACTCCAGGCTGGCGTGCTGGGCGGCGAAGTCCAGGGTCTGCTGTTGCTGGACGTTGCGCCACTGTCCCTGGGCGTTGAGACCATGGGCGGCGTCATGACAAAGGTCATCGAGCGCAACACCACCATCCCAACCAAGAAGAGCCAGATCTTCTCCACCGCTGCCGACGGCCAGACCTCTGTTGAGATCAACGTCCTCCAGGGCGAGCGGGAATTCGCAAGAGATAACAAGCAGCTCGGTCTGTTCAAGCTGGACGGCATCGCGCCGGCACCAAGAGGCATCCCACAGATCGAAGTTACCTTCGACATCGACGCCAACGGTATCGTCAACGTTTCCGCAAAGGATAAGGGTACCGGTAAAGAGCAGCACATCACCATCTCCAACAGCACCAGCATGAGCAAGGAAGATGTAGAGCGGGCTGTCCAGGAGGCAGAGAAGTATGCTGCCGAGGATAAGAAGCGCCGTGAGACCGTTGAGGCAAAGAACGAGGCAGAGAATCTGGTCTACGCTGCCGAGAAGCTGGTTTCCGAGAACGGGGATAAGATCGACGAGGGCGACAAGAATGAGCTGAATCAGAAGATCAACACCCTGAAGGAAGCCATCAACGGCGACAACGTGGATACCATGAACCTGGCCAAGGAGGATCTGCAAAAGACCGTTTACAGCATCTCCCAGAAGCTGTATCAGGCAGCGGCACCGGCAGATCAGGCGACTGCACAGCCGACACAGGACGCAGACGGCAATACCGTTTACGATGCGGAATATAAGGATGTCAACGACGACAAAGACAAGCAGTGATCGATGCAAAACAGCCCGGAGGCGTTCATGAAATCGGGCGGAAAAGCGCAGATTTTCGGTGTTATCTTGACTTTAGGGGATAATTCCACTATGATAGGGATAGCGTGAAAAATTGCTGTTCTTACAGATTGAAGCGGAGGGCGGTCCCAGACCGCCTTTTGCGTTTCGTTGCAGGAGTGATGGAGAAGTGTCTGAGAAGAGAGACTACTATGAAGTGATGGGGGTGCCGAAGAACGCCTCCGACGATGAAATCAAAAAAGCGTACCGCAAGCTGGCCAAAAAATATCACCCGGACCTGAACCCGGGAGATAAAGCGGCGGAAGCCAAGTTTAAGGAACTAAACGAGGCCTATGAAGTCTTGTCTGATGCAGACAAACGGGCCCGTTACGACCAGTTTGGGCATGCCGGAGTAGATCCTAATTTCGGCGGCGGCGCAGGCGGCAGCCCGTTCCAGGGGGATTTCGACTTTGGCGATATTTTCAACAGTGTGTTCGGCGGCGGATTTGGCGGCTTTGGCGGCGGCCGGCAGCAAAATCCAAATGGACCGCGTCGTGGCAGCGACTGTGAGGCGTACCTGGAGATCGACTTTGAGGAGGCCGCCAAGGGCTGTCGGAAAACCGTTTCCTATAACCGTGTAGAGGATTGTCCGGACTGCGGCGGCACCGGCGCCAAAAAGGGCACCAGTCCCACCACCTGTTCGGCCTGCGGCGGTACCGGCCGTGTGAGGATCAATCAGCGCACACCGTTTGGCGTGGTGCAGACCCAGCGGACTTGTGACAAGTGTAGAGGTCAGGGCCAGGTCATCGACAACCCGTGCAAGAGCTGCGGCGGCACCGGCAAACAGCGCAAGCAGAAAACATTGGAGATCAATGTGCCGGCCGGCGTGGCCGACGAGCAGATGCTCAAGGTGACGGGGCAGGGCAATGCCGGCATGAACGGCGGTCCGGCAGGCGATCTGCTGCTGCGCATCAAGGTCCGGGCTCACTCGATCTTTGAGCGGAGAGGCAATGATATTTGGTGTGAGCTGCCGATCACCTTTACCCAGGCGGCATTGGGCGCGGATGTTACCGTGCCTACACTGGACGGCGATGTGTCGTACCGTGTCCACGAGGGTACACAACCTGGCGACGTCTTTAAGTTGAAGAATCGCGGTGTGGAGAACCTGAACGGCCGTGGCCGCGGCGACCAGTTTGTCCGGGTGACCATCGAGTTGCCAAAGAACCTCTCCAAAGAGCAGAAGGATCTGCTCCAGCGGTTTGACGATTCCGCCACCGACAAAAATTACCAAAAGCGCAAATCCTTCTTCGATAAGCTGCGCAAGAGTAAAAAATAACCGGCCCAGCCAAAAACAGAAAGAGAGACAGAGCGATCTGCCTCTCTTTTTTGCGTTGGCGTCGGAAAAATTCGATTTTCCTTGACATTGGGAAAGATTTCTGTTATATTAGCATTACGGTTAGTTACTCAAGTAACTAACTAACTATATGGAGGGCTGCAGTATGATGACCATTGACTTTAACGCCAACACCCCGATTTTTCAGCAGATCGCCGATGGCATCGAGGAGGCGATCTTATCCGGGGGATTTGCAGAAGGGAGCCAGATCCCATCCATCACAGAGTTTTCCACCATGTATACGATCAACCCGGCAACCGCATTAAAGGGGATTAATCTGCTGGTGGATAACGGGATCCTATATAAAAAACGGGGCGTTGGGATGTTTGTGGCCGAGGGAGCAGCGGAAAAGCTCCGGGCACGCCATCGGGAAGCATTTTATGACCGGTATGTGGCGGCCATGCTCCAGGAGGCAAAACGACTGGGCCTGACGAAAGAAGAGATTTTGCAGATGATAGAAAGAGGGTATGAAAAATGATGCAGGGAATAACGGTACAAGGCGTGACAAAGCACTTTGGTGCCACACGGGCACTGGAGGATGTGACATTGACCTTTGCGCCCAACCGGATCTATGGCTGGCTGGTCACTCGTCGGGCAACCGTAAAAGAATAAAGAAAAAGACAGGGAACTGCACCCTGTCTTTTGCTCTGCAAAGCAACAGCCCGGTCACGGTTTGTGATCGGGCTGCTATTTTTTGCAGTGCGGAGAAAATTACTGATTTCTTCCGCAGCAGTTTTTATATTTTTTGCCGCTGCCGCAGGCGCAAAGCTCGTTTCTGCCCTGCTTCTTCGGATGGGCCTCGGCGGCCTTTTCCGCGATCTCCTGGGAGTCGTCCTCTTCCAGGGTGATCTTCATCTTATCCGGCAGAGGCAGGTCTGGCTCCTTGTGGCGATGAGTGGGCTTTCCGTGCTTTTTGCCAAAGGGCTTTTTCATATCCAGCCGCTCAGCTTCCTCGTTGGCTTCCTTTTTCAGCTCCTGCTGGAACTGTTCCTTTGTCTCCACCTGCTTGATCTGCGCGCTGAGGATCAATCGGGTGAAGTCGTTGCGGATGTTGGACACCATCTGGTCGAACATATCAAAGCCTTCCAGACGATACTCGACTACCGGATCCTTCTGGGCGTAAGCACGGAGACGGATGCCCCGCTGGAGCTGTTCCATGTTGTCGATGTGCTCCATCCACTGGGTATCCACGCACTTGAGCATGACTACACGCTCCAGCTCACGCATAACGTCGGAACCGTACTTTTCTTCCCGCTCCTGATACAGTGCCTGAGCCTTGCCCCAGATAAAGTCCTTGATGTCCTCCGGCTGCAGCTTGCTCAGTTCCTCGTCGCTGTACCGCAGGTCATCCTCTGTCAGCAGCCAGCCCAGATACGTATCGCGCAGGCTGTTGAGGTTCCACTGCTCGTGATGATGCTCATCGTGGTGGTGCTCGTCACTGGTGTACAGCGCCACATTGTCGGAGATGGACTGCTCCATCATCTTGACGGCTTCGGCCTTCAGGTCGTCGCCCATGAGCAACTGGTCACGCTGCTTGTAGATGATCTCCCGCTGACGGTTGTTGACGTCGTCGTACTGGAGCACGTTTTTCCGGATGCCAAAGTTGCGGCTCTCCACCTTCTTCTGCGCACTCTCGATGGTGTTGCTCAGCATATTGTTTTCGATAGGCGTATCCTCGCTGACCTTTAACCGGTCCATGAGGGTGACGATCTTGTCGCCGCCAAAGAGACGCATCAGGTCGTCCTCCAGGGAGATGTAGAACCGGCTCTCGCCCGGGTCGCCCTGCCGGCCGGCACGGCCGCGGAGCTGGTTGTCGATCCGGCGGGACTCATGGCGTTCTGTGCCGATGATACACAGGCCGCCTGCCTGCCGGACTTCTTCGGCTTCGACTTTTGTTTCCTCCTCAAAGCGCTCCATCAGCTTTTTGTACTCTGCCCGCACTTTTAAGACCTGGCTGTCCTCGGTCTGCTGGAAGCCGGTGGCCTCCTGGATGATCTCCGGGTCGATGCCCTTGCGGCGCAGCTCCTTGACGGCCAGGAATTCGCTGTTGCCGCCCAGCTTAATATCCGTACCACGGCCGGCCATGTTGGTGGCGATGGTGACGGCGCCCTTGTGGCCGGCCTGGGCGACGATCTCCGCTTCCTTTTCGTGGTATTTAGCGTTGAGCACCTCGTGCTTGATGCCCCGCTTGCGCAGCATTTTGCTCAGATGCTCAGATTTTTCGATGTTGATGGTACCCACCAGCACCGGCTGGCCCTTTTTGTTATGCTCTACAATGTCGTCGATGACGGCGTTGAATTTGGCGTTTTCTGTCTTGTAAACAACGTCGGGATAGTCCTTCCGCTGAACAGGCAGGTTGGTGGGGATCTCTACGACGTCCAGCTTGTAGATCTCCCGGAATTCGGCTTCTTCTGTCATGGCGGTACCGGTCATGCCGGACAGCTTGTTGTACAGCCGGAAGAAGTTCTGGAAGGTGATGGTGGCCAGGGTCTTGCTCTCTCTGGCGACCTCTACGCCTTCCTTTGCCTCGATGGCCTGGTGCAGACCGTCGTTGTACCGGCGGCCATACATGAGACGGCCGGTGAACTCATCGACGATGATGACTTCGCCGTTCTTCACCACATAATCGACTTCATTCTGCATGACGCCGTTGGCTTTGATGGCCTGGTTGATGTGGTGCTGGATGGTCAGATGCTCCGGATCGTTGAGGTTCTCGATCTGGAAATACTTCTCGGCCTTCTTGATACCGGAAGGGGTCAGCGTGGCGGACTTGGCCTTTTCGTCCACCAGGTAATCCACATCCTGATACAGCTCGTCGTTGTCCTCCTTGCTGTCCAGCTCGGCCACCTTGGTAAAGGTCAGCGTCTTGGCAAACCGGTCGGCTACCTGATACAGCTCGGTGGACTTCTCACCAGGACCGGAGATGATCAGCGGTGTTCTGGCTTCGTCGATGAGGATGGAGTCCACTTCGTCGACGATGCAGTAGTTGTGTCCCCGCTGGACCTTCTGCTCCTTGTAGATGACCATGTTGTCCCGCAGGTAGTCAAAGCCCAACTCGTTGTTGGTGGCGTAAGTAATGTCGCACAGATACGCCCGCTTTCTGGCCTGGTTTTCCATGTCGTGGGAGATCAGGCCAACAGTGAGGCCCAAAAAGCGGAAGATCTTGCCCATCCAGTCGGAGTCACGCTTAGCCAGGTAGTCGTTGACCGTGACAACGTGGACGCCTTTGCCGCTCAGGGCGTTGAGATAAGCCGGCAGCGTTGCCACCAGGGTCTTACCTTCACCGGTGCGCATCTCGGCGATGCGGCCCTGGTGCAGCACGATGCCGCCGATGATCTGCACGGGGAAGTGACGCATCCCCAGTACCCGGGCAGAAGCCTCCCGGCAGGTAGCAAACGCTTCGGGGAGGATGTCATCCAGTGTTTCGCCTTTGGCAAGCCGGTCTTTCAGCTTTGGGGTCATGGCCTGCAATTCGCTGTCGGACAGGGCCTTGTAGGAATCCTCCAGGGCCAACACCTTGTTGACGATGGGCTGGATGCGTTTTAATTCCCGTTTGCTGTAGTTGCCAAAAAGCACGTTCAAAATGCTCATTCGTTTCACCTCATACCATTTTCAAAGCGGCCGAAAAGCCGCGGAAATTCTGTTTTTCATACGATCTTTTTCCCCTGCTCCGATTTTTTTACCAAAGAGAGCAGCCTGAACAAAATACAATATAGGGTTTATTATAGCACAACGCACAAAAAAAGAAAAGAATTTTTTGTAAACAAGCGAGAATTTTTGCGGAGAAAAGATGGAAAAGCCCTATTGATAAAACGCACAAATTTTGGTATAATGACATTGCATTGTATGTTAATTGTGTAATACTGCAATACAGAACGATTTTGAACATTGAAAGGAGTACCATCATGATTTATTCCCACGAAGTGGAAAATATGTGTTCTGTGGCCAAAGGCCCGCACAATGGTCCGGCTCCCATCCCCGAAGAGGGCAAATGGGTAAAAGCCTATGACATTAAGGACATTTCCGGTCTGTCTCACGGCATCGGCTGGTGCGCACCGCAGCAGGGCGCTTGCAAGCTGACCCTCAACGTAAAGGACGGCATCGTTCAGGAGGCCCTGGTAGAGACCATCGGCTGCTCCGGTATGACCCACTCTGCCGCAATGGCATCGGAGATCCTGCCGGGCAAGACCCTGCTGGAATGCCTCAACACAGACCTGGTCTGCGACGCCATCAACGTTGCTATGCGGGAACTGTTCCAGCAGCTGGTATACGGCAGAAGCCAGACAGCCTTCTCCGAGGGCGGCTTGCCCATCGGCGCTGGACTGGAGGACCTGGGCAAGGGACTGCGCAGCCAGGTGGGCACCATGTACAGCACCAACGCTAAGGGCGTGCGCTACATGGAAATGGCCGAGGGATATGTCATCTCCATGGCACTGGACGAGAACGACGAGGTCATCGGCTACAAGTTCGTGCGTCTGGGCAAGATGCTGGAGGACATCCGTCACGGCATGACGCCAAACGAGGCTTACGAGAAGAATATCGGTCAGTATGGCCGCTATGACGGCGCTGCCAAGTACATCGACCCAAGAGAAGAATAAGAGAGGAGGAGGGATACCATGGCAAATGACGTAATGTTTGAAGGCAAAGAAAGAAGAATGGGCAAGATCGAAAAATGTCTTGCCGAGTATGGGATCGCAAGCCTGGAGGAAGCCAGAGAGCTGTGCCTCCAAAAGGGCTTTGATCCCGACGCGATCGTAAAGGGCGTACAGCCTATCGCATTTGAGAACGCAAGCTGGGCCTATACCCTGGGCTGCGCTGTTGCGCTGAAGAAGGGTGTTTCCTCTGCTGCCGAGGCTGCTGAGGCCATCGGCATCGGTCTGGAGGCATTCTGCATCCCAGGCTCCGTTGCAGAGCAGCGGAACGTTGGCCGCGGCCACGGCAACCTGGGCGCAATGCTCCTGCGTGACGAGACAGAGTGCTTTGCATTCCTGGCAGGCCACGAGTCCTTCGCCGCTGCAGAAGGCGCCATCGGCATTGCCAGAACCGCCAACAAGGCACGGAAAAAACCACTCCGTGTCATCCTCAATGGTCTGGGCAAGGACGCTGCCTATATCATTTCCAGAATCAACGGCTTCACCTATGTAGCTACCGATTATGATTTCTACACCGGCGAGCTGAAGGTCGTAGAGGAGAAGCCATTCTCCGACGGCGAGCGCGCAAAGGTAAAGTGCTACGGCGCAAACGATGTTCTGGAAGGCGTTGCCATCATGAAGCATGAGGGCGTAGACGTTTCCATCACCGGTAACTCCACCAACCCGACCCGCTTCCAGCACCTGGTAGCCGGCACCTACAAGAAGTGGGCTATCGAGAACGGCAAGAAGTACTTCTCCGTTGCTTCCGGCGGCGGCACCGGCCGTACTCTGCACCCGGATAACATGGCAGCCGGCCCAGCTTCTTATGGCCTGACTGACTCCATGGGCCGTATGCACGGCGATGCACAGTTCGCAGGTTCTTCCTCTGTCCCGGCACACGTCGAGATGATGGGCCTCATCGGCATGGGCAACAACCCAATGGTTGGCGCTACCGTTGCCTGCGCAGTTGCTGTTTACGAAGCAAGCAAATAAGCACCGGAAATTTCCTTTCCCGTGCAAGGGGTGTAATATCCCATAAATAAAGAGAACCGCTCTGTCCTCTGCTGGGATGGAGCGGTTCTTTTGCCGTTGGGCAACGGCGCTTTTTGGGCGTTGTTTCATTTTGGTATTTTGTTTTGGGCGTTTTGATCATAAATAGGAAAAGATCGTGTGTCTGTGACTTGGACAGACTCTGCGGAAAAGCGGGCGGAGATGACAGCGGAGCCTGCCGGAAACTACTTGCAATTTTTGGGGAAACACCGTATAATTTAAACTGTAAAAGTATTGGAACCGGGCGGAAAAAAGTCCGGAAAACATTTGGAGGGAATACAACATGGGAATGACGATGACACAGAAGATCCTGGCAGCCCACGCCGGGTTAGATCATGTGACAGCGGGCCAGCTCATCGAGGCAAAGCTGGATCTGGTCCTGGGCAACGATATTACCAGCCCGGTGGCCATCAACGAGTTTGAGCGGATCGGCGCAAGCTCTGTTTTCAGCAAAGATAACATCGCGCTGGTCATGGACCACTTTACACCAAATAAAGACATCAAAGCGGCGGAGCAGTGCCGGCAGGTACGGAACTTTGCCAATAAATATGACATCAAAAACTATTACGACGTCGGCGATATGGGCATTGAGCACGCTCTGCTGCCGGAAAAAGGCATCGTCGGCCCTGGCGACTGCATCATCGGCGCTGACTCCCACACCTGTACTTACGGCGCCCTGGGCGCATTTTCTACCGGCGTCGGCTCCACAGACATGGCTTACGGCATGATCACGGGCAAGACCTGGTTCAAGGTACCGTCTGCCATCAAAGTGGTGCTGAAGAACAAGCTGCAAAACTATGTCAGCGGCAAGGACGTCATCCTGCACCTGATCGGCATGATCGGCGTAGACGGCGCACTGTATCGCTCTTTGGAGTTCACCGGCGACGGCATTGAGAGCCTGACCATGGACGACCGGCTGACCATTGCCAACATGGCCATTGAAGCTGGCGCAAAGAACGGCATCTTCCCGGTAGACAAGGTAACGCTGGACTACTGCGAGGGCAGATGTCAGCGGCCGTTTACCGTTTACGAGGCAGACGAGGACGCCGAGTACGATGAGGTCATCGAGATCGACCTGGCAACGCTGCGGCCCACCGTTGCGTTCCCCCACCTGCCGGAGAACACCAAGACCGTAGATGAGTTTGGGCCCCAGGACATCAAGATCGACCAGGTCGTCATCGGTTCCTGCACCAACGGCCGCACCGAGGACCTGAGAGTTGCCGCTGAGATCCTCAAGGGCAAGAAGGTGGCCAAGAACGTCCGCTGCATCATCATCCCGGCCACCCAGAAGATCTATCTGGAAGCTGTCCGCAACGGCTGGGCAGAGATCTTCATCGAGGCCGGCGCTGTGTTCTCCACCCCGACCTGCGGTCCCTGCCTGGGCGGCCACATGGGCATTTTGGGCAAAGGCGAGCGAGCAGTCTCCACCACCAACCGGAACTTTGTCGGCAGAATGGGCCACATTGAGTCGGAGATCTATCTGGCCAGCCCGGCAGTTGCCGCCGCCAGCGCCATTACCGGCTACATCACCGACCCGACAAAGTAAAGAAGTTGGCCCATAACTTTCTCGGCATCCCCTAAAGGGGAAGAGCAGAAAGGGGTGGGCGGAAAGAAAACCCTATCGCACAGCTGTGGAAAAAGAGCAATTGATTGATGATAGAAAGACATAGAAAGTGAGGCATTGCCATGAATGCACATGGAACAGTCCATAAATACGGTGATAATGTCGATACCGACGTGATCATCCCCGCAAGATATTTGAACACCGCCTCTCATGCAGAGCTGGCAGCGCACTGCATGGAGGACATCGACAAGGATTTTGTCAACAAGGTAAAAGAGGGCGACATCATCGTCGCCAACAAGAACTTTGGCTGTGGATCCTCCCGGGAACACGCCCCCATCGCCATTAAGGCCAGCGGCATCTCCTGCGTTATCGCCAGCACCTTTGCCCGGATCTTCTACCGCAACGCCTTCAACATCGGCCTGCCGATTTTGGAGTGCGATGAGGCAGCCAAGGAGATCCAGAACGGCGACGAAGTCAATGTGGATTTCGATACCGGCACCATCACCGACGTGACCACCGGCAAAACATATCAGGGCCAGCCGTTCCCGCCGTTTATCCAGGAGATCATCCAAAAGGGCGGGCTGCTGAAGAGCCTGTAAAAACAATACCGTTTTTGCGGAAAGGAGTATTTTTATGATTCCAGTTGGGACAAAAGCACCGGAGTTTACCCTGCAGGATAAGGACGGCAATACCGTTTCTCTGTCGGATTTTGCCGGCAAGAAGGTGGTGCTGTACTTCTACCCCAGAGACAACACCCCTGGCTGTACGAAACAAGCCTGCGCTTACCGCGACAACTTTGCAGCCTTTCAGGATAAAGGCGTGGTAGTCATCGGCATCAGCAAGGACAGCGTCAAGTCTCACCAGAATTTCGCCACAAAATTTGACCTGCCATTTATCCTGTTGTCTGACCCGGAGCGGCAGGCTATCGAGGCCTATGATGTGTGGCACGAAAAGAAAATGTGCGGCAAGGTGTCTATGGGCGTTGTGCGCTCCACCTGCGTCATTGACGAAAACGGCATGGTGATCTACTCTGCCGATAAGGTCAAGACCGATGCGGATCCGCTGAACGTCCTGGCCTTTTTAGAAGCATAAAGATCCGTTTTTGGGCGTCCCCGCTTGGGGGCGCTTTTTTGTGACAAAATGATGCGAAAAATAGTTTCTATTGAGAAATTTTCATCAATTTCCCATTGACTTTTCTGTGCTGCGTGAATATAATGAACATATGAACAGTAATTCATATGTTTTGGAAAGGAGACGCGACCATGGAACAAAAAGACGAATTGTGCGACTGCGGCCGGAACCATCAATTGGATGCACAAGCGCTCCGCCAAGAAATGCTGGACGAGGACCTGCTGTTTGACCTGGCGGACTTTTTCAAGCTCTTTGGCGACAGTACCCGGGTGAAGATCTTATACGCCCTGTCTCAGTCGGAGCTTTGCGTCGGCGACATCGCCGAGCTGCTCTCCATGAGCCAGTCGGCCATCTCTCACCAGCTTCGTATTTTAAAGCAGTCTAAGCTGGTCAAGGGCCGCCGGGAGGGAAAAACGGTCCTGTATTCTCTGGCAGACGGCCATGTGACGACTATCCTGAGCCAGGGCATTGAGCATATCGTCGAATAAAAACACAGAAAGGCAGGAGATCCCCATGACGAAAACATTTACACTAGAACATTTAGATTGTGCCAACTGCGCAGCCAAGATGGAGCGGAAGATCGCAAAGCTAAAGGGCGTGCGGGAGGTGGCCGTCACGTTTATGACGAAGAAGATGACCATTGACACAGATGACGCTGCCATGGATGCCGTCATTGCCCAGGCCGAGAAGATCATCCATAAGCTGGAGCCCCAGGTGGTGCTGGTGGAGAGGAGATGACGCCATGAAAAAAGATATCGTGCGGCTCAGCATCGGCAGCGGCCTGTTTGTGGCGGCCATTGTGGTATCGCTGAGTTTGGGGATGCCCTTCCACGGTGAGGTGCCGTGGGAATCCTGGTGGTCGTTTTTGCGTATGGCCATGTTCCTCCCGGCCTACTTCGTCATTGGCGGCGAAGTCCTCTGGAGCGCCCTGCGCAATATCCTCCGGGGACAGGTCTTTGATGAAAACTTTCTCATGGCCATCGCCACTGTCGGCGCATTTGTCCTGGGCGAATGTATCGAAGGCGTTGCCGTCATGCTGTTCTGCGAGATCGGCGAGCTGTTTGAGAGCAGGGCCGTCAGCAAATCTCGAGATTCCATCACAGAGCTGATGGACATCCGCCCCGACTATGCCAACCGGAAGCGGGACGGCGTAGTGGAAAAGGTAGATCCTCATGATGTGGCGCTGGGGGAGACTATCGTCATTCGTCCCGGCGAAAAAGTGCCCCTGGACGGCGTTGTGCTGACGGGAACATCGCTTTTGGACACCAAAGCCCTGACCGGTGAATCGGTGCCCCGGAGCGTGTCGCCGGGAGAGGAGGTCCTCAGCGGCTGTATCAATGAAACGGGCTTGTTGGAGGTACAGGTCACCAAGGTATTCGGAGAATCTACGGTGACAAAGATCCTCGATCTGGTGGAGAACGCCAGCAGTAAAAAGTCGAAAACCGAAGCCTTCATCACCAAATTTGCCCGCTACTACACGCCTATCGTCTGTATCAGTGCAGCCCTCATTGCAGTGCTGCCCCCACTGATCGTCAACATGGGCGACGGCGCACTGTGGATGATGTGGATCAAGACGGCGCTGTCCTTCCTGGTCGTGTCCTGTCCCTGCGCTCTGGTCATCTCTGTGCCCCTGAGCTTTTTCGGCGGCATCGGCAGTGCCTCTAAATGCGGTGTGCTCATCAAGGGCAGCAACTATCTGGAAGCTTTGGCCAAAACGGAGATCGTTGTCTTTGACAAGACGGGCACCTTGACAAAAGGCACCTTTAACGTGACAGAGCTGCACCCGTCGGGGATGACAAAGGAAGCGCTCCTCGATCTGACGGCCCATGCCGAAAGCAGCTCCAGCCACCCCATTTCCCAGTCGCTCCAGCGGGCCTATGGCAAAGCCATCGACCCCAGCCGGATCGGCGCTGTGGAGGAGTTGGCCGGCCATGGTGTGAAAGCTGTGGTAGACGGCAAGACGGTGCTGGCTGGCAACAAGCGGCTCATGGAGCAGTTTCACATCCCGTATTTTACCGGCGAAACAGAGGGAACGATAGTTCATGTGGCCGTAGATGGCGTTTATGGCGGGTATTTGGTCATTGCCGATGAGGTCAAGGAGGACGCCGCCAAAGCCATCGGGGAATTAAAGGCGTCCGGCGTGCAGAAAACGGTGATGCTGACTGGCGATAACGAGACGACAGCCCGTCTTGTCGGGGAAAGGCTGGGTGTAGACGAAGTCCATTCAGAACTGCTGCCCGGCGACAAGGTAGACGAGATGGAAACGCTGCTGCGGGAGAAATCGGAAAAAGGAAAGCTGGTCTTTGTGGGGGATGGCATCAACGACGCGCCGGTCCTGGCCCGGGCCGACATCGGCGTAGCCATGGGCGGTCTTGGCTCCGATGCGGCCATTGAAGCGGCGGACATCGTCATTATGACCGATGAGCCGTCGAAGCTGGGGCTGCTGATGCGCATCTCCAAAAAGACACGGTCCATCGTGCTGCAAAATATCGTCTTTGCCATTGCCGTCAAAACGGCGGTCCAGATCCTCAGTATCACCCATGTGCTGGATGACTGGATCTTGTGGCTGGCAGTGTTTGCCGACGTGGGCGTGTCGATCCTGGCTATTCTCAACGCCATCCGGATGCTCCGCTATCGGGATAAGGAAAACGGTTGATCCATTCTATTTTATATATAGGAAAGCGTGATCGCACTAAGGAGGACGGGAGACCGTCCTTTTTTTGTGCCTTCATTTTTGGGGGATAGCGTATGATTTGCAGCAAAGCGCATATACATGAGAGTAGAAACTCTATCCGAAGAAAGGGGCGGTCATGTGTCCAACGACCTGCACTATTTTGTCAACACCAATAGCTGTGAAGGCTTTTTCAGCTTTTTCAAATCGAATTTCAGTCCCCTTGCCCTGACCGTGAAGCTGGAGGATTACCCGGCGCCGCTGCTGGAAACGGTGACGTCCCAGATCCTCCATACAGCCAAGGAGGGCGGCTACAAAACAGAGGTGATCCACAACTGCCTCGACAATACGGTAGAAGGCGTGATCCTGCCCCAATTTGGCACGGGACTGCTCAACATCCCGGCCTATATTGATTACGGCTACAACGTCAGCAAGCTCATCGACGACGAGGCGGTCCGGGAAACAAAATCCCACCTCATCCAGTCCCATCGCTATTTTGCGCAGGCCAAGAAGATCCACGACGACTGGGAGAAGATCTATATCGAGCACTCCAATTACGCCGCCCTGAACCAGTTCACCCAGGAGAAGATCCTGGAGCTCCTGGGCAGCCATACGCAGAATCGCAAGGGCAGCGCAGTCCACCGGTTTTTCGGCGCGGCAACGGAGGAGGGCGCCGTCGATTACATCGATAACCTGACGGAGGGCGTTGCCAAGCGGTACTTGATCAAAGGGCGGCCAGGCACGGGAAAGTCTACCTTCCTCAAGAAGCTGGCGGAACGGGCAGTGCAGAACGGTTTTGATGTAGAGGTGTATCACTGCGCCTTTGACCCCCGGAGCCTGGATATGGTCGTGGTCCGGGCCCTGGAATTCTGCATCTTCGACAGCACCGCGCCCCATGAATGTTTCCCCCAGCGGGACAGCGACGAGATCCTGGATTTTTATGAGATCGGCGTGGCAGAGGGTACCGACGAGATCCACGGCTCGGAATTGAAAGCCCTGGCAGACGGGTACAAGGAGCAGATGGAGCAGGGACGGCTGGAGATCGCCGCGGCAAATCAGGTGCGCCTGGAGCGGGAAGGACTGTTATTTGGGCAGATCAACCCGGCAAAAGCGGAGCAGGTCATGGAGAAGATCGAGAAGAAACTGTTCCGAAAGGGGTAACTCTGCCAGACCGATTGTTGAAAACTTTTGACAAAAGAACGAAGCGAAATAGACAGTTGAGCAGCCGATTTTGGACGGAAGAGGCCCTGTCGATTTCGCTTCTTTTTTGTTATAAAAATCACAAGGAAAGGGGCAAAATTTTGCCATTGCGCAAAACAGACAAATTGTAAAAAATGGTATTGTGCATGTTGACTTTAGCGCATTAACTTACTGAAAAAAATTAAACAATAAGGGGCCGAAGAGGCAGTAAAATTTCATGTTTTTTACAGGAATCTCATTGACATCGCCCCTGGATTAGTGTATAATGCAGGTGTAGTTCGAATCAGTTCTATTATTTCGCAAACAAAAATAATTTGGCTTATTGCAGTAGGACAGATTATTTTATGTTTAAAATTTTCGACAGAAATAGGAGGTTATCAGAAATGAAATTAACACCAAGAGAACTCGAAAAACTGCAACTCCATGCAATTGGCAACCTGGCCAAGGAGAGAAAGGCAAAGGGCATCAAGCTCAACTATGTTGAGGCTATCGGCCTGATTTGCTCCGAGCTCCATGAAGAGGCAAGAGCTGGTAAAACAGTTGCTGAGCTGATGACAGACGGTACAAAGTACCTGACAAAGGCTGACGTTATGGAAGGCGTTGCTGACATGATCCACGAAGTTCAGGTTGAGTGCAACTTCCCAGACGGTACAAAACTGGTTACAGTTCACAACCCAATTCAATAATTGAACAAGGAGGATACACAAATGCTTATCGGACAAGTTTTTCCACAAGAGAGAGAAATTGAGTTAAACGCAGGCAAAAAGACCATCACAATTGAGGTTACCAATGCTGGTGACAGACCTGTACAGGTTGGCTCTCATTTCCACTTCTTTGAGACAAATAAAATGCTCTCCTTTGACAGAGCAGCTGCTTTTGGCTATCGTCTGAACGTTCCTTCCGGCAACGCAGTACGTTTTGAGCCAGGCGAAACAAAGACAGTTGAGCTCGTAGAGCTCGGCGGCGCAAAGCGCTCCTATGGCCTCAACAATCTGTGCAACTGCCAGACTGTAGAAGCAAACAAAGCAACAGCAGTTCAGAGAGCAACACTGAAAGGCTTTATTAAATAAGATTAAGGAGGAAATGAGAAATGAAAATTTCAGCAGCACAATATAGCATGATGTACGGCCCAACCGTTGGTGATAAGGTTAGACTGGCTGATACAAACCTCATTATCGAAGTTGAGAAGGATATGACAACATACGGCGACGAGTCCAAGTTCGGCGGCGGTAAAACACTCCGTGACGGCATGGGCCAGGCTGTTAACTACCTGTCCTCCAATGGCGAGCTCGATCTCGTTATCACAAACGCTCTGATCGTTGACTACACCGGCATCTACAAGGCAGATATCGGTATCCGTGACGGCATGATCGCTGGTATCGGCAAGGCTGGTAACCCAGACATCATGGACGGCGTTACCCCAGGCATGGTTGTTGGCGCTTCCACAGAGGCTCTGGCAGCTGAAGGCCTCATCGTTACCGCTGGCGGTATCGACACTCACATCCACTGGATCTGCCCACAGCAGGTTGACACCGCTCTGTTCTCCGGTATCACCACAATGGCTGGCGGCGGCACAGGCCCTGCAGATGGTACAAACGCTACCACATGTACTCCTGGCCCATGGAACATCTCCGAGATGCTGAAGGCTTCCGAAGAGTATCCAATGAACATCCTGATGTATGGTAAGGGCAACTGCTCTGCATACGGCCCACTGGCTGAGCAGGTTGTTGCTGGTGCAGCAGGCCTGAAGATCCACGAGGACTGGGGTTCCACACCTGCAGCTATCGACTCCTGCCTGACTGTTGCTGACGACTATGATGTTATGGTTGCAGTTCACACCGATACACTGAACGAGGCTGGCTGCGTTGAGGATACTCTCGATGCTATCGCAGGTCGTGTAATGCACACATTCCACACCGAAGGCGCAGGCGGCGGCCACGCACCTGACATCATCAAGATCGCTGGCTTCCCGAACATCCTCCCAGCTTCCACAAACCCAACCATGCCATACACCATCAACACAATTGATGAGCACCTTGACATGCTGATGGTTTGCCACCACCTGGATAACAGAATTCCGGAAGACGTTGCTTTCGCAGATTCCAGAATCCGTCCAGAAACAATCGCAGCTGAGGACGTTCTGCATGACATGGGCGTATTCTCCATCATGTCTTCTGACTCTCAGGCTATGGGTCGTCCTTCCGAGGTTATCACCCGTACATGGCAGTGCGCTCACAAGATGAAAGAGCAGCGCGGCAAGCTCCCAGAGGATGCTGAGGGCAACGATAACTTCCGTGTAAAGAGATACATCTCCAAGTACACCATCAACCCAGCTATCGCTTGCGGTATCGGTCACATCATCGGTTCCGTCGAAGTTGGCAAGTTTGCTGACCTGGTTCTCTGGAACCCAGCATTCTTCGGCATTAAGCCAAACATGGTTATCAAGGGCGGCATGATCACAGCTGCTAACATGGGTGATGCTAACGCTTCCATCCCAACCGTACAGCCAATGATCTACAAGCACATGTTCGGCGCTCATGGCAAGGCTAAGTATGATACCTGCATCACATTCGTTTCCAAGGCTTCCCTGGAGAACGGTATCAAAGAGAAGCTCGGCCTCCAGAAGAGACTCGAAGCTGTTCACGGCTGCCGTGACATCGGTAAGGCTGACATGAAGTTCAACAGCGCTACACCAGAAATCACTGTTGATCCTGAGACCTATGTTGTTAAGGTTGACGGCGAGATCGCAACTTGCGAGATTGCTACATCCCTGCCTCTGACTCAGATCTACAACCTGTTCTAATTTTACTTAGAGCAATTTGGAAACCCCTGCATCTCTCATCGTTGCAGGTTCCATCAGGTAAATAATGGTGCCTCATGAGCCGTTATTTCGGTCTATTGACACTGATATGGGGGTTTTATTTCAGATTACACCCTTCGGTGTACTCTGACGCATCAATCGCTTCGGCCATTTGATGACCGATCCCAATCGGATCATTTTTGCAGGGAAGGTATGCCTCTTTGTAGGTGTACCTTCCTACTGCACGGCGGGTCGTTTAGTGACGATATGTCTTGTGGAAGATTTTCTCTTCCTTCAATAATACTTTAGGAGTTTTCAAAATGTTATTATGTGAAGAAATTCTCGGCACCCTCAGTGACGAGAAGTTCGCGGGCCTTGAGGTGGACTATGTGGACATTGAATGGCATGAGGCATTCAAACGGCTGCATAAGAAAAAATCTCACGCAGGTCGCGATATAGGCGTTCAGCTCGGTAATGAAATCCTTACCAAAGGCTTGAATCAGGACGACGTCCTGGTTGTTGACGGCAATACTGCCGTTGCTGTCAATATTCCTGAGACCCCGGCATTTGTCATCGATGTGGACGACGTCCACATGGCTGCCAAAGTCGCTTATGAGATCGGGAATAAGCATGCTACTGTCTTTTGGGGCGAGTCGGACTATCAGTTCATCGTCCCCCAGATGGAACAGCATATCAACAAGCCAATGAAAGCGCTGATGGAAAAGTTAGGCGTTAAAGTTGAACTGAAGTCAGTTAAGCTGAACTTCAAGAAGAGTATATCGTCCTCAATTAACGCACATACGCACTAATAATCCAAAAACCGCCATCATTTTTCAGCGACAAAATGATGGCGGTATTTATTTGTCGCTAATCTAACAGCGGAGAGAAAACATGAACGAAAATCAACTTTTTATTCTGTTGCAGGTCAATGATGCTCAGTTTCCAATTGGAGGTTACTCCCATTCATATGGCCTCGAGACATATATTCAGAAGAATATTGTGAAAGATCCTGAGACTGCTCTCGCTTTCATGGAAAGCAATATTATGAATAGCTTCCTTTACTCCGAATTGCTTCCTGCTCGTTTGGCCTACGAATACGCTCAGGCCGGCGAGCTGGACAAGATCCTGGAGCTGGAGGAGATTGTGGAAGCTAGCAAATCACCTGTGGAAATCCGCTCTGCAGCGCAGAAGCTTGGTTCCAGATTCATCAAAACTGTTGTCAGCATGGACTGCGACTACGTTTCTGACATCTTTACCAAGTATGTGGAAGCGGTGGAGAAATCTGATTCCCAGCCAACCCACGCCACTGCCTATGGTGTGTTCTGCGCCGCAGTTGGTATTGAACAAAGACGCGCAATGGAATCCTACCTTTATACAAACACGGCCGGTAAATTAGTAAGCTGTGTTAAGACGATTCCTCTGAGCCAAACACAGGGCCAGCAGATTCTTAAGAAGTGCCATCCGATTTTCATCAAGGCACTGGATAAGCTTGCAACACTGACAGAGGAGCAGCTTTGCCTCTCCAACCCTGGATTTGACGTGCGTTGTATGCAGCACGAAGTGTTGTATTCCAGACTCTATATGTCCTAAGATTTTGTTTTGGAGGTAAAAGACATGGCTTATAAAAAAATTGGCGTAGCAGGACCGGTTGGTTCCGGTAAAACCGCTTTGATCGAAGCCCTCACCCGTGAGCTGGCAAAAGATTACAGCATCGGTGTTATCACCAACGACATTTACACACAGGAAGACGCCGAGTTCCTTTCCAAGAACTCCGTTATGCCGAGAGAGAGAATCCTCGGTGTTGAGACAGGCGGCTGCCCACACACCGCTATCCGTGAGGATGCTTCCATGAACCTGGAGGCTGTCGACGAGCTGATCACCAAGTTCCCGGACATCGAGCTGATGTTCATTGAGTCCGGCGGTGACAACCTGTCCGCAACCTTCAGCCCAGAGCTGGTCGACGCAACGATCTTCGTTATCGACGTTGCAGAAGGCGATAAGATCCCGAGAAAAGGCGGCCCTGGCATCACCCGTTCCGACCTGCTGGTCATCAACAAGATCGACATCGCACAGTATGTTGGCGCAAGCCTTGAGGTTATGGAGCGTGACTCCAAGAAAATGCGCGGCGACAAGCCATTCATTTTCACCAACGTCAGAGGACACGAGGGCATTGACAAGGTAATCCAGTGGATCAAGAGCGATGTTCTTTTTGAGGATGTAAAATAAGGAGCTAACAAAATATGGAGACTTCACCTAACAGATACTACAGAACTTGCGAACTGAAGGCCGTTGCCAGCTACAAGGACGGTAAGACCATTCTGAGCGATAAGTTCTATACGCAGCCTTTTAAGATCATGAAGCCATTCCACATCAAGAAGGACCTTATGACTGTGATGATGCAGACCGCGTCCGCAGGCATCCTGAAGGGCGACACGCAGGTGATGTCCTTCGTCTGCGAAGATAACGCAAAAATGGAGCTGTTGTCTCAGTCTTTTGAAAAGCTGCACAAGATGGATGGCGGCAGCGCCCGCAGAGATACCACCATCAAAGTGGGAAAGAACGCGCTGTTTAAGTACAGCCCGCTTCCAACCATTCCCTTCTATGATTCCGGCTTTGACAGCACCATTTCCGCAGAGCTGGAGGACAAGACCTCTCAGCTGATCCTGCTGGAGGTTCTGTCTGGTGGTCGTATCGCTTACGGCGAAGAATTTGTGTATCGGTTCTACCACTCCCATATCACCGTCCGTGAGGGAGGGAAGTTGATTTACAATGATAACGCGCAGTACAATCCGTCTGAGATGGATATGAAGGGCCTGGGCATGTATGAGGGCTTCACCCACATGGCGACCCTGTTGTTCTTCAACATTGACAAGGCTTCCGATTTGGATAAGATCCGCAGCATGATCGACGCCAACGAGAAGGTTCAGGGCGGCGCATCCCTGATTCAAAGCGGCGACACAGCAGTTAAACTGCTGGGCCGTTCCGCACAGGATCTCCACGATCTGTGCGAGAGCATTATGAACGCAATGTTATAATCTCACAAAAAAAGACACTGTTTGCTCTTTTGCAGACAGTGCCTTTTTCTTTTGCGCAAATTTCCCTTTGAGAAAAAGAACGCTCCTACGACCAAAGGAGCGCTCCAGTTTAATATTCCCTCAAGAGGGTCTCTACATAATCCCGGTTGCCCGTCATCAAGGCCAGCAGCACTTGATATACCAGCTCCGGATTGCGGTGAAAGTTTTTCTTTACGGCCCGGGCCTGATAGAGATCGGGGGTGTAGAGGGTGATGGTCATCATGTCCCGACTGCCGCCGGAGATGTGACAGGTGACATTGTAACCGTCGCCGGATTTGTTGATCTCCACCTTGTTTTCCCGTTCCCGCTTGGCACGGGAGAGCAGGGCCAGCGCGCCGTTGACCGCCCGATCCCGTACCGATGGCGGCAGAGTGCTGTCTAATTGGCGGGAGATCTCCATGGTGGTCTGGTTGGCCACACACAGATCCGGGTTGTTGGGCAGTGTGGCGGCGTTGTTTTTGTCCAGTACGTCGGCAAGGGCGCTGGCTGCCTCAAAATAGTTGGCAAGACCGTTGTCCTGCAGCACCATCACGATGTCATCCTTGCTGAGTGGCTCCTTGACGCTGGCCAGCAAATAGCAGATCAGCAGCCGAATATCGCTTTGGCTGCGCAGCCCGCCCGGCTCGACCCCAGCGGTAAATGCGTCAAAATTCATGAAGCCGCCTCCTTTCACGCGGAAGTTTCTGCTTTTATTTTAGCACAAATCAAAGCGTGATGCCACCCTCTTCCGAAAAATTCGCAGCGGGCCTGGCAAAAGGCTCATTGGTGATTTTCATCTTGACAAATTGCGCGATCCTGTGCTATACTTACACCAATCAAAAGAAAATGCAAGCAAAACCGACGATAAAGAAAAGTACCGATCCTTCCGGTTGCCAGCGAGCGGCGGACCGTGGGAGCGCCGTAACGACGGGGGATGGGGAATGGCCTTTGGAGGGCGGGGGGAAAGGCGTTTTACGCCGAGTAATACCCGACGGCATCCACCGTTACCAGGAATCCGCATACGATGGTGTGTGCGGGAAGAGCGGACCGTTTTACGGTCAAATTGGGTGGCACCGCAGAGGAAGTTCAGACTTTTGTCCCGATCACAGGACAGAAGTCTTTTTTATTGTCTGTTTTGACGACAAGTAGTTGAAAGGAGCAATTGACCATGGCAAAGATCCCACACAGATTATACTTAACCGAGGAGCAAATGCCAAAGCAGTGGTATAACCTGCGGGCAGATATGAAAGAAAAGCCCGATCCCATGTTGAATCCCCAGACCTTCCAGCCAACAAAGGAGGAAGAGCTGTATCCTGTTTTCTGTGAGGCGTTGGCCCACCAGGAAATGGACAACGAGACCCGGTTCATCGACATCCCGGACGAAGTACAGGAATTCTACAAAATGTATCGTCCATCGCCGCTGTGCCGTGCCTATAACCTGGAAAAAGCCCTGGGCACACCGGCAAAGATCTACTATAAATTTGAAGGCAACAATACCTCCGGCAGCCATAAGCTGAACTCCGCTGTGGCCCAGGCTTACTACGCAAAGCAGCAGGGCCTAAAGCACCTGACCACCGAAACAGGCGCTGGTCAGTGGGGCACCGCCCTGGCAGAAGCCTGCTCGTATTTCGGTTTGGATCTGACCGTGTTTATGGTGAAATGCTCCTATGAGCAAAAGCCCTTCCGGAAGGCCATCATCGAGACAGTCAACGGCAAAGTTGTGCCCAGCCCCAGCACCACCACCGAGGCAGGCCGCAAGATCCTGGAGGCTCACCCCGATACCACCGGCAGCCTGGGCTGCGCTATCTCCGAAGCTGTGGAGAAGGCCGTCACCACACCAGACTGTAAGTATGTCCTCGGTTCTGTCCTCAATCAGGTATTGCTCCACCAGTCCATCATCGGCGAGGAATCCAAAATCGCCATGGAGCTGCTGGATACCTATCCCGATGTCGTCGTAGGCTGCGCCGGCGGCGGTTCCAACCTGGGCGGCCTCATCGCGCCATTTATGCGGGATAAGCTGACCGGTAAAGCCAATCCGCGGATCGTCGCTGTAGAGCCGGCTTCCTGTCCGTCGCTGACGAGAGGCCGCTATGCGTATGACTTCTGCGATACCGGCGCCATCACCCCGCTGGCAAGAATGTATACCCTGGGCAGCGCCTTTGTGCCGTCGCCCAACCACGCCGGCGGCCTGCGGTATCACGGCATGGCGCCGATCCTGTCCAAGCTGTACCATGACGGTTACATGGAAGCCGTTGCTGTTGAGCAGACAAAAGTCTTTGAGGCGGCTGTCCTCTTTGCAAAGCAGGAGACCATCCTGCCGGCACCAGAGTCTGCCCACGCTATCCGCGGCGCCATTGACGAGGCCCTCAGGTGCAAGGAGACCGGTGAAGCAAAGACCATCCTCTTTGGCCTGACCGGTACGGGCTACTTTGATATGACTGCCTATGATGCTTACAATTCCGGCAGAATGACCGACCATGTGCCCAGCGATGAAGAGCTGGAAGTCGGCTTCAGCCAGTTGCCGAAGATCCCAGGGATCCAGGAGTAATGGAAGTGCATATGGTCCCGGCGCTGGATCTGGAGCGGATCTTTCAGCTGCAATATCTGGCGTTTTTGGGGGAATGCGATCTTCCAGCCTGACCTTTGTCTATTGAAAAAGCAATACCCATTCTGCCCGTTTTCCGGTTTGGAGAGCGGGCAGTTTTTTGTGGCTGTTATATGGCCCCCCGGTCTGCTTCACAGATAACGCCAATAAAGGGGAGAGGATCGTCTGGGCGCAAAGCAAAACCCCCTCCGAAAAGGGAGGGGGTTCCTTATTCGTCGTCCACGCAGGTCAGGTCCTTTAGGTCAAAGGGTGTCTGCTGATACACATAGTAGTTGAGCCAGTTGGCAAAAAGCAGATGCGCATGGCTCTTCCAGGTGAAATACGGTGTGGCATGGACGTCGTCGTCGGGGAAGTAATTGGCAGGGATCTTTGGGTTCAGTCCCCGGGCAACATCCCGATGGTACTCGTTGGCCAAAGTGTCCCGGTCATACTCGGCGTGGCCCGTGACGAATATCTGCCGTCCGCTTTTGCTGGCCACCAGATACACCCCCGCCATGTTGGACACCGCCAGGGTGATGAGGTTGGGATTCTGGTCGATCTCCTCCCGGCTGACGGTGGTGTAGCGGGAATGGGGCGCGTAAAATCGATCGTCAAACCCACGGGTCAGCGGGTGGAGGGGGTTTAAGATCTTATGCTTAAAAATCCCCGATAATTTTTCCGGCAATGGGCGTTTTTCAATGCCGTAATGATAATATAACCCGGCCTGAGCGCCCCAGCAGATGTGCATGGTAGAGTAGACATTTTTTCGGCTCCACTCCATAATGTCGCAAAGCTCCTCCCAGTAATCCACCTCTGGGAAATCCAGTTGCTCTACCGGCGCGCCGGTGATGATCATGCCGTCAAATTTTTCGTCCTTGATCTCGTCGAAGGTCTTGTAAAAGGTGTTTAAATGGGTCGCAGATGTGTTGCGGGACACATGGGTGGCCGTCTGCAAAAATTCCACCGTCACCTGCAGCGGCGTGTTGCCCAAAAGGCGCAGAAGCTGCGTTTCGGTTTCGATTTTTGTGGGCATAATATTCAGGATGACGATCTTCAGCGGCCGGATGTCCTGCATGGAAGCCCGCTCTCGTGTCATCACAAAAATATTTTCCTCTTCCAGAATTTTGGCAGCTGGTAAGTTGCCCTGTATCTCAATTGGCATTCCAATGTCCTCCTTGCTGTGGTTCCCGTCCATTGTACCAAAAAAGCAGGGGGAGTTCAATATGTCCCCTTACAGAAAAGTGAAAAAATTCGCCCGGTATGGTTGTAATTTTTTGGGCAATCGCTTATAATGATAAGATACAAAGGAGTGTGGCACATTTGATATTACGCGTTCTGTTCAGCAGTGCTACGGCCGCTGAAAAATTATCCATCATCCTGCCGCAGATCGCTGCCGTTCTGGTAGTCGTCTTTCTAATCCTGCCGCTCCACGAGTGGGCGCACGGCTTTGTAGCCTATAAGCTGGGTGACGATACCGCCAAACGGCAGGGCCGGCTGACCTTTAATCCCATCGCCAGCATCGACCCTATCGGTGCGCTGTTCATCCTGCTTTTCGGCTTTGGCTGGGCGCGCCCGGTGCCCATAAACCCCAACAACTTTAAAAATCGCCGGGCCGGCATGGCGCTGACCGCTTTGGCGGGACCGCTGGCCAATTTGGTGGCGGCGCTGGCAGGCGGCCTCATTTACTGCGGCGTGTTCCTGCTGACAAAGGGCGCTGCGCCGACCTGGATCTATTACTGCTTCAATTATTATATCTCCATCAACGTGTCGTTGGCGGTGTTTAATCTGCTGCCGGTGCCGCCTCTGGACGGCTCCAAGATCTTAGGCGCCTTTCTGCCGCAGCGGGTAGCGGAAAAGTATTACCGGTATCAAAACCTGATCGTCCCCATCGCATTTATCCTGCTGATGACCGGCGCCTTCAGCCATGTGCTGTATTACGCCCAGGACGCTTGCGCCAACGGCATCATGTGGCTCTCGCAGCTTCCCTACAAGCTGTTTGGCCTGCTGTAAGCGATGGAGGGATTTTCCTATAAGCTGCCGGACTTTGAAGGCCCGCTGGATCTGCTGCTCCACCTCATTGCCAAAAACAAGCTGAGCATCTGCGAGGTGCAGATCTCCTCTCTGCTGGAGCAGTACCTGGAGCACATCGCGATGATGCAGGAGCAGGATCTGGACATTGCCAGCGAATTTCTGGAAATGGCCTCCCGGCTGGTCCACATCAAGACCGTGTTCCTCCTGCCAAAGCATGAGGAAGGTGAAGCGCTGGAACAGGAGCTGGTGGGCCAGTTGCTGGAGTATCAGGTCTACAAGGAGATGGCGGGGCAGTTTGCGTCGCTGTTTTCCATGGATCAGTTTGTCCGGCAGACAGAAAAGCTGCCGAAAGACCCCCTCTACCGGCAACCTCTGGACCCATCGTCGCTGGCAAAAGCATACGATAGCGCTATGGGAAAAGGCAGGCGCTTTGCCCCGCCGCCCATGGAGCGGATCTCAGCCCTGGTGTCCCGGCGGGTGGTGTCGGTGACGTCTCAGATCGTTTCCGTCATGGGTCAGTTGCGCGCTAACGGCCCCACGGCCTATGAAGCGCTGTTTGCGGAAAAAACGGAAAAGACGGAGATGGTGGCGACCTTTCTGGCGGTGCTGGAACTGATCAAAGGCCACCGCATCCGGATAGAGGATACGGCGGCAGGCAGTGTTGTTTTCCTGCGGGAACGGGAGGAAACGAGATGACCGAACAACAAATCAAAGGCGCCATCGAAGCCATCCTGTTTGCTTCCGGCGAGCCGGTATCGCCGGACAAGATCGCAAAAGCCCTGGAGTATCCCCTGGAGAAAACAACGGAGCTGCTGCGCGCACTGGCCATGGAATATGACCAGGCAGGCCGGGGGATCTCCATCGTCGTGCTGGACGGCGCGTACCAAATGTGCAGCAGAAAGGCGTTTGCGCCCCAGGTGCGAAAAGTCCTGGAGCTGCGGCGCAACACGCCTCTGTCGGCTGCGGCCATGGAGGTGCTGGCAGTAGTGGCCTATAACCAGCCGGTGACCAAGGCGTTTTTGGAGCAGGTCCGCGGCGTGGACTGCTCCGGCGTTGTCAGCAGCCTGATGACCAAGGGGCTCCTGGAGGAGCGGGGACGGCTGGAGTTGCCTGGCCGGCCGCTGCTCTATGGCACGACGCAAAATTTTCTCCGGTGCATGGGTATCGCTTCTCTGGAAGAGCTGCCCCCGCTGCCCAACAGCGAAACGCCTTCGGAAACGCCGGCCCCGGCAGAATCATCATAACGGAACGCAAAGGAGGTGGACCCTATGGTCGCTTTGATCGTCATCGGCAGTATCCTGCTGTTTTTGCTGCTGGTACTGCTGTGTCCTGTAAAGCTCAGCGTCACCTATCAGGAGACCCTCTCCCTGACGCTGCGGTACGCCTTTGTGAAGATCCGTCTCCTGCCGTCTAAAACGCCGGAGAAGGCGTCGGCAGCAAAGGAGAAAAAACCGAAAAAAGAAAAAAAGCCCCCGTCAGAGGAAGGGGGAAAACCCAAGTCTTTCTTCCAGAAGCTGAAAGAACAGCACGGGATCAGCGGACTGTTGTATCTGGGCAAGGAGCTGTTGAAGCTGGCCGGGTCGTCCCTTAAGGGCTTTTTCTCTCATGTGGTCGTGTACCATCTCCACGGCGATGTCCGCATCGCTACCGATGACGCCGCCCAAACGGCCATCCAGTTTGGCCAGGCCTGTGCCGTGCTGGAGCCGTGTATGGCGGTGCTGATGCCCCTTGTGCCCAAAAAGAAGCGCAAGGATGTAAAACTGTATGTAGCCCCCGATTTTACGTCGGAGGTTTCCAAGATAGGCGTGTATGCCGAAGTCGGTATCCGGCCACTGTTCGTGTTTTCCACCGTGTTCTACGCTCTGTTCCGGTTCATCGCCATTTATGTGCGGGCCGGTCAGCGGGCCAAAGAACGAAAGGCGGAAAACGATGGACAGACACAACCAATTCCCGAAAATCCAACAAAGGCGGTGTAATCAATATGGCAGACAATAATGTAGTAAAAGGTACAATGGATGGCATGATGGAAAACTTGAAGGGCATGGTCGATTCCAATTCCGTGATCGGAGACCCGATCACGACGCCGGACGGCACCACCATCATTCCCGTTTCGAAGATCAGCTATGGGTTTGGCACAGGCGGCGGTAACGCCGGCATGAGCGCAAAGAGCAACCTGACCGGTTTTGGCGCCGGCGGCGGTGGCGGCATCACGGTGACACCGGTAGCGTTTTTGTCCATTAAGGACGGCGTGGTGAAGATGATCCAGGTAGAGCCGTTTATCAGCTCTGTGGACCGGGTCATTGAGAAGATGCCGGATATGATGGATAAGGTCGGCGACTTCCTCGACGACAAAAAGGAAGAGCGGGCCGCCAAAAAGGCCGAGAAGAAAGCGGAAAAGGAAGCGGCAAAGGAACTGAAGAAGCTGACAAAGGACGAAAAATAAGCGTGTTCGTCAGCGCAAAACAGGATAGCAATGTCTAAAGAGAGCAATCGTCTGCATAGGATTGGTTAAAACAAAACCGTTTGGCAGGTGGTTGCTTTGTTCCTGAAAAAAACAGTCTGCGCGCTCTTTCTGACGCTCACCCTGGCCGTCGCCCTTTCGGGCCATGTTTTGGCGTCCTCGTCCCCGCCGGAGAATTCCGCTAAGGCCGCTGTGGTATACTGCGTCAATACAGGGCAGGTGCTCTATCGGAAAAACGAGGAAGAACGTCTGGCCATGGCCAGTACCACGAAGATCATGACCGCGCTTTTGACGCTGGAGGCGGCGGCTGTCGAAAACAAAGATGTGACCATCACCGAGGAGATGACAGCGGTGGAAGGCTCCTCCATGGGGCTAAAGGATGGCGATGTACTGCCTCTGCGGGAGCTGGCAGTGGGGATGCTTTTGGTGTCCGGCAACGATGCTGCCAACGCATCGGCTATAGCCATCGACGGTTCTGCGGAACGCTTTGCCCAGCGGATGAACCGGCGTGCTGAGGAACTGCATCTGGACAATACCCATTTTGTCACGCCGTCAGGGCTGGATGATGACCAGCATTATTCCACCGCCCTGGATATGGCAAAGCTATCAGCGGCAGCTATTGCTAACCCCGATTTTCGCGCCATTTGCAGCCAGACAACGATGCAGGCTGCCTTTACAACGCCGCAAAAACGGGTGACGCTGCAAAATCACAACCGGCTTTTGCAGCAGTACGAAGGCTGTATCGGGATCAAGACCGGCTTTACGAAAAAGGCGGGCCGATGTCTGGTGTCGGCAGCAGAGCGGGACGGCGTTTTGTTGGTGGCGGTGACGCTATGCGACCCCGACGACTGGAAAGACCACGCGTCGTTGTTGGACTACGGCTTTTCCAAAGTAGAGGCCGCTTCTCTGCCAGAGGACGGAGAACACCGGGAAGTGGCCGTTGTGGGCGGCACGGCAGACACCGTTTCGGTGACGACTGGTCCGTCCCAGTCGCCCCTTGTGGTAGAGCGGGGCAAGACGGTCCAGTGTTACTGGAAGCTGCCCCGGTTTGTGTATGCGCCGGTAACAGAAGGCGATGTGCTGGGCAAGGTGGTGTATCAGGTAGATGGCGCTACTGTCGGGGAAGTTTCTCTCATTGCGTCAGGCGATGTGCCGCAGCAGGAGCAGACGATACCGCCCTGGCAGCAGGCTGTGCGGTGGATCGTAGCGCTGTTTTCTTAACCATCGGAACGAGCAGGAAGTTATTTTTATGAAAAGCAAGGAAGGATCAAAGGAGGAACGTATGGCAAAAGAGGTACGACTGCAAAAAATGCTGGCCGACTGCGGTGTAGCGTCCCGCCGAAAGGCAGAGGAGCTCATCGCCAATGGGCAGGTCCGCGTCAACGGAAAGATCGCCAAGATCGGCGATAAGGTAGACCCCAAAAAGGATAAGGTGTCGGTCAATGGCCGGCACATCGTGTCCGAGCGAAATGTGTATTATATGCTTCACAAGCCCCGCGGATTTATCACTACCATGCAGGACGAGATGGATCGCAAATGTGTAGCGGAGCTGGTCCGGGACATCCCGGAGCGGGTGTATCCGGTGGGCCGGCTGGACCGGGAATCGGAAGGGATGCTCCTGATGACCAACGACGGCGATTTTGCCAATCTCATCGCCCACCCTTCTACCCATGTGACAAAAACGTACCGGGTCACTGTGCGGCCCTCTGTCAACGAGGACCAGTTGACCGCCCTTGCTATGGGCGTCGTCATCGACGGCCAGCAGACATTGCCCGCCCAGGTGCGGGTGTTGTCTCAGGAGCCGGGCCGCGTGGTGCTGGAGATCATTTTGCAGGAGGGCCGCAACCGGCAGATCCGCAAGATGTGTGAAGCGCTGGGTCTGGAGGTCGCCCGGTTAAAGCGGACGGCTATCGGGCCCATCAAGCTGGGGATGCTCCAGCCCGGCGATTATCGCCGATTGACACTGGAGGAAGTCAAGAAGCTGCGCAATGCGGCAAAAGCTGCCGGTCAGTCGGAGCAGGAACGGGGAGAAAGACGATGATCACGATCCTGCCTATGGAAGATACACTGCAAAAAGCTGCCATCTTGGCCCAGTATCCGAACATTTGCGGCCGGGGCGACGTGCTGGAAATGCGCGAAAAAGACACGCTTTTCGGGACGATCGTTGTGGCGGTAGACGGAAAGACACTGTGCATTTACAATATGACCGTGAGCGGCGAAAGCTGGGGATTGTTAGACGCTATGGGTAAGCTGACAGCCGACAGCCTACTGCGGTCAGCCGCCTCTTACGGAGAGCATTTTGGCGCCGAGGTGATCGTTGCCGAAAAAGGGCCCTTTGCATCGTTTTTGCAAATAAAGGGCTTTGTAGAAAAAAACGATATGCTCACTGCGCCCATGAGCGCCTTTGTCCACTGGCATAGGCCGGCAGAAAACCATAAAGCGTGAGAAGGACTGCGCTGTCCTGCCAAAAAGCAAGACGCAGCCGGTCTTGAAATTCCGGCGGGAAGCTGGTAAAATAAAGGCAGAACCAGCGAGAAAGGACGCATACCCATGAAACTGATCAACATTGGCTTTGGCAATATGGTTTCGGCCAACCGGGTGATCGCCATGGTCAGCCCGGAATCCGCGCCCATCAAGCGGATGATCCAGGATGCCAAGGAGAGCGGCACGCTCATCGACGCCACCTATGGGCGCAGGACCCGGACGGTCATCGTTATGGACAGCGATCATGTGGTGCTTTCGGCCATCCAGCCGGAGACGGTGGCCAATCGGCTGAATCATCAGGAAAACGGAAACGAGGAGGAGTTGGAGGACAATGGCTGACAGAGGACTTTTGGTAGTGCTTTCGGGGCCAAGCGGCACGGGCAAGGGAACGGTCATCCGCCGTCTGCTGGAGGATAACCCCCAGGTGCGGCTGTCGGTATCGGCAACGACCCGGAGCCCCCGGGAGGGCGAACGGCACGGCGAGCATTACTTTTTTGTATCCCGGGAGGAGTTTGAGCAGATGATCCGGGAAAAGAAGGTCTTGGAATACGCCGAGTACTGCGGCCGCTATTACGGCACGCCTTTAGCGCCCATCGAAAATTGGCGGAACAACGGCAACGATGTCCTGCTGGAGATCGAGGTCCAGGGCGGCGCCCAGGTCAAGGAGAAATGTCCCGACTGCGTGACGATCTTCCTGCTGCCGCCGTCGGAAGCGGAGCTGGAGAACCGGCTGCGGGGCCGTGGCACCGAGGATGAGGCGACGATCCAAAAACGGCTTGATGCCGCTAAGGAAGAACTGAAGGAAGCGTCCCGCTACGATTACAATGTTGTCAATACAGACGTAGGGGAGACCGCCCGGGAGATCATGGAGATCCTGGGCAGAGAGCGGGAAAAGCATAACGGAAAACAGGGATAAAAGGAGACAAGACATATGTTAAAACCATCTGCAGAGCTGACAAAGGATTTGAAGATTAGCACGTATTCTCTGGTGGTGGGCATTGCCAAGCGTGCCAGAGAGATCGCCGTTGACGCAGAGATCCGGGGGGAGATCCTCACCGATAAGCCGGTAGATATGGCGGTGCAGGAATACATCGACCACGACTTCGAGATCATCGAGACAGAGCCTTGTGAGGAGTGCGGCCGTCTGGACTGCATCTGCGACAAAAAGGAAGCGCCAAAGCAGGAAGCGGATCAGCAGGACGCACCTGTAGAAGAAGCGCCCACAGAGGCGTGACCGAAAGGATGACGCATGGATCGCACGGAACAGACCATTGCGCAGGTGTGTGTGGAAAACACCGCCTATGATTTTGATCAGCTATTTGACTACCTTGTGCCGCCCTCTCTGCTTGACGCAGCCAGGGAAGGGTGCAGGGTTTTAGTGCCGTTTGGGCGTTCCAACGGCAAGCGCCAGGGGATGATCTTATCCATAAAGCCACAAACGTCCGCCCCTGCGGACCATATCAAGCCCATCACAGCGGTGCTGGACAAGGAACCGCTGCTGAACCGGGAACTGCGGGAGATGGTGTTCTGGCTCAAAGAGCGGTATTTTTGTACCCTTTTTGAGGCAGTACACCTCCTTTTGCCTACGGGCATCAATTTTAAGATCCAGGCGTCCTACGGGCTGGCAAAGCCCCTTTCCGAGTGGGATGTATCTGCGTTTTCGCCCTTGCAGCAGCAGATCATCACCTATCTGCACCACCAGAAAAAGATGGTGCGACAGGAAACGCTGCGCCGGGACCTGGGACTGCAAAAGGGCGACAAGACGCTGGAGCAGCTTTACCGGGACGGCGTGCTGGTGCGCTCCAGCGGAGCAGTGCGGAACATCGGTGATGCCACGACGAAAATGGTCCGGCTGCGGCAGGATTGGGCAAGCGGCCCGCCCAAAAAGCTGACGCCCCGGCAGCGAGAGGTCTTTCAGGTGCTTCAAGATACCGGCGGCGCATCGGTGAAAGAGGTGTGCTATTTTACCGGCGTCACGTCGTCGGTCCTGCAGACCATGGTGAAAAACGGCGTGGCCGAGTTTTATGAGGAAAGCGTTTACCGCAACCCTTATGCCGGTGTGTCTGCATCATCATCGCAAGAGGATGTGACCCTTTCGCCGGAACAGCATCTAGCGTTTGAAAAGCTGCTCACCGCCTATGAATCGGATGAGCCGTCCGTCTCTTTGCTGTACGGCGTGACGGGCAGCGGCAAGACCCTCGTCTTTTTAAAGCTCATCGATAAAGCCATCGCGCAGGGCGATTCTGTCATCGTCATGGTGCCGGAAATTTCCCTGACACCCCAGACTATCGGCCGCTTTCACCAGCGCTACGGCAAGGCGGTGGCGGTGTTCCACAGCGGGCTTTCTCTGGGGGAGCGGCTCGATGAGTGGAAACGGGTGAGATCCGGCCAGGCGAAGATCGCCATCGGCACCCGGTCGGCGGTGTTTGCGCCCTTTGACAAGGTGGGGCTCATCATCATGGACGAGGAACATGAGCACACCTATAAGTCGGAGATGTCGCCCCGGTTCCACGCCAGAGAGGTGGCCAAATTCCGGTGTGCCTTTCACAAGGGACTGCTGGTGCTGTCCTCGGCGACGCCCTCTATGGAGAGCGCCTATGCCGCCCAGACAGGCCGGTATGGCTATGCGTCTCTGCCAAAGCGATATGGACCGGCAAAGCTGCCAGAAGTCATCGTTGTAGACATGAACGAGGAACAGCAACGGGGGAACACCACCACCTTTAGCGCTGCCCTGCTGGAAGCACTGCGGGAAAATTTAGCGGCAGGCCATCAGTCTATCCTGCTGCTCAATCGGCGGGGATACCATCCCTTTGCCAGTTGCCGCAATTGCCGGGAGGTGGTCACTTGTCCCCATTGCAGTATCTCGTTGACGTATCACGCCGCGAACCATCGGCTGCTGTGCCATTACTGCGGTTATTCTGTGCCGTTTTCCGATGAATGTCCCCACTGCCATGAACGGGAGGTACGCTTTACCGGCGTGGGCACCCAGCGGGCGGAGGAACAGCTACAGGCGTTTCTGCCCCAGGCCCGTGTGCTGCGATTGGACACCGACGCCGCCATGAGCCGCAACGACTACGAGAAAAAGCTGTCGGCCTTTGGCCGGGGAGAGTACGACATCATCATCGGGACGCAGATGGTGGCAAAAGGGCTGGATTTCCCCAACGTGACGCTGGTAGGCGTTTTGTCGGCGGACCAGTCTCTCTACAGCGATGATTTCCGCAGCAGTGAGCGGACCTTTGACCTGTTGACCCAGGTCGTCGGCCGGTCGGGCCGGGGCAGTCTGCCGGGCAAGGCCATCATCCAGACCTTTACGCCGGAGAACAACATCATTGCCCTGTCGTCATCCCAGGATTTTCCCGCCTTTTACCATCAGGAGATCCAGTACCGCAAGGCTATGCTCTACCCGCCCTTTGCCGATCTGGTCACGGTGGGCTTCATCGGCCAAAAGGAATCTCAGGTGCAGCAGGCAGGGCACCGGTTCCTGGAGCTGTTCAGCGCTCTGGCAAAGGCCGAGTACAGCACCCTGCCTCTGCGGGTGCTGCCGCCGTCGCCGGCCCTGGTGGCAAAGGTCAGCAACAAATACCGCTACCGCCTCATCATCAAATGTAAAAACGACCGCCGGTTTAGAGAGCTGTTATCCCGGCTGCTGATCCAGTTCCGGCGGGAGAAGGGCTTTTCCGACGTGACGGTCATCGCCGATACCTGTCCGGATCTGGTATAGAAAATTTTCACGGGCGTAGTGGATTTTCCACGAAATTGTGCTACAATAAGACAATCATCAAACAACGATAAATTTGAAACTAGAAGGGTGAATCATATGGCTATTCGTAAAATTGTAATTGAAGGCGATGCGGTGTTGGCAAAAAAGTGCCGGCCTGTGGAAAAGTTCGATGACCGGCTGGCTGAGCTGCTGGATGACCTTTACGACACGCTGGTAGACGCAGACGGCTGCGGCATCGCCGCACCGCAGGTGGGCATCATCCGCCGGGCGTGCATCGTCGATGTAGGTAACGGCAAAGTGGAGATGGTCAACCCGGAGATCATCGAGGCCGAGGGAGAACAGCATTTGCAGGAAGGCTGCTTGTCCTGTCCCAATCAGTGGGGCGTGACGACTCGTCCGGCAAAGATCAAGGTCCGTGCCCAGGACCGCAAGGGCGATTTCTTTGAATTTGAGGCCACCGAGCTGTTTGCCGTGGCCTGCTGCCATGAGATCGACCATCTGGACGGCATCCTCTTTAAGGAGCACGTTATCGGCAAGCTGACAGCCGACGCCATGGATGAAGAAGAGATCGAAGAACTGCTGTCCCGGTAAGGAGGAGCGCTGATGAGAATCGTGTTTATGGGCACGCCGGATTTCGCCGTGCCCTGCTTGCAGGCACTGCTGGACAAGGGCCACGACGTCTGTGCCGTTTACACCCAGCCGGATAAGCCGGTGGGCAGAAAGCAGATCTTAACGCCGCCGCCGGTAAAGACTTTGGCGCTGGAGCACGGGATCCCCGTATACCAGCCCACCACCTTCCGGGACGAGGAAACGGTAAAGACGCTCTCGTCCCTGCAGCCGGAGCTGATCGCTGTTGTGGCTTACGGAAAGCTGCTGCCCAAAAGCGTGCTGGACATTCCGCCCTATGGCTGCATCAATGTCCACGGCTCTCTGCTGCCAAAGTACCGGGGCGCAGCACCCATTCAGTGGGCCGTCCTCAACGGCGACAAGGTGACGGGCGTGACCACCATGTATATGGGGGAGGGACTGGATACCGGCGATATGCTGGATAAGGCAGAAACGAGCATCGATCCCGACGAGACTTCCGGAGAGCTGTTTGACCGGTTGTCTTTGCTGGGCGCACAGCTGCTTTTGCAGACGGTAGACGCGCTGCAAAAGGGCGACGTGCATAGAACGGTCCAGGATGAAGCTTTGGCTACCCACACCAAAAAGATCGACAAATCCCTCTGTCCCATCGACTGGAACGGGACAGCCCAGCACATCCATGACCAGGTGCGGGGGTTATCTCCCTGGCCGACAGCAACGACGACTTTCCGGGGCAAGACGCTGAAAATTCATAAAACCGCCCGTTGTGGGGAAGCTTTTTCTGGAACGGCCGGCACCATCCTTGTCCAAAACGGCCGGTATTTCGTCCTCTGCGGAGAGGGTGCTCTGGAGCTGCTGGAGGTCCAGTATGCCGGCAGCAAGCGCATGAGCGCCGGCGACTTTTTCCGGGGACATCCCGTAACGCCTGGCGAAACATTGGAGGCGTCGGTATGAGCAACGCAAGAACGGTGGCGCTGTCGGCCTTGCTCCAGGTGGAGGAAAACGAGGGATACTCCAATATCGTCATCGACAAGGCCATCCGGGCGGGAGAACTGCAAAAGAAGGACGCTGCCCTGGCTACCACCATTTTTTATGGCGTGCTGGAGCGGCGGCTGACGCTGGATTACCTGCTGTCCAGGTTTTCCAACATCCCCCTCAACAGCCTGTCGCCGGCGGTGCTGAATATCCTGCGCATCGGGGCGTATCAGATCTTGTATCTGGAGAAGATCCCCCATTCCGCCGCAGTCAACGAAGCGGTCAACTGTGCCGCCGGGGATCGAAAGCTCATAAAGAGCAAGGGGTTTATCAACGGCGTTTTGCGCACGCTGGTGCGCAATCTCGACCATCTGCCTAAGGTCGACCCAAAGCGCTCTCTGCAAAAGGCCATGAGCATACAATATTCCATTCCCCAATGGCTGCTAAAGCTGTGGAGCGATAGCTACGGGGCAGATGTGACCCGTCAGATGGCGGAACGATTACAGGAGCGGCTGCCCGTTTACGCGCGGGTCAACACCACAAAAACAAATACAGACGACCTGCTGAAGATGTTGAAAAGCGAGGGCGTCACCGCCAAAAAGGCGGACCTGCTGCCCGATGCCATCGCGTTAAAAGGCACCGGTGCTGTGGATCATCTGGAGAGCTTTCAGCAGGGGCTTTACCACATTCAGGATCTGTCGTCCCAGCTTTGCTGTCATCTCCTGTCGCCAAAGGCGGGAGAAACGGTAGCGGACCTGTGTGCCGCGCCCGGCGGCAAGACCTTCACCATGGCTGAGTTGATGGAAAACAAGGGGCGTCTGCTATCCTATGATAAATATAAGGGCAAGGTGGGGCTTATCCGCAAGGGGGCTAAGCGGCTGGGCCTGACCTGTGTAGAAGCGTGGATCCGGGATTCGCTGAACCCGGAGGAGACGCGGCTTTATGCCGACCGGGTCCTTTGCGACGCACCCTGCGCGGGACTGGGGATCATCGGGCGAAAGCCGGAGATCCGTTACAAGGACCCCAAAACACTGGAGGCGCTGCCAAAGGTGCAGACAGCTATCCTTTCCCAGGCTGCGCGTCAGGTGAAGGTAGGCGGACTGCTGGCCTATTCCACGTGCAGTTTAAACCCGGCGGAAAACGGTCAGGTGGCCGACGGCTTTTTGCGGGAGCACCCGGAATTTTCCCCGGTAACGCTCTCTTTGCCGGAAACGGTGCGGCGGGGCATTGAGGAGCCGGACAACCAGTTGACGCTGCTGCCGCACCTCAACGGCACCGATGGCTTTTTCATTGCCCTGTTCCGCCGGGAGGGCGAAACACCGGATTAAGGCGCCATTTTCCACAATGGAAATATTAAGAAGGAGAACGACAGATGGAACGGCAAGATAAGATCGACATCAAATCGAAAACGCTTTCGGAGCTGCAGGAGGACTTTGTTTCTCAGGGCCTGCCCAGGTATAAGGCACTGCAGGTTTACCGGTGGCT
The DNA here is from genome assembly GCA_029098185.1 of Oscillospiraceae bacterium. GTDB lineage: Bacteria > Bacillota > Clostridia > Oscillospirales > Acutalibacteraceae > UMGS1071. The sequence goes on from JAQXNV010000018.1 coordinate 49,517, forward strand.
GCACCGGGGCGTTTCGTCCTTTGAGGAGATGACAGACCAGTCAAAAGCCCTGCGGGAACAGCTCTCCCAAAAGTATTACATCTCTGTAGCAACTATTGAAAAAAAGCAGGTTTCTGCTTATGATAATACTGTCAAATACCTGTTTTCTCTGCCGGATGGCGAGTGCGTAGAGTCGGTGCTGATGCAGTATCATCACGGCTATTCCATCTGTATTTCCACCCAGGTAGGCTGCCGTATGGGCTGTACCTTCTGCGCCACCGGGATGTGCGGCTTTGCCCGCAATCTGTGCCCGTCGGAAATGCTGGCCCAGATCCAGTCTGCCCAGCAAGATCAGAATATCCGCATCTCCAACGTGGTGCTCATGGGCATGGGCGAACCGCTGGACAACTATGAAAACGTCCTGCGTTTTCTGGAGCTGGTCTCCTCCGATGAGGGCATGAACATCGGGATGCGGCACATCTCCCTTTCCACCTGCGGCGTTGTGGACAAGATCTATGATCTGGCGGACCGGAAGCTGCAACTGACGCTGTCGGTATCGCTGCACGCGCCCAACGACGCCATCCGCTCACAGACTATGCCCATCAACCGGAAATGGGGCGTGGACACGCTGCTGAAAGCCTGCCGGTACTACAGTAAGACCACCGGCCGGCGCATCTCCTTTGAATACGCCATGATCGCCGGCGTCAGCGACAGCGACGACTGCGCCAGGGAGCTGGCCCACAAGCTGAAGGGCACCCTGAGCCACGTCAATCTGATCCCGGTCAATCACGTTTCCGGCAACGGGTATCAAAAAAGTGACGGCCCCCGTCTGCACCGCTTTTGTCAGATCCTGAACGACAGCGGGATCACGGCGACAGTCCGCCGGACGCTGGGGGCCGATATAGATGCGTCCTGCGGCCAGCTGCGCCGCAGACACAGAGAGGAGGTGGCAGAATGAAAGTAGACAGTGTGACCGACATCGGGCTGGTGCGCGCCCAGAATGAGGACGACGTTGCCACCGGGCTGCTGCCGGATGGCGCCTGGGCCGTAGTGTGCGACGGCATGGGCGGCGCCAATGCCGGCGAGGTCGCCAGTCAGAACGCGGTACAGGTCATCACAGACACCATCTGTCAAAATTACAGCGAGGGCGCTTCGGACAATGCCATCAAATACCTGCTCCACGACGCCCTCTGTGAGGCCAACACGATCCTATTCAATCTGTCCAATGAATATCAACATCTTTCCGGCATGGGGACCACGGCAGTAGCTGCCGTCATCACCCAGGGCAAGGCCCATGTCTGCCACGCGGGAGACAGCCGGGCTTACCTGCTCCGGGAAGAATCGGTCCAGCAGGTCACCAAGGACCACTCCATCGTCCAGGAGCTGGTGGACGCCGGCACCTTAACGCCGGAACAGGCCCAGCTCCATCCCCAGCGGAACATCATCACCCGCTGCCTCGGTGTGCGGGAAAGCGTCGATGTGGATTACCGGGAGTTCCCGGTCCAGCCGGGAGACGTCCTGCTGCTCTGTTCCGATGGATTGTCAACGTATTTCACCGAGGAGGAACTGCTACAGGAATCCCGACAGCGGGATCCCTCCTCTCTGATCCGCCGTCTGGTGGAGCTGGCAAAGGAGCGGGGCGGCCGGGATAACATCACCGCGGCTGTCATCGAGAATTAGTGGAAAAGGAGGAATTTCCCATGGATAAATACACAGGAAAACGATTGGATGCCCGGTATGAGATCCAGGAGCTGATCGGCGTCGGCGGCATGGCATACGTTTACAAGGCCTATGACATCATCGACGACCGGACCGTTGCCATCAAGATCCTGAAAGAGGAATTTTTGGGCAATCAGGATTTTCAGCGCCGGTTCAAAAATGAATCGAAGGCCATCGCCATGCTGGACCATCCCAACATCGTCAAGGTATACAGCGTCAGCTTCGGCGACCGGATGCAGTATATCGTCATGGAGTATATTGACGGGATCACCCTAAAGGAATACATGGACCGGCAGCAGGAAGTGAGCTGGAAGGAAGCCATCCATTTTGTCAGCCAGATCTTAAAGGCGCTCCACCATGCCCATGAAAATGGCATCATCCACCGGGACATCAAGCCCCAGAACATCATGCTGCTCCAGGACGGTACCATCAAGGTCACCGATTTTGGCATCGCCCGGTTCTCAGACAGCGAGACCCGCACCATGACCGATAAAGCCATCGGTTCCGTCCACTACATCGCGCCGGAGCAGGCCCGGGGAGACCTGACCGACGGCAAGACCGACGTTTATTCTGTCGGCGTCATGCTGTACGAAATGATCACCGGCCAGCTTCCCTTTGAGGCGGACAATGCCGTTTCCGTTGCCATCATGCAGCTGCAAACGGAGCCGAAGCCGCCGAGAGAGATCAACCCGGCCATCCCTGTGGGGCTGGAGGAGATCACCCTCAAGGCCATGCAGAAGGATCCCCAAAAGCGGTATCAGTCGGCAAGAGAGATGCTCATCGATCTGGAAGCCTTCCGGCGGGATCCCAGCATCCAGTTCCACTATGGCCGCGGGACGACGGTAGAGGAGCCGACCCGGGTCGTCGATACCACCGGCGCTATGCCCATGGGCGGCGCGGTGATCCAGGAGGTAGATAACACTGCTTCCGTCCCGCCCCAGCAGACAGCGTCGTCTGCCAGAAGCCAGACCCAGCCTGTTTCCGAGGTCCAGCGTTACGGCGATAACTACGCCTACGACGCTTACGACGGCGAGGAGATGGAGGGGTCGCCGGCAAAGAAAAAAAAGACCGGCGTCATCGTCGGCGTCAGCGTGGCAGCGGCGGCAGTGGCCGCCATCATCGGCGTGGTGCTGCTGTTCGTCTTTGGCGTGTTCGGCGGCAATTCCGGCAGCGATGAGATCGATTTGCCCAATTTCGTCGGCCAGAAGCTGTCCGATGTGCAGAATCAGCAGAAGAACTCCGACTATAAAGACCTGAAGCTGAAGGTGGAATACACCGAGGATTCCGATCAGGAGGAAGGCATCATCGTCAAGCAGAATCCGGACGGCAAGATCAAGGTGAAGAAAAATGCGGAAGTCCTGCTGACAGTCAGCAGCGGCAAGACCATGATCGACATCCCCGACGTGAAGAATTACAAGCAGTCCGACGCTGTGACAACACTGGAGCGGGCCGGCTTTGCAACGAAGATCGAGGAGCAGGAAAGCGAAACGGTAGAAAAGGGCAACGTCATCAAGACAGATCCGGCAGCGGGCCAAAAGGCGCCTAAGGATAGCACCATCACCGTTTACGTCAGCTCCGGCAAGAAGAAGGAGCCTGTGCCCTCTGTAGTGGGAGAATCTCTGGAATCGGCAAAGAGCAAGCTCCAGAGCGCAGGCTTCACTATCGGCGATATTTCCTATGACAACAGCGACAGCATCACAGAAGGCAACGTCATCTCTACAGACCCCGCCGGCGGCAGCCAGGCCGAAAAGGGCAGCGCGGTCAATCTGGTGGTCAGTGAGGGCAAAGCCATTGAGAGCGTCGGCGTCGAAGTTTATCTGCCCTCCGGCGTTTCCGGCGCCATGAATTTGGAAGCCTACCTCAACGGCGGCTTATACACCACCCAGAGCGTCAAATCCTCTCAGGGCGTCTTTGCCCTGGAGCTGGAAGGCCAGGGCAAGCAGCAGCTCAAGATCTATCTGGATGGCCAGCCCTATGCGGATTACACCATCAATTTCGATAACGGTACCGTGACCCAGACCGGCAGCTATCAGTATACGCCCAGCGGCGGTGACGATGAACCGACAAATAACGGCGGCAGCGGCGGCGATTACCACGGCTACATCGATCCCAGCGTCAACAGCGGCGACTACGGCAATATCACCAATTGAGCCTTATGGAAGAGAAACAGGGATTATTATTACAGGGCATCGGCGGCTTTTACTATGTAGAGGCAGAGGGCACGGTGTATGAATGCAAGGCACGGGGCGTGTTCCGCAAGAAAAAGCAAAAGCCGCTGGCCGGCGATCACGTTACCCTTTTGCTGGAGGACGGCACCGCCACCATTACGGAATTACTGCCCCGAAAGAACAGTCTGATCCGGCCGCCGCTGGCCAATATGGATCAGTTGTTCCTGGTCAGCTCCGTGCGGGACCCATCGCCGAACCTGCTGGTGCTGGATAAAATGATCGCCGTGGCGGAGGATAAAAACATCGAGCCGGTGGTGATCTTCTCCAAGACCGACCTGGGAGACGCTGCCCCGTTGGTGGACTTGTACCGCCGGGTCGGCCTGCCGGTCATCGCGGTGTCCCAAACATCGCCTGACGGCATCGAGGAGATCCGTTCCCGCCTAAAAGGAAAGGTGTCTGCCTTTGCGGGCAATACCGGTGTGGGCAAATCGACGCTGCTCAACCGGATCAGTACAGCCTTTCAGCGGGAGACAGGCGAGATCAGTCAAAAGCTGGGCCGGGGCCGTCATACGACCCGCAGCGCCGAGCTGCTGAAGCTGGATTGCGGCGGTTATGTTGCCGATACACCGGGCTTCTCCACGGTGGATATTGAGCGGTACGACATGGTGAAAAAGGACGATCTCCAGTATGCGTTCCGGGAATTTTCGCCGTATTTGGGAACGTGTAAATTCCAGTCCTGCGCCCATATTGGGGAAAAGGGCTGCGCTGTCTGTGCGGCGGTAGAGCGGGGAGAGATCGCCAAATCCCGCCACGACAGCTATGTATCAATGTATAACGAAGTCAAGGACATCAAGGAGTGGCAGCGAAAATGAAGGGATGTGTCATCATTGGCGCGTCGCCAAAAGCCCAGTTGCCCCCCAACTTTTCCGTGGGGAACGACGGGGTGTTCTGTGCCGACGGCGGCTACGACCGGGCGGTTTCCTGGGGCATTGCGCCCGATGTGGTCATCGGCGACTTTGATTCGGCAAAGGAGATCCCCCAGGGGGATTTTGAAGTTGTGCGATTGCCCAGAGAAAAGGATGATACCGATCTATTGGCAGCGGTAAAGCTGGCTCTTCAGCGGGGATACCGTGGATTTCGGATCCTGGGGGCCCTGGGAGGCCGTTTAGACCACAGCTATGGAAATCTATCCGTTTTGGCGTTTCTCGCCGCACAGGGCGCCACAGCCACCCTGGAGGACGGGGAAACCGTCGTGCAGTTGGTGAGCCATAGTGATCCGCCCCTTGTGCTGGAGCGCCAGATGGGACGCACAGTGTCGGTTTTCCCTTTTGGGGCGGATCGGTGCATCGCCAGCTATACAGGCTTGCAGTATCCTTTGGACCACGGGACGCTGTCCATCGAGGTGCCCTTAGGCGTCAGCAATGTAGTAATAGCGGAGCGGGCCACCATCACCATCGAAGCGGGCACAGCCCTTGTCATCATCTTAAACGAATAGACAGAAGCAGTCGGTTTTACGCCGGCTGTTTTTTTGTGGGGAGAAAAAATCCGCACACTTTTTCGAAAATCCCATAGGATAGGGTAAAAGCAGGTCAGGAGGTTGCGTATGAAGCTGTCATGCAAGGGGATTGGAAAATGCTACTGCAAAAGCCAATTTGCCGTGACCTTTGGGCTTGGGCTGGTCATTGCGTGCTTCTGCCCCATGAAGGTGACGCTGTTTTTGGCAGGGGTCATCATTGCGGCACTGGGCATCGCGGTGGTCCGGCGACATCATTGACAATGGAGGGCATCATGAAAATTGTATTGATCGATCATCCGAAGGTGTTAGGATTCCTGCTGCGGCATTATTACAAGATTCCCGTGGAAAAAGAATAAGAAACGGCAGAAAACGGTGGGATTCCCGCCGTTTTTCGATTTTTGCAAAGAAATTTGTCATTTTTTAAATTTTTTTCAAAAAAGGTGTTGACATTCCGAAAAAGGCATGGTATGATAGTGAAGCTGTCGCACGAGAGAACAAAAACGGCAGCGAACAGGACCTTGAAAATTAAACAACGAAAGACAAAAGGAACCCGTAATTCCAGAAGCTTTAAAAGCTTCAATTACAGTAAAGAGTGACGAACTAAAATCGTCGACGCTAGTAAGCGTCTTAAGAGCAAATCAGCTTTTAGAATTTGATTGGTACAGCTTCGGCTGTAGTGATACAATATTTTAGAGAGTTTGATCCTGGCTCAGGACGAACGCTGGCGGCGTGCCTAACACATGCAAGTCGAACGGAGTTGCTTAGAAGCTTGCTTTTGAGTAACTTAGTGGCGGACGGGTGAGTAACGCGTGAGTAACCTGCCTTTCAGAGGGGGATAACAATCTGAAAAGATTGCTAATACCGCATAACGTATCGTTATCGCATGGTAGCGATACCAAAGGAGTGATCCGCTGAGAGATGGACTCGCGTCCGATTAACTAGTTGGAGGGGTAACGGCCCACCAAGGTGACGATCGGTAGCCGGACTGAGAGGTTGAACGGCCACATTGGGACTGAGACACGGCCCAGACTCCTACGGGAGGCAGCAGTGGGGGATATTGCACAATGGGGGAAACCCTGATGCAGCAA
>JAQXNV010000019.1 GCA_029098185.1 Oscillospiraceae bacterium
GGGAGTTTCTGCTTATAAACCCTTCAGTCAGATATTGCGCGTCTGCCAGCTCAGTAAATTCACCCCTCAGTCACCTGCGGTGACAGCCCCCCTACGAGGAGGGCCGAGAATGGGATGAGCGGAAAGATCATTGCCTCCCCTCGAAAGGGAGGTGCCGTCGTAGACGGCGGAGGGGTCTCCCGGGAGTTTCTGCTTATAAACCCCTCAGTCAGATATTGCGCGTCTGCCAGCTCAGTAAATTCACCCCTCAATCACCTGCGGTGACAGCCCCCCCTACGAGGGGGGCCGAGAATGGGCTGAGCGGAAAGTTGTAATAAAATATAACAATAAAACAAATAGTATAAAATAAAGCAACGAAAAAGCGCTCCCTGTTGGAGAGCGCTAAGATCAAGGCTCGTAGAATCGGAAACCCTTCCGGCCATTTTCTTTTACAAGATACAGCGCGCTGTCGGCATTCTGGTAGAGCGTATCGGTAAATCCCTCTGGCGAAAACGCAATGCCGATAGACACAGAAGCCTTCGGCAGGCCGTCGGTGGGGTTCTGGAGGGTATTGTTGATGCGCTGGACCTTGTGGGCGATGATCTCCCGTTCCTCCTCCGTGGTATTCATGAGGATCACGGCAAATTCGTCACCGCCGATGCGGATGGGATAATCGCTGGAATGGAACGTGTGCTGCAGCAGGTTTGCCACCTTTTGCAGGATCCGGTCGCCGACATCGTGGCCATATGTATCGTTGATCTGCTTGAATTCGTCTACATCAACGAGCATCAGCGCCAACGGCGTATTGGAATTTTTCAGCACGGTCTGTAGCTGCATAAAGGAAGAACGGTTCAGAATATCGGTGAGGGGATCGTGCTCGGCCTTGTAGCGCAGCATGGCCTCGTTGGCGGCGTTGAGCTCGTAGATGTTGTTATAGGTCAGGGCCATATACTTAAATTCCGACGACCCAATGACCTGAAACAGCTTTTTGTCCTGGATGCAGCGGATATAGATTTTCAGCGGCCGCACGATGAGCATGGTGATGACCACAAAGGTGACGACGTTCATGATAAACAGCAGACAAATAAACACAGATTGCTCTGCGATGGCGGCGGTCAGTTTATCGTAGCTTTCGGTCTGTTTGTCGTGGGTGCTTTCCAGGATGCTGTTGGTAAAGTGGGAGAGATGACTGACGATCAACGCTTTGGCATCCTGATAACCCTGATTAAATACCAGATCCTGGGCCCTTGCCAACTGCTCCTCGCTGGACTTCTCCCGGTCCTGCTGGGTCAGCGTCACCTGCTGAACTTCTTCCGGGATCTGTCTGTCGCTGTAGCCGCAGGCCGTAAACACCAGCTTCATGGCGTAGATCTCCCGGTTCATCAGGTCGTTGGAGCTTTTCAGCGCCAGCTCCAGTTCGTTCCGGGTAGCGTCGTCCACCTCGTGGTTTTTGAGCTCCTCCAGGGCATTTTCCCGCCGTTTGGTCTCGTTGACTTCCTGAAAATAATTGTTGGCGTGCTGCGGGTCCTTGTTGACGGTAAAGAGCCGGACCTCCTCGGTCAGATAATCCGAGGCTTTTTGCAGTTGGGCGGCGTCGGCCTGGGCGGCGATGTAATCATTGCTGGCTTTGATGAGGGCATTGTAGCGAAAGGTCATGTAAATGGTGACGGCGATCAATAGCGCAAACAAAACGCTGGCAATGACGATCATCCAGCCGTTAAAGGTGCGAATGCCGAGGCCGCGGACGTTCTTTTTTGGCTTTTTGGTCCGCTTCTTCGGCGCAGAGTGGCTTGCTTGTTCTTCCATAACGGATCCCCCCGATGGTTGTTCCTATTCTACAAAAATAAAAAATAAGAATGATTTCGAACTTGTCATGATTAGTGTAGCACAAAAGGGAATAGCTGTCTACTAATTGCGCAAAAAACAGCTTGCTTTTTTGTGTATTTTCGAGATTTTTCCAAAGAAAAACGACTGATCTGCAAAACAGTCGCTTTATTTGTCATCAAAAATGACAGTTAAATTCAAAATGACATCCGTTGATCCTGATCCTGGGGATCGTTGAGATGTTCCTTTTGTCGGCCCTTAACTTTATCCCTCTGCTCGTCATCCTCCATCCGATACCGGTCGATAAAAGCCCAGCGATCCATTTCCCGCAGGAGAAAATTTTGGACAGCAGGTGGAGAGGGTGGCCAAAAGCGGAAAAAGAAAAAGAGGCAGTATTTTTGCCTCTTGCCATTTACTCGGATGTCGTTTGCCAGCGGCTTTTTTGGGTACTGCATAAGTCGTTCCAGCGGCAGTCTCCGCAGATTGATTCCCGCTGGCCGGGGGATAAAATGTTCGTTTCTACCAGGCGGACGAAGGCGTCAAAGGGAAGGATCTCACCGTCTGACAAGCCGCAGCGCTTTAGGACCTGTTCATCATAGCGGAGAGACATCTCGCCGGCAGCGCATCGTTTCCCATCCCGATGAGGACAGGCACTGCAGATCTCATCGACGCCGCAGCACAGTTTTACAACAGCGCCTTGCTCTAACTGATCCAGCACCGACTGCATATGGCCGGTAAATCCGGTGCTGTAGCCCTCGCCTTTAAAATAGGCTAGACACATCCCGTGGTGGGGCCGCAGGGGGAGAAGCTGTTCAGGCGACATATTTGCGCACCCGTGTGGCGATGACAAAGGCCAGGCCCAGCTTGACAAGGTCTGGGATGATAAAGGGGACAACGCACCACATCAGCGCAGCGCCCAAGCCCACCGGTCCGGTAGATTGGGCATAGACCACCATGAACCAGGCCGTGCCGAAGGCGTAGCACACCAGTAATCCGGCCAGCATAGAGAGGACCAGCATGAGGGTCTTGTTGCCGGGGAGCTTTTCAAAGAGCCACATGATAAGGGCGGTAAAGAGAAAGCCGATGATATACCCGCCGGTAGAGCTGAGCAAAACGCCAAATCCGCCGGAAAAGCCGGCAAAAACAGGCACACCGATAGCGCCCAAAAGGATGTAGATGAGAACAGCCAACGTACCGCGTTTGCCGCCCAGGATGCCTACGGTGACGAACACGCCGAAGGTCTGTAGGGTAAAGGGGACTGGTCCGGGGATGGAGATCCAGGAACAGACGGCCATGATCGCTGCGCTGATGGCGATAAAGGCCATGTCATAAATTTTACTTCTGCTTTTTGTTGCCGCTACCATAAGGGAGCCACCTCTTTCTGCACTTGTTTGCAAGTTCTACTTTAGCACAGGCAATTTCAATTGTCAACCAATAAATTAAATTTGGTCGACAATCAACTTCTTTTTCACCGGCCTGAGAGGATCTTTCAGGCCCGGTGATCGGTGTCGTTCTCCCAGTTTAAGGTCTGTTGCCCAGAGAGGAGCGCATGGTATCTGTCTTACCTAGGCGTTCATAATAGCGCTTTTTGGCAGCGTACATCTCTTTTTCCGCTTCTTTCAGCAGCAGATCCATGTCAAGTTCGGCGCAGATCTTTTGGGCGGAGCCGATGGAAACGTGGTAATCGTGTTCTTCCGTTAAGCGCTGGACCGCAGAGATCTTTTTCTGTAGGCACGCCGGGTCGTGGTCAATGGCGAAAGCCACAAATTCATCGCCGCCAATGCGGTACACATCTCTTGCGCCAAACTGTTCCTTCAGCGTTTTGGCGATCATCTTGAGCATTTGATCGCCTGCCTCGTGGCCCTTTGTGTTGTTCAGCGCATGGAGCCCGTTGGCGTCGGCATAGATGCAGCCCAAAGAATGGTTACACAAGGCGGGATAGGCATTTAACCGCTGCTCAAAGGAGTTCCGGTTATTTAGTTCGGTCAAAAGATCCATTTCGCTCAAAACGGCCACTTCATATTCATAAAAATACCGCTGGCATTTTACTTTCATCATATAGCAGCCGACCACAGCGCTGATGGTGCCAAAAACACAAACGTCCATCACATCGACGGCCAGAACGACCTTTTCTTTGTACAACACTGCGATGATGACAAAGAAGAGCATAAAGATCAGATTGATGACGATCATGCGAATGGGCCTATCCGTAAATAGCAGCGGGACGGTCAGAAGCAGCGCGACAAAGGTGACGGTCTGATCATCGGGGTCGGCGATGGTTCCGAGGACGCAGCCAAAGCCATACAAAATGGCCACAAAGGTATAGATGCAGATCAAGATATGGGTTTCTTTTAAGGGACAATACTTGGAGATGAAAAATAGGGCGATAATCATGGGCATGGGGACAAAATAAAGCCATCGGTTCATCCGTACATCGGGGATCCAATAGGATAGAGCCACCATGACCATCAGGAAAGTAATGGCCACCACCGTAAAGATCTGCAGATTCTGCACATTGCTTTTTGTGACCTCGCCTTTGATTTGGTCGTATTCCTTTGGATCCAGACCGGCATAAAACAAATTTTTCCAAAGTTGATTCATGCGGTGTTTCATCTTGTTACGCCTCCGTTTATCGTACTGTGGTGTTCATTTTCGCGCGGGATAACAGGCAGACCGTCTCCACATGGCTGGTCCGGGGGAACAGGTCTACCGGGGTGATCTTCTGGAGCGCATAGCCTTTTTCACAGAGCAGCTTTACATCCCGGGCCAACGTGGCCGGATCGCAGGAAACATAGACGATCCGGTCCGGCGCCATCTGGCATACCGTTTCCAGCACATCGGGACTGCATCCCTTTCGTGGTGGATCCAGGATCACCACATGGGGGCGCAGTCCCCGCTTTTGTAGGGTGCGGGCGGCTTTTCCCGCATCTCCGCAGAAAAATTCGCTGTTTTGGATGTGGTTCTGCCGGGCGTTTTCCTTGGCGTTCTCAATGGCCTCCGGAATGATCTCCACGCCGATGAGCTGTTTTGCCTTATGGGCCATGGTCAGCCCGATAGTGCCGGTGCCGCAGTACAGGTCCAGCAAGATCTCCTCACCGGTCAGGGCGCTATCGTCTGCGGCGATCTCATACAGCCGCTCCGCCTGGTCCCGGTTCACCTGATAAAAGGACGCCGGCGCGATCTGAAATCGCAGTCCGCACAGCTCGTCTGTAATGGTGTCGCTGCCCCACAATGTGCGGTATTCCTTGCCGAGGATCACGTTGGTCTTGTCCCGGTTGGTGTTGAGGACGACGCTTTGCAGACCGGGTACCTGTTCCCGCAAAAGCTGGATCAATTGGCTTTCTTTGCGCAGGGATGTCCCGTTTGCCACGATGCACACCATCCGCTCCCCGGTCTTGCTGCCCTCCCGAAGATACAGATGGCGCAGCTTGCCTTGATGAGTCGTTTCGTCATAAATGGTCTCGCCGGAGGACAAGAGCCATTGCTGAAACGCTTGGATAGCCCCCTGAAATTCTACGGGCTGCAGGGCGCAGTCGTTACAGGAAACGATCCGATGGGTGCGGTTAGCGTAAAAGCCCAGGATAGGCTGGCCGTCCCGGTTTCTGCCGATGGGAAGCTGGGCCTTGTTGCGGTAGCGGTCTGTTTTTTTGGCGCCGACGATGGGCTGCAAAGGCAGTGTGGAAAAACCGCCCACACGCTGAAAAGCATCGGCGACCCGCTGCTGCTTCAGGGCCAGCTCGCTTTCGTAGGAGATGTGGCGGAACACACAGCCGCCGCACTGGGTAAACACGGGACAATCGCTGTCGATCCGCTGGGGCGACGGCGTGTCGATGGTTTCGATCTTGCCGATGCAGTAGGTTTTGGAGGTCTTGATGATGCGCACGGTCAGTTCATCGCCGACGGCGCTGTTGGCCACAAAGATCACCATGCCATCATGACGGCCGACGCCGCTGCCCTCTGAGGTGATGCCGGTAATGGTGAGGGGGATGAGATCATTCTTTTTCAATGGAAAGCTCCTTTCTCAGCAGACGTTGTTCCGTGTGTGACCTGTCTGCCAACAGCGGACATTTTCGGCGGCGATTTCCATCAGCCGGCTACGGGCCGCTTTAGATGCCCAGGCAATGTGGGGCGTGATGACGCAGTTTTTGGCGGTGAGTAGCGGATTGTCGGCCTTTGGCGGCTCGGTGGACAGCACATCGACGCCAGCGCCGCCAATACGGCCCTCATTTAACGCGTCGGCAAGGGCTTTTTCGTCGATGACGCCGCCTCGGGAGGTATTGATGAGAATGGCGCTTTTCTTCATCCAGGACAGTGTTTCTGCATTGATGAGGTTTGTGCTGTCCTTTGTCAGCGGACAGTGGAGGGTGACAAAATCGCTTTGCCGGAACACTTCCTCCTTAGAGACAAAATCACAGCCGTCGGGCAGCACTTTTTTTGTCCGGGATGTGACCAGGACTTTCATGCCCATAGACAGGGCGATCTTTGCGACTGCCGCCCCGATGTGGCCATAGCCGACAATGCCCAAAGTTTTGCCGCACAGCTCCAGGAAATCGCTTTTCCAGTAGCAGAAATTGCGGCAGTTGGTCCAGTCGCCCTGGTGGACGGACGCATCGTGGAGAGCGATCTGATTAGAAAAATGCAGTATCATGGCAAAGACATATTGGGCCACCGATTGGGTGCAGTAGGTGGGCACATTGCAGACGGGGATAGCGAGGGCTTTGGCGGCGTCCAGGTCGATGACATTGAAGCCGGTAGACAATGTGCCGATGTAGCGCAAGCCTGTGTCGTATAAGGCACGGATCATCTGGCCGGTGAGTACGGTCTTGTTGGTGATGACGATCTCATGGTGGGCGGCCCGGGAGAAGAGCTCCTCGGGTTTCGTAAAATCGTAGACAGTCAGGTCGCCCAGGGCGGAAAATGGCGCCCAGGACAGGTCGCCGGGGTTGGTGGTTTCACCGTCGAGAATACAGAGATACATGAAAAAGCTCCTTTACCGATTGAATTTCATCGAGAAAAGTTTATCGTTGTTCTTTTCATTATACTGGGAAAATTGGGGGATGTAAAGGCAGAGGGGGCCAGCTTTTTCTCATCTCCCCTAATAGGGAGGCAAGGGACTTTGCGCTCAGCCGATTCTCGGCCCCCCTCGTAGGGGGGCTGGCAGATGCGCAGCATCTGACTGAGGGGTTTTTAACTCTGCTCCCGTGATACCCCTCCGCCGTCTTACGACGGCACCTTTTTCTCCGAAAACAGGCACCCTTTTGTCAGCTACGCTGACATTTCCCCTATTAGGGGAATCCCCTTAAAGGGGAGGCAAGGGCAAAAAGAAAAAACCGCGCATTGCTGCACGGTCCTTTCAAAAGTGGGAAACAGTCAAACGCTTATGCTTCGGAAGAAACAGCGCTTTCTGTTGTTGTATCGGTGTTGGTGTCGTTATCGAAGAATGTCACCTTACCGGTGTCGATGTCGTACTTACCGCCGATGATCTTTACCTTGCCCTCGCTCTCCAGGTTGGATAGGATCTCACTGGTGCGCAGCTTCTCAATGCTGTTCTCCACGTTCAGATCCTCTGCCTTTGCGGTGATCTTATCCTCCTCTGTCTCGTTTTCCTTAGCCTTCTCAACAGATGGTGTGATCTCCTCCACGATGGACTCGATGTTGCCTGTAGCGTGGCCCTCAACAGCAGCGCCAACTGCGCCGCAGTGAGAGTGACCCAGTACCAGGATCAGCGGAGAGCCCAGGTGATCTGCGGCATACTCTACGCTGCCGATCTCAAAGTTATCCACAACGTTGCCGGCGGTACGGATGACGAACAGTTCTCCCAGACCGCTATTGAAGATCAACTCTGGGGGTACCCGGGAGTCGGAGCAGGTGATGACGATGGTATGGGGTTTCTGGCCGTTGGTGGCCAGATTGCTGCGTAAGTCCGAGCTGATGTTCATGTTGGCCGTGCCGTTCAGATATGCCTGATTACCGGCTTCCAGAGCGCTGCGGGCTTCGTCGGCTGTTTCGATGGTGGCCGGCGTGTTATTGGTCGTGCTGGAAACGCCGCTGTTATCGCCCTCCATGGCGGAAGCTGCGTCGGAAACAGCGTTAGCTGCGTCGTCGATGACCTGAGAGACGGCTTGTCCAGCGTCGCTGACCATGTCTCCGGCATCTTTGGCCACAGAACAACCGGCAGCACTCAATGCCAGTGCGCCGCACATTGCGATGAGAATCAACTTCTTTTTCATTTTTTGTTCCTCCATTTGCTCGAAAAACACAGGATCGTTTATATCCCGGTTTTTGGAAAGATGTAATAAAAAATTAAGAAAAACAGCGCCAGAAAAAGGCTGCTTTCAGCGGGATTGATGGTAGTCTGTCCAGAATTAAACGCGATATGCGTTCTGTTCCCGTCTATTCTATCACGGGGAAGAAGCGGGTTTTGTTGCATCTAGGCAGATGATTTTGAGAAAAAAGAACATATTTTCAGACATTTTTTGAATATTGTCAAATAAATGGGAAATCTTGACGAACACTTTTGTTTTTAGTATAATGGTGCTTATATAAAAATGTTGGACAAAACGTGACAGCTATATGAATAAATGATGAACAAACGGTGGACGCTCAGCGTTGCAGCCGAAAGAATGGAGGAACAAGCAAATGGTCATTACATTTGTTGTGGATATTTTTACCGATATGAAAAACGGCACCAGTATGACAGCCCACCGATTTGTGGAAGCGCTGCGGCGGCGGGGACATGAGGTGCGGGTCCTAGCCATCGGCGAGCCGGGGCCGGACAATTATTATGTTAGGGAAGCCGACTACGGGTTTATCTCGAAGATCGGGCACAATCAGGGCTTTTCCTTTGCAAAATTTGACGAAACCACTGTGCGCCGGGCCCTGGAGGGGTCGGACATCGTCCACTTTTTGCTGCCCATGCCCTTTGAGATCCAGGTGTATCATCTGGCAAAAAAGATGGGTATCCCCTGCTCGGCGGCGTTCCATATGCAGCCGGAAAACGCTTCCTATATTATCCATATCGAAAAGATCGCCGGCATCAACGACGCCATTTACAAGCTGCTGTACCAAATGTTCTACAAGCATTTCCGCCACATTCACTGCCCGTCTAAATTTATTGCGGGAGAGCTGAAAAAGCATCAGTATGACGCGAAATTGTACGTCATCAGCAACGGCGTCGATGACGCGTTTCGCCCCATGGAGGTGGAAAAGGCCACCGATCCGGAAAAATTCAATATCCTGATGACCGGCCGCCTGTCGCCGGAAAAACGGCAGGAGGTCCTCATTGAGGCGGTAAAGCGCTCCAAATATCGGGATAAGATCCAGATCTATCTGGCAGGAGCCGGTTCTCAGATGATGGAGGGCCACCTGACCAAGTGCGGCGAATCGCTCCCCAACCCGCCCATCATCCGGTTCTATTCCCAGGCAGATCTGATCCGGCTCATCAATTCCTGTGATCTGTACGTCCACACGGCAACGGTAGAGATCGAAGCCATCGCTTGTCTGGAAGCCTTGACCTGCGGATTGGTGCCGGTCATCTGCAATTCGCCTAAGTCGGCTACCGTCCAGTTTGCCCTGGACGAAAACAGTCTGTTCCATGCTGACGACCCGACAGATCTGGCAGGGAAGATCGACTATTGGATCGAGCATCCGGAGGAGAAAAAGGCGCTGGGCAAGCAGTACGCCAAGTACGGCGACGGCTTCCGGGTATCAGAATCGGTAAAGAAAGCGGAATTTATGTTCCGGCAGGCCATTGCGGACCAGCGAGGGAAGAAACCATATGACGGAAGATAACAAACGGACTAAGCGGCTGTTGGCCACTCGGGAAAAACTGCATCGCAAGCCGTTGCTCAGCCGGAACCCCCTGTGGCGATTTTGTCAGGTGGTATTGTACTACGGCATCATCATCCCGGTGCTGAAAGTGTCTCTGCCGCCGATTTTGGGCCTGAAGCTGGAAAACCGGAAAGCCTTTCGCCAATTAAAGGAGAAAGGCTTCGTCGTTGTCAGCAACCATGTCCATCCCATGGACTGTACGTTCATCGGCCTGGCAGTTTGTCCCCGGCGGTTGATCTTCACCTCTCAGGAGGAGACCTTCTACGTCCGTGGTCTGGGCCTGCTGCTGAAGCTGCTCAATTGTGTGCCGGTGCTGACAGGCGTCCACGGCTTAAGGAAGTTTCTGGACACCATGGAGGAAGAACTGAAACAGGGCAAAGCGGTGGTCGTGTACCCGGAAAGCGAGATCGAATTGATCTGCGATCATCTGCGAAAGTTCAGCGACGGCGCCTTTACCATGGCGGTGCGGGCAGATGTACCTGTGGTGCCGCTGGTGGTGACGCCTCGGGAGCCAAAAGGGCTTTGGAAGCTGACCCGGCGGGAATACTGCTTGACGCTGACGGTGGGGGAGCCCATTTACGCCGAAGCGCAGGAGAGTGAAAAGCGGACCATCCACCAGTTGCGGGACACCACCCGCAGCGCTATGGAGCAGATGCTGGCCCAGGGCGGCCACGCCTATCCCAAGGAAAAGCCGGACACAGAGGGAGCGTTTTGGCAGGTGAAAAAATCAAAGGACTTAACAAAATAAGCCTTTGGGGCGCAAAAGGAGCTTTTATGGAACCGTATACGCTGATCCGCTCGCCTAAGCGGAAAACCATGGCCATCTGCGTAAAGGAAGATCTGACCGTCGTTGTCCGCGCACCGGAGCACACGCCCCAGGAGGTCATCGATCAGTTTGTCCTGGAAAACGAGGATTGGATCCGGCGTCATGTGGAGATGCAAAGGGAAAGACGAGCACAGGCCCGCACGGTGACGATGGAAGAGGAAGCGCAGTTGCGGCGTCAGGCAAAGGAGGTGCTTGTGGAGCGGATCGCCCTGTTCAGTGCGCAAATGGGTCTTGTGCCCACAGGGTTTCGGGTCACTGGCGCCCGGACAAGGCTGGGAAGCTGCAGCGGCAAAAATCGTCTCAGCTTTTCCTTTCGGCTCATGGCCTATCCCATGTCGGCCATTGACCTTGTGGTCGTCCACGAGCTGGCCCATATCCGGTATAAGCATCACGGGCCGTCCTTTTATCGTCTCATCGAACAGTACCTGCCCGACTACAAAACACGGCTCGCACTGCTGAAGGATCCCCGGTATCGGATCCTGTAAACGGGAAAAAGGTTGCGCCGTGGGGAAATGTGTGCTAAAATCATCGTAAGAAACCAGAGGGGAGCGGTCAATTTTGGTTGGATATTTTACAGCAGGTGTCTTAATGTTGTTGGGGGTCCTCCTCATTGTCAAGTACGGGCGGGAGCTGAAAGCCTGTTACCCGGCAGGGGTCATGTTTATTCTGCTGGGGATCTGGTGGGCCCTCAATACCATGTACCCGGATAATCCGATCATTGACGGCTGGCTGGGCTGGGCGGTCAAGATCGCTACCGGCGTGGTGCTGTTGGGACTGGCGGTGTACTTTTTCGCCGTACGGAAAAAAGAAGTCACTGCGTTTGAAGCGGAAAAAGAGGAAAAGAAAAACGGTGGCCGCCGCAAGGGTATGTACGATAATTACGACGACTATCAGTACGACGACGAAAAAGAGGACGCCAAACAGCGGGACAACGAAGCAAAATAAAGAAAGCGCTCCGCAGAGAGCGCTTTTTTTGAGAAGATGGCAAAAGAAAACCGCCTTTTTCATCACAGGATGAAGGCGGCTGCGTAAGATAAGATACGGGAGAACACTCCCTTTTTATAGATAGCCGGGCGCTGCCCGGTTTTTTTATTTGGTTTTGCCAGAGGCAGAAAGGCTTTCCTCATATCGCTCCACCAGGCGGTGGAAAGAGGCGCGGCTGATCTTCAGGGTCCGGGACGCAGCGGCGATGGTCAGGGTCTTGTTCTGATACTGGGCGTAGATCTCCGGGAAATTTTTGGGGATCTTCAGCTTTGGCCGGCCAAACTGGACGCCACGGGCTCTAGCAGCCTGGATGCCTTCGGCCTGGGTTTGCTTGCGCTGGGATCTGGTTCGCTCGTCGGCCTGCTGCAGCACTTCCAGAACGGCTTCTGTTTTTTGTGGGTCGCCGATGATCTCCGCGATGCGCTGTACGACTTCTTCGTTCATAACGGGGCTCCTTTCTCAGCATCTGTGCAGATGGGAAAAATGTAGACTTCTTTTCCCAAAACAGGAAAACCAGCAGCGCAACGCCCTGTGTGGGCGGCTTTCCCGGTTTATGGGAAAAACCTGCAATTTTCCATCAAGAAAACAACACCATTTTTGACAAAACGAACAAGGACCACCGCAAAAGGATGGGCTGACCAACGGGTAAATTGTTCCTGTCATTTTCTCCTAAAAAGGAAAAAAAGTTCTAAAATATACCGATTTTCTGCTTCACAGTATAACAAAAATGTAACAATTTGTCCATGGTTTTTTCAAAAAAAGTCGAAAAATCAGGAATTTTCCCGCATTTTTATCGCTGCCTTTCCGCCATTTCCCCTTGCGCCAGGGACAAAAGCAGGGTATAATCTATGCCAAGAATCGAACCATGGGAGGGCTATTCATGAAACGGACCATTTTATGGCTTTGCCTGTCATCGCTTATGCTGGGGCTGCTGTCCGGCTGCGGCAGTCAGGGCCAGGCAGAGGATAACGTAACCGTTTCCACCATCTCCCTGCCGGGAGAAGTTTCGGAGCAATCCTGGACCACGGCGGTGGAAACGACGGAGGAAGCGCGAAAACAGGGCGATGTGGTCATTTCTTTCCCGCAGCTTGTAGGCGACTGGGAAACGGCCAACCAGCTCCTTCGCAGCGATGTGGACACCTTTTGCGAAAAGCAGCTCAAAAGCGGCGACAGCGGCGCCATGACCGCAACGGTCATTCCCCATCAGGGGGTCATCAGCGTCGTGACCACAGGAACGCTGACCCGAAAGGACAACAGCCGGACATTGCTGGTCTATACCACCAATCTGGACCGGGCAACGGGAGAGCGGGTATCCACAGGAGTGCGGGAGCACGCTGAAACGGCAGCGGAGCAGATCCTTTCCGGCAAAGCGACCATATTAGAAAGCGACAGCACCCAAAAGCAAGAGGTGACGGCTTATCTAAAAAAGCTGGGGAAAGACAAGCTGACGTCGCTGCTCAGGCGCTGTGATCTGACAGACGATGACCGCACGCCGGAGTGCTACTCCTATTATATTGATGCAGATTCCAGCGAGGTAGGCGTGTATGTACCGGTGGGGAAAAAACGCGGTGATTTTGCCATCGTGCTGGTGGATGGGGCGCCCTGGATGACATGATTCTTACGGAGTTGTAGCCGATTTTTCGTAAAAATTACGGATTTGTAAAGGAAATTCCCCGGGAACCTATGGTACAATAGAACCAGAATCGTATGGTGATACGGTATCCTGTTGCAAGAAAGGAGGAATTCCTTGAAATACAGGTGGGATAAAAAATATCTGTACTGGGGCGTTACGGCGTTTTTGGTCATTGCGGCCAGTTTGCTGGTTTTGGCAATGATCTTCCGTTTTGATGTGCTAAGCAACCTCATCGGCAATATCTTAAAGATCCTGACGCCGGTGTTCTACGGCATCGTCATCGCCTTTCTGGTGGATCCGATCGTCCGGTTTTGCGAGCGGATGATGACCCGGATCTTCCGGAAAAAACGGGAGGCGATCAAGGATAATCCGGCCAAGATGCGTCGGGTGAAAAAACGCAGCCGCGCCATCAGCATCGTCATTGCGCTGCTGTTCGTCTTTGCTATGCTGGCCGGACTGCTTTGGCTCGTCATTCCGCAGCTCATCAACAGCCTTACCATGATGATCAACAACTTTGAGGGCTACTATCGGAACTTCAGCAGCTGGATCAACAGCTTTGTGTCCAGCGACTCCACCCTCGGCAATATCATCAAGAGCTTTGTCGGCGACGGCTTTGAGAAGATCACAGAGCTGATCAAGACCAACGTTATGCCGGCGGCGCAGAAGTTCCTGGGCGACTTTACCTCCGGCGTCATCGGCTTTGTCTGGACGCTGAAGGATCTCGTCATCGGCTTCATCATCGCCATCTACTTCCTGTTCCACAAGGAGAAGTTCATCGCCCATTTGAAGATGTTCCTCTACTCCTTCATCAAGAAGGAACGGGTCAACAGCATGATCTCCGTGGGCCGGGACGCCAACAAATATTTTGGCGGCTTTATCATCGGCAAGATCATCGATTCGGCCATCATCGGCGTGCTGTGCTTTGTGGTCATGACCATCTTCCGGTTTGACTATGCCCTGCTCATCAGCGTCATTGTGGGCGTCACCAACATCATCCCGTTCTTCGGGCCGTTTATCGGCGCCATCCCCAGTGCCTTGTTCCTGCTCATCGTAGATCCGATCCAGTGTATCTACTTTATCATCTGGATCTTGATCCTCCAGCAGATCGACGGCAACATCATCGGCCCCATGGTGCTGGGCAATCGCACCGGCGTCAGCGGCTTCTGGGTCATTACGTCTATCGTCATCTTCGGCGGACTGTTCGGCATCATCGGCATCATCATCGCCGTGCCGGCCACAGCAGTCATCCTGGTGCTGGTAAAGCGCCGGATCGCCGCAGGCCTCAAAAAGCGGAAGATGGCCTATGATACGGAAGTGTATCTGCATGAGGGCACGATTTATGAAAGCGACGACGTAATGGACGACGACGACGACGAGAGCTATCAACAGCCGATCTTGTCCGCAAAGGTCCAGCGGCCGCCGGAAGCCCATGAGCAGCCCCGCAAGAGCAAGTATGTGGAGTGGATCAAAAAACAGATCCGCAAGCAAAAACAAAAGCAAAAAAATAAATAACGAGTACATCGTTTAGCGGCGGAACCCTGGTGGGGCTCCGCTTTTTTGCGGGGAAAATGGGGCGCAGCGGGAAAAAGGATTAAATTTGTGTAAATTATGCGGAAAAACCCTGTCCCGCAGAAAAATTCATGGTATACTGGAAAAAACCACTTTGCGTGCAAAAGGAGACAGAGACGCTATGATGAATTGGCTGCGGAACTTTTTTTACGGCAGATACGGAAACGACGCGCTGAATATCGCATTGCTGCTATTGGCTATGGTGTTGGCGCTGGTATTTCGGTTTACGCCATGGTGGTGGCTCAGCTACATCTGCTATCTGCCGCTGATCCTGCTGTTGTTCCGTGCTTTTTCCCGGAACATCGACAAGCGCCGCCATGAAAATGATGTGTTCCTCTCCGGCTTCCGGAAGATCAAGGGCTGGTGGACCCGTCAGCGGGACAAGGCCAAAGACAAGACCCACAAGTATTATAAATGCCCTTGCTGCGGGGCCCAGCTCCGGGTGCCGAAAGGAAGGGGCAAGATCTGTATCACCTGCCCGAAGTGCAAAAAGGAATTTGTGAAAAAGACCTAGAGGAAGGTCGATGAAAATGGGGGAGAGAAGATTGACGACGAAGGAACGACAAGCATTTATCCATTGCGCCGAGAAGATATTGGCCTCAGAAACGGTGCAGAAAATGAAACAATACCCGCAGCACGGCAGCACCAACGCCTTGTGCCATATGGTGTCCGTTGCGTGGAAGGCTTATTCCCTGGCCGTTCATCTGGAGGAGCGGTGGGGCATCCGGTTCGACCGGGAAAGCATCATTCGCGGCGCGCTGCTCCACGACCTGTTTCTCTATGACTGGCACGATCCCAATAACGGCCATAAGCTCCATGGGTTTTCCCATCCCTATACGGCGCTGGAAAACGCTGAGAAGCTCTTTTTCCTCAACCAGCGGGAGCGGAACATCATCAAGCGCCATATGTTCCCCTTTACGCCGATCCCGCCAAAATATCGGGAGAGCCTGCTGGTCTCCTACGCCGACAAGGTCTGCTCCACCAACGAAACGCTCCATCGCAAAAAGCTGTGCGGCGCCTGCCACGTTTGTCCCCTGCGCCGGGACAGACGACTGGGTGCGGGAGAGGGGGCCTATTGATGGACGTTTTTCTCACCATGTGCGACTATTGGCTGTGGTTTGTGGCCTACAGCATCGCCGGCTGGATCTATGAGATGCTCATCTTCCGGGTGACGGAAAAGAAATTTGTCCGCCGGGGCTTTTTGTACGGGCCCTTTTGTCCCATCTACGGCGCAGGTGCTGTGTTGTTCTGGCTGACGCTCCGGTGGGTCCCCGACGTCATCAGGCCGATGATCCCCAACGCTGTGGGCGCCTTTTTTGTGGAGGGGATCATCCTCTTTCTGCTGGGCGGCTTTATGGCCTGCGTCATGGAATATGTGACGTCGGCCATTTTGGAGCATTGCTTCCATACCCGCTGGTGGGATTACTTCCGCAACCGGTTCAACATCAAGGGCCGTGTCTGCCTGCTGGGCTTTACCGCCTTTGGCGCGTTTGCCGTGCTCATCATCGAATTTCTCCAGCCCTGGGTGGTGTGGGTGACAGACCAGATCTGGGATACGGC
Organism: Oscillospiraceae bacterium; assembly: GCA_029098185.1. GTDB lineage: Bacteria > Bacillota > Clostridia > Oscillospirales > Acutalibacteraceae > UMGS1071. Next base: position 16,206 of record JAQXNV010000019.1, read on the forward strand.
TATCATGATCGCCGCCATCGCTACGGGCGCATGGATGCTATTAGACTTTATCTTCACGCTGGTGCGGGTCATCCGCAACCGGAATAATGTCACGCTGGACCCGCCGCCGGCAAAATCATCGGACAAAGACCGCTGTGCAGCAAAAAGAGCATAACATCAGAGAGACGGTAGCGCCGTCTCTTTTTTATTTTTGGCGCAATGTTTGCGGTTTCTTTTGACAAAATATCTCCCAGGGATGTCCTATACTGAACGTAAGGATCATCCAAGAAAAGGAGAGAGCAAAATGAAAGCAAAGACGATTTTCCTTACCGTCGTGCTGGCGGTGCTGGCCCCGATGTGTCTGCTGTCTGGCGGCTGCGGCAGAGAGACGACCGCCGCAATGTCGCCGCAGGGATCGTCCCTGCCCTTTACGATGCCGGCGCTATTTACTTACGATAAAGAGGCCAGCGCCAAAAATGGGATGCTGACCTTTACCAGTGACAGCGGCACAACGCTGATCGTTGCCTATTCTGACACGCAAAAGGGATTTTTACAGCAGTCCCGCAGTCATCCCTTGACAGAAAATTCCCTTGTGACCTCCTATAAAGACGCTGGGCTGGATGTGTCTGTGACAGACCTGAAATTGCAGGACAGCGACACGGCGTTGACGTATACCTTCACGGTGCACCTCTCCACCCAGAACGGCAGTACCATCACCCGCAAATATATCCGCATCACCGAGGGGAAGGTGCTGGATCTTTCCTGCGGCGGCAATGTGGTGGACAGCGATACCATCGATTTAGATTACGGCGCTGTCGTCCAGGCCATCGAACAGGGAACGTGATGCGTTTCCCCTTGATTTGTGCTATAATAGAAAAAACAAGTCGGAGGGGATAGCATGGACTGGAATCGCATAGGACGCTGGACGGTTTTGCTTTTTGGGGCAGGACTGCTGGTTTGCACAGCCGGATGCGGGGAAACAACGGTGGTGTTGCCGGAAGGGCCTGCGGCGTCTATGGAGGAAACAGAAACGTTCAGCAGCGCCCCCAATGGGCCGCTGACGGCTGAGGGCGTTTACACCGATCCGCAAAAGACGTTCCAGGTGACGGTGCCCAGCGATTGGCATGAGGACACAGCCCAGTCGAAGAAGGACCGGGTGGTGCTGCTGTCGCCGGGAGGGAACAGGTCAGTAGAGCTGAAAAAGCTGGAGATGGATGCGAATTTGCTGGCCTATTCGCAAGAAACGGTGCAAAAGACCTACGCAGCGTCTTTTTCGGCCTTTGAGCTTCAGTCGTTCTCCACAGTGACCGCAAACGGCCATAAGGGCATGTTGCTGCAATTTACCTGTCAGAAGGCGGGAAAGCGCTATACGGTGCTGCAGGGCGTGCTGGCAGGGGAATCGGATTACAGCATCACCTATGCGGCCATCGACGGCGACGAAAAATTTCTCACCATGGCCCGGGAGAGCATCGAGACATTTCGGGAATTGGACCCGATCCATGACCCGTCCGCCCTGGCTGGACGGCTGGACGGGCAGACATATCACGATACCGATAGCCGGTTTACCGTTACGGTGCCAAAGGGCTGGAGTGTAGAAGAGCAGCAGAAAGATCAGGTACTGTTTGTTTCGGCAGACGGAAAGAGCAACATCAATGTGCAATGCACCCCGGCGGACAAGCAGCTCCTCCGCTACAAAAAAGACTACTTTATGGATTATTTTCGACAAAGTCTCAGTCCTTCGGTGAAAATCACCCAGTTTTCCACGGCGACGGTCAGCGGGGAAGTGAGCCGGTATTTGGTGTGTCAGTATCCCTACGCTGGGCAGACGCTGGTGTCAAAGCAATATCTGCTCAATAGCGGCGACACCACCTACAGCCTGACCTTTACCAGCAGTGCGACCAGCGCCGGTAAAACGGATTTTTCCGCCGTAGCCAAACGCTTTACGGTGCTGTGAGATTTTTTGTTGCCTCTACAGAGAAAGGGCTGGGCATAAAACTTCTTGCCTCCCCTTTGAGGGGAGGTGCCGTCGTAGACGGCGGAGGGGTATCCCGGGAGCGGCTGCCCTACGGGAGTTCTTGCTATAAAACCCCTCAGTCACCTCCGGTGACAGCCCCCCTACAAGGGGGCCGAGAAAAAGCTTCGCGCAAAACTGCTTGCCTCCCCTATAAGGGGA
>JAQXNV010000020.1 GCA_029098185.1 Oscillospiraceae bacterium
CTTTGGGCATACACGCTGAAGTACTATCTGTATCCTGCCAGGGAAGTTTTCCCTGGCATTTTTCTTTTAGGTGGAGAACTTAACCCTGCTGTCCTACAGCTATTGTATCACGGGTATATCAAAACCTGCTGATACCTGAAAAATTAACTTAAAACTTATTATACGAGGAGGAAACTTTATGAGCAGCTTTTATTTTTGTGATGCCGGCACTGAAACAGCACTCAGTGCGTCAGCATACAAAGTGTATCATATGCTATTATCACTAGCGAACTATCAAACAGGGACATCTTTTCCATCGAAAGAATATCTCTCGAAACAAACTGGACTAAGCAAAAGCACCGTCTACACGGCAACAAAAGAGTTGGTACAATGCGGCCTCATTTCCGTTCAGGAGCGTTTTAATCGTGCCGTAGGCCAACAAACATCAAACCTGTACACAATACTTAAACGGCCTGATTTTCAGCCTTGTAGCGGTAAAAGGAAAAAGCTTCAGATAGATAAAAAAATCGCGCAACGCCTATCCGGGAAGGCATTGCGCGTTTTCTGTTTTTTAAAAGCCAATACAAGTAAGGATGGCGTTTGCGGCGTGCATATCCGGACCATTGCGCAGCAGCTTGGTAAAAGTATCCGAACAGTGCAGCGCTATCTATCGGAGCTGGCGGAAAGAGGCGTCTTGGAAATTATAGGGGATAAGGGAAAGAAATCCTACTATCGGATAAGAAACAGTTTGTCTACACAGACGGCATTAAAATGGCGGAATCCATCTCATGATGACATTTTTCAGGTGAATGCTGATAAAGCATATACAGTATGTGGATCCTTTACAGAGCAGATAGGGATGACTATGCAACTTCTGATATAATAGTACTATTGTCGGATTTTAATCTGATTCAACTTCTTCCAGTTCAACGATTCTCCTATGCTTACTGTACACTGGTTCCAAACAAATTACGGCATCATCTTTCCAACCGTATTGCACTAACGCATACTCAATGCCATGGCCATTCATATAAAATCCATTTTCATCTGGTCCGTTATATCCCCGTGGGATTTTCACTGTTTTCCCGTTAAATGTTGTAGTCATTTCCATTCACACTTCTTTCGTTATTTTTGGAGTAATTTGCTGTGCTATAATTACTATATATTATTATAACCCATTAGACCATATATGTCAAGGGGCAAAACAGGATAGAAAAGTTTATCGTTGCACTGCTCATAAAAGGTGAAACAGTTCTATAGATACCCATGACACGGAAAAATACACCCCCTACAAATTAGCCGGCTAGGGGAAGAAAAAGGTATATTTCAAACGAGACTACCTCTCTGTGTGCGCATAGAAAGCCGTTACACATACCCATGACATAAAAAAATAAACCCACCCACGACAAAAATAACACCCTAACATACTTACTTTAACTAAGCAATAAAAGAAGAATAAATAGGTAAAAATAAAGTATTGAAAAGGAACAGAATATGCGCTGTTTTTCTGCAAGATTAGCTTAAGCTACTTGCAAGGTGAAGCATCATGTGTTGCTTTATTTCAGGATAAGCACGGGGAATTGATTTTGGTGTTGCAAGGGAATGGAAGCTGGCCAGCGGGATTTGACTGGCCTTTCTTTTTCTTGCCACAAGATGACTGAAAATTGCTGTAGTGCTGCTGTGGGAAAAAGATAAAAAATTAAAAAAGTACTTGCACTTGAAGATGTGATGTGATAGAATATATTTGTCACAAAAATAAAAGCTGCTCATAAGGTAGCTCAAAACCGGCGGTGTAACCCATCGTCGGTTTTGTTTTTTTATAACAGTGTGTGAACGGGGTTTGATGTTTGCATTTTGCAGATGTCAAGCCCTTATATTTTCTCAGGATAGTATCATTCCTGCAATTTCCTCTGGACTTTATCTAAAAATCATGATAAAATACAAACAGATGTTCGAAACAAATGTTTGTATGCAAGGAGGGAGCGAGATGGATCGCGTTATCTTACACGCGGATATGAATAACTTCTACGCATCGGTGGAGTGTTTATATCAGCCGTCGCTGCGCGGAAAACCGGTAGCAGTTTCCGGGGACCCAGAGGCCAGACATGGCATTGTTTTGGCAAAAAATGACCTCGCAAAGCGATGTGGCGTCACAACAGGGGAGACTTTGTGGCAAGCAAAACAAAAGTGTCCGGAAATCATATTTGTACCACCACACTATGACCGGTATTTGGAGTATTCTCAAATTGCACGACAAATTTACGGAGAATATTCAGATCAGGTAGAACCATTTGGCCTGGATGAATCCTGGATTGATGTTACCGGAAGTACGGGGCTGTTTGGAACTGGATACTCGATTGCTAATGAACTACGCCGGCGAATTCGCTCTGAGCTGGGCGTTACTATATCCGTCGGCGTATCGTACAACAAGATCTTTGCAAAGTTGGGTTCCGATCTTAAAAAGCCAGATGCCACCACAGAAATTGACCGGGAACATTTTCGAGATATTGTTTGGCCGTTGCCGGCTGAAGATTTGCTGTGTGTCGGGAAAGCAACAAAAGAGAAGCTGCGAAGCTTTGGGATACGCACCATCGGTAGTATTGCGGCCACACCTGTAAAGTATATGGAGGGGATTTTAGGGAAAAACGGCCGCAAACTTTGGCTTTTTGCCAATGGCTATGATACTTCTCCCGTTGCCAAAATCGGGGAAAAGACACCAATTCGCTCCATTGGAAACAGCACGACTACACCGCGGGACCTTGTGCGGGATGAGGATGTGAAAATTATCCTTATGGCTTTATCAGAAAGCGTATCGGCCCGGCTACGGGATCAGAATATGATATGCGGGACGGTGCAGATTGGTATCCGTGACGATTGTCTCTGCACTTATGAACGACAGGGGCAGCTTACCTATCCAAATCGCACTGCCGACAGCATATTTCAAAAAGCATATGCACTTTATTGTCGTCATCGACCAAGCCGGCCGGTACGCAGCTTGACTGTTCGTGCCTGCCAGCTGATGCCGTCAGGTTCGGAACAGTTGTCATTTTTTCAGGATGTACAGCAGATTCAGCGAATGGAGGTATTGGAAACTGCGGTAGATCGGCTCCGGAACCGATTTGGCACGGCATCCGTCCGAAAAGGTTTGATGCTTTGCGACAATTCACTGTCATCCTTAGACCCAAAGCGGGATCATGTGATTCATCCCGTTTCTTTCTTTCACTGATTGGAGGATTGTATTGCTATGAAAATTTTTGTGGAAGTCATCGCAAAAACAGATGTGGATGGCAACGTGCTGCCGTTGTCCCTCCGGTGGCAGGACGGGACTATTTATGAGATTGATCGTGTGCTGGATGTTCGCCGGGCGGCATCACTTAAGGCTGGAGGCATGGGGATCCGGTATACAGTTCGGATTCGCGGGAAAGAACGGTTTTTGTTTTATGAGAAGCCGCGTTGGTTTGTCGAGGGGAGAGACGTATCATATTGTTCCTAAAAAGAAAATCCCGGCAAAATGCCGGGAGCGTTTATGCTTGATTCACGAAATCATCAAAAAAATTTCAAATTTTTATCATAAATACTGTTTACCCTCTTGTAAGATAAACCAATTTGTGGTAAAATAAAAAGGAAGAGAATAAAAAACGCGCCCACAGGTTTGTAAAAAGTTGCAGCTTTTTACGAACCATGCGCTGGAAAGGTACTAACGATACATTTCCAACTTGTGAACGCTGTCTCTGTGCCTAGTTTAGCACATTGTAGATAGATTTTCAAGTGGATCGTACCTTTCTGTCGTAAAAAGTCGGGTACGATCCATTTTTTGTTTTCTTTAACCTGAACCTTGATAAACGGTGAAGTAAACCAAGTCAAGCATTTACTGACACTAAATGCTTGAGTTGACCCACTTGTGAGAAGTCGGACTTCATTCACAAAAAGATATGCGGAGAAGCGATTTCTGCGGTACCATGAGAACCCGTGTAGCGAGCACTTACGGAACGGATCGGGAAGGAGGTTTATCAAATAAACCAGATGCACCCCTTCCGCGAGGTCACAAGAGCTGAGCCTGTAAATGGGAATTTACAGTACGCGATGACAATGAAATCGTGACAGGCCCCTGGTTCTATCCCTATTTGGACGAACTGGTCGCTGACTCCTTGATAGCGCCACAGTGGTGGGCGGGAGTGCCTTTAATCCAAAGGCAACGCATATCTTCTTTATTGCTGTGATAGGCTTGCATGATTTGATTGCTACGATGGATTTGATTTTCCATGTTGTTTCTCAATCATGCAATTAGGTCTATCATAGCATAAAACATTTAGCCAATCGACTAAGTGCTTTATGCTATGATAGGCTATCTGCAAAGCAGACAGCCTATCATAAAATTTTTTTGGAGCTGCTAACCAGATTCGAACTGGTGACCTCGTCCTTACCAAGGACGTGCTCTGCCTCCTGAGCCATAGCAGCAAATGGCGACCTAGAACGGGCTCGAACCGTCGACCTCCAGCGTGACAGGCTGGCGTTCTAACCAACTGAACTACTAGGCCACAAAACAATTAGATTGAATTGTGACAACGGTATTTATTATAGCGGGTTTTCCGATGGAAGTCAATAGGTTTTTGCAAAATATTTGCGAAAATTTTCAGGAATTTTGTTGGACGCCATTTTTTTGATCAGCGCAGTTCTTTTTGCCAGTATTTCCGGTCCAAATTACGGTATTGGATGGCTTCGGCCACATGGCCCGGCAGGATGTCTCGACTGTGGCTTAGGTCGGCAATGGTCCGGGAGACCTTCAGTACCCGGTCGTAGGCCCTGGCAGAAAGGCCCAGCTTTTCAAAGGACTTCCGCAAAAGCGCCTGGGCGCTTTCGGTGACACGGCACCACTCCTGCAAGTGGTCGCTGGTCATGTTGGCATTGCAGGTCACCGGGAAGCCGGCAAAGCGCTCGTTCTGCAAAGCACGGGCCTCGTTGACCCGTTCCCGGATGGCGGACGAGGGCTCGGCCTTTTCCGTAGAGACCAGATGGTCAAACTCTACCGGCGGCACGTCTACATGGAGATCAAAGCGGTCCAGCAGGGGGCCGGAGATCTTCGAGAGATATTTCTGCACTTGCGAAGAAGAACAGGTGCATGGCCGAACAGGGTGGCCAAAGTAGCCGCAGGGACAGGGATTCATGGCGGCCACCAGCATAAACTGGCAGGGATAGGACACACTGCCGCTGACACGGGAAATGGTGACTTCGTGGTCCTCGATGGGCTGACGCAGGACCTCCATGACGTTGCGGGGGAATTCCGGCAGCTCGTCAAGGAACAGCACACCGTTATGCGCCAAAGAGATCTCTCCGGGGCGCAGAGCAGTGCCGCCGCCGGCCAGACCTGCCGCCGAAATCGTGTGATGAGGCGACCGGAAGGGCCGGGTGCGCACCAGGGGCTGGTCTTTGGCAATTTTGCCGGAGATGGAATAAAGCTTCGTCGTTTCGATCATTTCGTCCCAGGTCATGTCCGGCAGGATAGAGGGCAGACGCTTTGCCAGCATACTTTTGCCAGCGCCAGGCGGGCCGATCATCAGGAGATTGTGGCCGCCGGCCGCAGCGATCTCCAGGGCACGCTTTGGCCCAAGCTGTCCCTTAACGTCGGCAAAGTCCGGCAGGGGCAGCGCTTCCAGCGGCGGCAGGGACAGGGGCTCAACAGGGGACAATCTCCCTTGACCGGAAAGATGGTCGGTGAGCTGCTGGATATTGTCCACGCCGTAGACGGTAAGGCCCTGGACGATAGCGCCCTCGGCGCTGTTTTCCGCAGGGATAAAGGCACGCCGAAAGCCGCATTCCTTTGCTTTTAGCAGCATGGGCAGGATGCCGTTAACTGGGCGCACCTGGCCGGATAAGGACAACTCTCCCAGAAACACACAGTCCGAAACATCGCAGTCCAGTTGGCCGGAGGACAGCAGCAGGGAGAGAAACAGGGGCATATCGTAAAGGGGCCCCTCCTTCCGCTTGCTGGCCGGCGCCAGGTTGACGGTGATCCGTCCCGACGGGCAGGTAAAGCCGCAGTTGCGCAGGGCGGCACGGACCCGGTCCTTCGATTCCTTTACCGCTTGGTCGGGCAGTCCCACGATCTCAAATGCGGGCAGACCTCTGGAAAGGTCGGTCTCCACGGTAATGGGAAAGACGCGCAGCCCAAAAAGGCCCATGCTGAAAAGCTGTGCGACCATAATGACACCTCCACTGTTTTTTCTTCATTTTAGCACAACGACTGGTAAAAACAAAGGGAAAACCTGGATTTTTCAGAAAAAACTCTGAAAACAGAGGGAGATTTTCTCACTTTTTTCTTGCTAATGGTGGAAAATTGTGTTATCATGTATAAAATATCAGAAGAGAATGGGGAAAATTTTGGAACGATTTATACTTTCACCACGATAAAAATCCCATTGTGCAATTTCTTTTTTAGCAAATCTTCTAATTTTTCAATTGACTTCACCGAAAAAATCAGTTATGATGATTAGGGAACCAATGGTATTGCGTGGGGGGTAGCGATGTCGTCCTGTAAACAGCTTTCAGATGAAGCACTGGCGCAGCTTGTGCGCACCGGCAGCTCCGATGCTTTTGTGGAGCTTTCCAACCGGTATCTGCCCCTGATCCGCGCCAAAGCCGCCTCTTTTCACAGCTTTGCGCTGGAGGCCGACGATCTGTGGCAGGAAGGTCTTTTGGGGCTGTTCGATGCCGCCAACAGCTACCGGCCCGATGGTTCGGCCAGCTTTCAGACGTATGCCGGCGTGTGCATCTCCAACCGGATCGTTTCGGCGTACCGGTCATCGGCCAGCCTGAAGAACCGGATCCTGGATCATTCCCTGTCTCTTCAGGATATGGAGTGGTCTGACCGGGATCAGCTCGTGTGCAGCGACGGCATCGACCCGGAGACCCAGGTCATCGCCAGAGAGAGCGTCCAGGCCGTAAACGACCATCTGAATGCGTCGCTGTCGCCGCTGGAAAAGGAGGTGCTCCATCTGTACCTCAACGGCTGCACCTATCAGGAGATCGCCGGAAAGCTGTCCATTTCCGGCAAGGCGGCAGACAATGCCATGCAGAGAGTCCGCCGGAAGTTAAAGCGTCACCTGTCCCGGTTTTGAGGATGATATGCCCAGATAGCTTAAGTAGAGCGTTGAACATCAAAGGTGTCGGTGCAAATCCGCCTAAGGGCAAATTTCAATGAACCAAAGCGAGGTAAATCACATGTACGAAGACAAAACTCTCATCTGTAAAGAATGCGGCAGCGAATTCGTTTTCACTGCGGGCGAGCAGGAGTTCTACGCCTCCAAGGGCTTTGTGAACGAGCCACAGAGATGCAAGGCCTGCCGGGATGCCCGGAAGAACGCATCCAAGCCGGAGCGTGAAATGTATGTAGCACAGTGCGCTGCCTGCGGCAAAGAGGCAAGAGTCCCCTTTAAGCCCCGCGAAGACCGCCCGGTGTATTGCAGCGAGTGCTTTGCAAAGATGAGAGAAGAGGGCTGATGATGTTCTTGTCCGATCGGTGCGGACACGGCAGCAGCGTCTCTTGACAAATAACCGTGTCCTTGTCGTTTGGGCACGGTTATTTTTGTACGCATTTCCCAGCCTTTGATTCAGTATTTGAATAAAAAATGAAATTTGGTCCGATACGGTTGCATAAACAAAAGCCGGGGAGTATACTGTAATAGAATACAGAAAAATTGGGCGAAAAATCAGAGATTTTCGGGAAGGAAGGATCTGTGTGCAGGAAGAACGATTGGGACTGAAGGGCAGTGAGATTTCATTGGTCCGCCCTTCAGCCATGGACGGCGCATGGGAGGCGGCGGTAGATCAGGCCAAACAGGAGCTGACCGCTATTTTTGGGGATCTGATAACAGACATCCAGGAGGTGGGCAGCGGCGCTGTCAAGAGCAAATCGGTTGCGGTATTCTGCAAGCCGATCATTGACCTGGCGGTGGCGGTCACGTCGATCCCGGCAGCGCGGGAAAAGCTGAGCGCCATGCGGGACGCCGGGTATATCCACCGGTTTAAGCGGGACAACGAGAACCGCTTATTTTTCATCAAACGGACAGAAACAGGGGAGCACACCCATCACGTTTATGTGCTGCGGACAGGCTGTGATTTATGGAACGAGCTGATTCAGTTTCGGGATTATCTGACCCTTAACGAGGACAAACTAAAGAAGTACATGATGATCAAGCAGGACTTGGCACAGAAATATCCCCATGACAGAAATTTATATAATAGAAGTAGGGCGAAATTTATGCACAATGTAGCAATGGAATCCCATGAATATTTTACCTTAGACCAGGACGTGACCGTTACCGTGACAGACCCGGCAACACCGGAGCGTCCCTATAACATCGGATACGATACAGCAAAATATGAAGCCTCCGGCAAGAAGGTGACCGCTTATGTCGTTGGTGAGAAAAAGCCGGTAGACACCTTTACCGGCCGGGTAGCGGCCACCGTCCACAGTCCCAAAGCCGAGGATCGGATCGTCGTCGTGCCAAAGGGCCAGATCGTTTACGAGCCGGAGATTGAGCACACCCTGCGCTTGCAGGAGCAGGAGCCGTCCCTCACCTATAGCTGCAGTCATGAGAAATCCTGCGGCGCCGTGCTGTTTACTACCGTAGAAGGACAGCGCCGCTATCTGCTCATCAAGAACCGTTCTCTCCACGCCGGTTTCCCCAAGGGCCATGTGGAATACGGCGAGACAGAGCTGGAGACGGTGCGCCGGGAGATCCTGGAGGAGACAGGGCTTTCTGTCGATCTGGTGGACGGGTTCCGCCGGGATTACGACTATAAGGTCCGGTTCTTCATCAACAAGAAGGCCGTATATTTCCTGGCTTATTTTGGCGATCAGACCATCATTCCCCAGGAGGGCGAGGTGCTGGATTACTGGATCGTGCCGCTGGAAGAAGCGCTGGAGCATCTGGGCTTTGAGCAGGACCGGAGCATCCTTCGGGACGCCGACGCTTATCTGGATAGCCTGGGCTATTAAAAGAAAACAAAAAGCAGGGTGCGTGCCCTGCTTTTTTCACGATAAAACCGCTGTCTGCGAAAAAACAGATGGCGGTTGTTTTTTTGCGATTATTTGGTGTGGCGGGCAAGGCCTGGAGCGCCGCGGAAAAAGTCGCTGGCAATGACGTTAAATTCCCGCCATTTTTGCAGGCTGCATACATGGCCGCACTGCTCCATGACGGTAAATTGGATCTTGCCCGCATAGTCCTTCATTGTCTCCAGCGCCGGCTGGATGAACACGAAATCCTCCCGTCCCATGACGACGAAAGCGTTGAGGGGGATGAACTTCTCGATGTTGTTTTTCAGCCGTCTCAGCTCGGAGCAGAGGATGCCGTACCACTTGTGGAACTCCTTGCGGCCCAGTTTTTTACATTCCATCACCAGGAATTTCCGGGACACCTTGTGGGAATGCTTTGGCATGAGCACCCAGGCCAGCAGCCGGATGACGACCATATAGGGCAGGAAGATCTTCATCACGTTTCCGAAGTTTAGGATGAGCTTCATGATGCCCTTCATGCCGAAAATAGCGCCGCAGAGCAGTACGGAGCGGACTAGCTCGGGGCAGATGTCCACAATGGCCGACATGACGAGAGAGCCGAGAGATACACAGAGAAAATCAGCTTTCTCGATGCCCTTTTCGTGGATGTGGTCCACCAGACGTTTGGCGATCTCCACAATGTCGATGTCAGGATGGTCAGCGGCGCCGTGAATGGAATCGCCGTGGCCCGGCAGTTCCAGGATCATCAGGTTGTAGTCGTGCTTAAATTCCTCCACCTGACGCTTCCACATATGACGGGAGCCGCCAAAGCCGTGGATCATCACCATCCAGGGATGGTCCGGTGCGCTGATGAGCTCCACGCTGCAAATTTCCATGGTAATGTGCGAGGTATCCATAGAGTCACCCAGTTTCTTCCTGCTGAGAGGATTGATTTTTTCTAGTGTAACATACATTGGCCCAGAATACTAGAGAAATCAATGAGAATCTTGATCGGGCTGTGGAAAATTTTCCTGAAAGCCGCCTTTTGCCCGGCAGAAAAGTGTGATACAATAGAGCCGGACAAAAGGAGGCATTCCTATGGAAGGACAAAAAAATCGGCTGCGGCTGCTCTATTTGCTGTCTTTGCTGCGGCGGGAGAGCGATGAGGATCATCCACTGTCGTCATCGGACTTGCGGGAGCGGCTAGAAGCCCAGGGCATTCCCTGCGAGCGGAAAGCCCTCTACCGGGATCTGGAAGCGTTGCGGGATTTTGGCTATGAGATCTTATCGGTCCGCAAGCCCCGGCAGGGCTATGTACTGGCCGGTCGAGAGCTGGAGGTGCCCGAGGTCCGGCTGCTGCTGGATGCCGTTGCCGCAGCGCCTTTTCTCACGGAGAAAAAGACCCAGGAGCTGACCGATAAGCTGTGCACCTTTCTCAGTGTGTACCAGGGAAAGCAGGCGTCGGAGCAGATCCTCTATCACGGGAGCGCGGACCGGGTAAAGCTGGAAAACGAGGAGATCTACTATACCATCGATGCGCTGCACCGGGCCATCGCCGAGAAAAAACGGGTGCAATTTCTCTATTTCCACAAGCAGATCGGCAGCGACGGCACAGTGCAGGTGTCGCCGGGGCGGTCCTTTGTCCTCAGCCCTTACGCCATGGTGTGGCATGAGGATAAATATTATTTGGTGGGCAATTATGATAAGTATAACGATCTGAGTCATTACCGCATGGACCGTATGCGCCGAGTCACCGTGTTGGACGAAATGGCCCGACCCTTTCAGGAGGTCAGCCCCTACACTGACCGGTTCGATATAGCAGACTATTTAAAGAGCTCCTTTTTCATGTACGGCGGGCAGGAACAGACTGTGCGCCTTTGGTGTGACGACAGCTTGCTGGAAGCCATGATGGACCAGTTTGGCAATCTGCGGGTGCTGGAGCGACAGAACGGCCGGTTCCTTTTTGAAACACAGGCTCGGTGCAGCGAGGGATTTTTCCGGTGGCTGCTGCGCTGGGGCGGCCAGGTGGTCGTGGTGGCACCGGAGGAGATCCGGGCGCAAATGGAGCAAAAAATAAGAACCCTTGCGGGTTCTTACGGCATGGGGCTGTCAGGAGAAGAACATATGCTCTACGAAGATCTTGATGCCGATGGCGATGAGCACAGCGCCGCCGAAGATCTCGGCCTTGGAGGACAGGAGATTGCCGAACTTTTTACCGATGTAGGCGCCGGGCACGCAGAAGCAGAACGTGACGCAGCCAATGATGGCCACAGACAGCAGCATGAGCCAGACGTTGGCAGCGCCTACGGCGGAGGGCAGAAGGATACCGGTAGCCAGAGCGTCGATGCTGGTGGCAATAGCCAGCACCAGTAAGGTGCGCAGAGGAATATCGTCCCGAGATTCGGTCTCCTCATCCTTGTGGCGAACGGCCTCCCAGATCATTTTGACGCCGAGAAAGCCCAGCAGCAACAGGGCGATCCAGTGGTCTACGCTGGTGATGATGACTTCTCCTACCCAGCCGATGAGCCAGCCGATCATGGGCATCAACGCCTGGAACAGCCCGAAGGCAATACCCAGCTTCAGAGCAAAAGCAGGGCGTAGTGTTTTGCAGGCTGCGCCGTTGGCGATGGACACGGCAAAGGCGTCCATAGAAAGGCCTACAGCAATGCCCAACAGAGAAAGAATATCCATAAAAAGCCTCCTGACAAGAAAAATCACAATGGTTATCCTAACACTGGAACAGCGTCTTGTCAAGAAAGATTGCACAATGGGGCGAACAATGGTACAATAGTAAAGACAAGACGGAAATAAGAGAGGGAGGAAAGCAACATGATTGCGTTGATCGATTATGGCGCAGGCAATCTACAGAGTGTTATCACGGCGCTACAGTATATTGGCTGCGAGGATGTTTGTGTGACGAAGGACAAGGATGTGCTGTTGTCCGCCGATGCAGCGATCCTGCCAGGGGTCGGGTCTTTTGGCCACGCCATGGAGTGTCTGCATCAGTCGGGCCTGGTGGAGCCGGTAAAGGAATTCATCGCTAGCGACAAGCCGTTTTTGGGCATTTGCCTGGGCTTGCAGATGCTGTTTGAGGAAAGCGAGGAGAGCCCCGGCGTGCCAGGGCTCGGCGTGCTCAAGGGGAAGATTTCCCTCATTCCTTACGAGTATGGCATGGATATGAAGATCCCCCACATGGGCTGGAACTCCCTGGATATTCAAAAACCCGGCGGGTTGTTTGCGGGCATTGAGAACGGCGCTTACGTTTACTTTGTCCACTCCTATTACCTCCACGCCGAGGATCGGGATGTGGTTTCATCGCAGACGAAGTACGGTGTTTTGATCGATGCTTCCATCCAGCGGGGCAACCTGTATGCCACCCAGTTCCACCCGGAAAAGAGCGGCGATGTAGGGATTCAGATGCTGCGGAATTTTGTTTCGCTGATTCATAAATAAGAGCGAGGAGGAACCATTATGCACGCAAAACGGATTATTCCCTGTCTGGACGTCAAGGATGGCAGGGTGGTCAAGGGGACCAGCTTTGTCAATTTACGGGATGCCGGCGACCCGGTAGAGGCGGCTGTGGCCTACAATGCGCAGGGCGCTGACGAACTGGTACTGCTGGACATCACCGCTACTGCCGAGGGCCGGGACACGATCGTCCATGTGGTCAGCGAGGTGGCAAAGCACATTTTCAGTCCCTTCACCGTTGGCGGCGGTATCCGCACGGTAGAGGACTTTAACGTGATGCTGCGGGCCGGCGCTGACAAGGTGTCGGTGAACTCGGCGGCCTTCCGCAATCCGGAGCTGATCAGCGAGGCGGCCAATCGGTTTGGCAGCCAGTGTGTTGTCTGCGCCATCGACGCTAAGCGCCGGGAGGAAGGCGGCTGGACAGTCTATCTCAACGGCGGGCGCATCGACACGGGCAAGGATGCCGTAGCATGGGCGATCCAGGCGGCAAAGCTGGGCGCCGGCGAGATCCTGCTGACCAGTATGGACTGTGACGGCCAGAAAAACGGCTACGACATCGATTTGACGAGAGCAGTTTCCGGGAGAGTGCCGGTACCGGTCATCGCTTCCGGGGGAGCCGGTACCATGGAGCATTTTTACGATGCCCTTACACTGGGCCGGGCCGATGCGGTGTTGGCGGCGTCTCTGTTCCACTTTGGCGAGATCAAGGTGCCGGAGCTGAAAAATTATTTGGCAGAGCGGGACATCCCTGTCCGGCGATAACATTTATCCTAATGAAAAGAGAAGGCGTTCTGCGGAACGTCTTTTTTTGTTGCCGTTAGATCCCACGGGACAGCCTTTCCGCATAGACTGGAACAGGCACATTTGTGCTGAAAAACGGAATCTAGGAGGCATGGTTATCATGGACAAGACGCAGCGATTTTTGGTGGAATCACTGGAACTGCATTTGTTTTTTGCACGGATCATGAAAGAGCACGCATTCTTTTTGGCAGCGGGATTTCTGCCGCCCCAGAAAACGTCTGCCGGGGAGGCGGAACGATTTTTGCGCCGGTGGGAGTCGGTGCTGTCCCGAGCCATTGAGCTCAGCAACCAGGTAGTGCGGTGCTGTGTGCTGACGTCGGGAGAGGTCGTCACAGAGTTTACCGATAAGGCGGAGGCGCAGTCCCAACGCTTGACGGGCATTCCCTTAAACCGACGGCTCACCGAGCGTACCCAGTGTTTGTCCTGCTGGGATGGAAAAGCCGATTGGCATCCCACATCGGAGCAGTTTCACAAGGTCTGCCGCCTGAACCGGGACGCTTTGGCACTGGTGCAGTCGTTTATCCGTTTTAAGGAGCAGCTTTTGCACGACGTTCAGTCCTGTACTGTTTTTACCGTCAACTATCCATTGCTCATTGCGCATATCCTGCGGGAAGCCCGGTTATATTGCGGCTATCTGCTGCGCCTGGATCACGGGGAGGATCGGGACTGCAAAGAGATACGGGATAGTGAGCTATTTTGGAATCGCATCATGATGGAGCACGCCCTGTTTATCCGGGGATTGTTGGACCCCAGTGAGGAAGCGCTCATTGCAGCAGCAGACACTTTTGCTGAAGAGTATCACCATCTGCTGGAAGCGTCTGGGGCCGCCCACGACAAAATGCTCCGCAGCGGCGGCGCGTTGGCGCTGACAAAGAAATTCCGGGATTTTAAGTGCGACGGCGTCAAAGGGATCGAAGCGTGCCGCATTTCTTCCGTGATGTTGCCCCTTTTGGCCGATCACGTTTTGCGGGAAGCCAATCACTATCTGCGTCTGCTGGGGACGGGAAACGATCGCTGATCGGCGATCACAGCAAAGAAAAACCGCAGGGCCCAATGCTCTGCGGTTTTTGGATTATTCGGATTTTTCGGTGATCTGGACGTAGATGGAAGCGGTGTCGCCGGAAAGATCTACGCTGTCCACCGGATCTACAGGCTGGCCGTCCTTGACACCGGTATAAATGGCGGCCTCCTGATTTTCTTTGGTAAAGACGGTGACAGTGGCGTCCTTGGCGATGCGGTATTTCTGGACCTTTTCGCTTTCGCTCTCCTTGCCTACCATGTTGATGGTAGCGGACAGCTTGGTGGTCTCCATGGCCGTATCGGTCAAAATAGACTCGGAGGAAGCAGTCATCTTCTCCGGCTTATCGTAAACATATTTGATGTGACGCTCGCTGGTGAGATTGCCATTTTTGTCCAGTGTTTCCACTACAGAGGCTTTGAGCAGCTTCGTCTTGGGGTTCACATAGTAGTAGTGGCGGAAGGTGTAGTCGGACAGATCCTCTACCTGGCAGGTAGTTTCCAGAATGAGGGCGCCGTCCTGCAAAACACACTGGCTTTTTGTTTCGTTGTCGCCGTGGTAAACGTGGAGGGGATTTTCCGCTGCGGAGACATAATCTTTAAACTCGCCCTTGGGCACCAGCGTCAGCAGTTTTTTGGCTGCCGTGCCGTCAGTGTTAAAGAGGACGGTGTACACAGCGCCGGGCGCGGAACTTGTCATGGTAGCTTCCGAAACGATGGTGGTATTGCCGTTGGTATCCCGATTGATGGATTGATACAAAGCGGAGTTCTTTTGTTTGGTGTACTGGGCAAAGCCGGTAGACTGAACGTTGCCGTTGCCGTCCTTAAAGGTGATCTCCATGGTGACGGATGTGTGTTCTTTCAGTACAGCATTGAGATCGTTGGCCTGGCGAAGCGCAGAGAGAGACAGTTCATCGCTTTCCTTAGCGCCGTCGGAGATGACGGGGGCAGGAGCGCTGGTACCGGTGGGGCCGGAATTTTGATTGCCGCAGCCGGAGAGGGTAGCGGTGACGGCGGCGGAGCAGAGCAGCGCAGCCAGCAGGATGGTCCATTTCTTTTTCATTGGTAAAACCTCCAAAGGATTGTCAAAATTGCGAAAAGATACAAAACTACTCTCTTAATGATAATCGAAGTTTGCAAAAAGCGCAACAGAAAACAACAAACTGCAAGAAATTTTTTGGCAACGCAAAAAGCCGCCGGGCGGCATAGTGCTGTCCAGCGGCAAAGAAAATAGATTTTTTGTTTATTTTGCTTCTATGGTGAAGTAAACGGTAGAATCATCCTTTGTGACTTCAAAGAATTCTACCGGATCAGATGGCTCATTGTCCTTTAATGTGGTGTAGGTCGTTGATTTCTGATCGTCTGTGGTGTAAACAGAAATATAGGTGCCCTTTGCTACCTTAAACTCCTGCATCTCCTGGCCGCCAGAGGTCTCGCCAACAGTTGTGATGATGGCGCTTACCTTGTACAGATCTTTTACCTCGTCGCCGCTGATGGATGCTTTGGCCTCAGTTTCCATCGATACGGGACTGTCATAGGTGTAGTTGACGGTCTGGGTGCTGATGACCTTCTTATCCTTGTCCACAGTTTCCTCAACAAAGGCCTTGACCAGCTTGGTCTGTGGGTCTACATAATAGTACCGGTTGAAGGTGTAGTCGTCCAGATTCGGATCAGAGCAGGTGGTCTCGAGAATAAGCACATCATCCTGTGGAACGCAGGAAACTTCCTTCTCGTCATCCTTGGCGCTAGAGACAAAAGGATTCTTTAGGGTATTGATATAAGCGTCATACTCTGCCTCTGGCACAACGGTCAGGAGCTTCTGAGAAATCTTGTTGTTTTCATAAAACGCGGTGTAGGAAGCGCCGTCGGATGTCTCGGTGGAATATATCATATTGTCCTTGCTGTCTTTGCTGATTTCCTTGTACACGGCTTTGCCGTCCTCTACAGTGTACTGGGAGGTGAATTTAGCAGTTACATCACCGGTGTCTGAATTCATGTTCGTGGTCTCCATGGTGATGGCGGTGTGGTCTTTCAGCACAGCAGCAACATCGTTAGCCGCACGGACTTCTTCCAGGGTGACGGTCGTAGCGGCTGTTTCGGATGCTGTCTCGGAAGCTACAGCAGATGTTTCGGAAGTGGATGCTGGCGCAGTGCTTTCATTGCCGCAGCCGGCCATGGTGGCGGCAACGGTAGCGGAGCAGAGCAGCGCAGCCAAAATGAGTGCAACTTTCTTTTTCATGAGTAAAACCTCCAAAAATATGTTTTCACAGGCGCATTTTATGCGTTTTCCTGTTTTCATATCCATTGTATCAGGAGAAGTGCAACAAAACTGCAACAAAAAACGAGGAAATTCCAAAAAAATACAAAAAATTGAAAAAATTTCTTTTTCGCAAAAGGAAAAAATAATTGTGGATTTTCCGGGATTTTTCTAGTAGAATGAAACTGGGAAAATAAAGGTGGTTGTGAAAAGCCCCCAATTCCCGCGGGAAAGCAGAAAATAACAACTGACGCTAGGAGGATAATTATGGGATTACTCAAAGCGGCCATCGGCGCAGCCGGCGGCACGATGGCAGACCAGTGGAAAGAATTTTTCTACTGTGACGCTCTGGACAACGATACCTTGATGGTACGGGGGCAGAAACAGACCAGCCGCCGTTCCTCAAATAAGCGGGGCAACGATAATATTATCTCGAATGGCTCCGGCATTGCCGTGGCCGACGGCCAGTGCATGATGATCGTGGAGCAGGG
>JAQXNV010000021.1 GCA_029098185.1 Oscillospiraceae bacterium
CATGAACCGCCATAAATCCTCGGGGTCGGTGGGGGCTTTTGCCATAAAATCGTCCTCCACCTTGCTCATGCAGTATTCGGTAGACTGGATGATGAGATCATCTAAATCCTTAAAATAGGTGTAGATCATCGAGGCGTTACAACCGCATAGCTTTGCCACCCCGCGGATCCCGGTGCCGTGCAAGCCTAACTCGGCAAAGGCATCAAAGCATTTTTCCATCAGCTCGATCTTTTTCCCATTCCAATTTTCATCTGTTAAATTTGGCATAGCATCACCTTCCAATAAACAATCGTTCGATTTGGGGAAAGCATACCATATTTTGATGGAAATTGCAAGGCTTTTTTTGCGTTTTGCGTGATAAAAAATAGAGTTCTTTTTGTATTACCGGCCGTCTTTTTTGCAGGCTTGCAAAAGGCAGATGGTGAGCCTGTGCTGGCATTTTTGCGCAAAGGCTATTTGGGGATTTTTGGGAAATGCGGTTGCAATTATGGGAAAATTTCGGTATAATAGGGAGAATTGTGGAATGCTTTTTTGACAAGTGCGACATCCGGCGCGCGGCAGAGCCGGCGCTTTGGATGGAACGAAAGGATATTAAACATTATGCATAGAGTGATGAGTGTTGCGCAGGCGGTCGATCTGATTCAGGATGGCGACTGCATCTGCCTGAATTCCTTTGTGGGAATTGAAAGTCCGGTTGCCCTGCACGAGGGCATTTACGAAAAATATCACAAAACTAAATCGCCTTCCAATCTGACAATGGTATCCAGCGCCGGCTTCGGCGTTTGGGACGAGGATCGCTGCGCCGAGGGCTATATTCGCGAGGGCGCCGTTTCCAAGCTGATTTGCGGGCATTTCGGCGCGATGCCCTGCACCAAGCGTCTGGTGCAGGAAAATCATTTTGAAGCCTATAATCTGCCGCTGGGCTGTATTTCCCACGCGATTCGGGCACAGTCCTCCGGTCTGCCCGGTGCGCTCTCCAAGGTCGGTCTGGGGATTTTTGTGGATCCCCGGCACCAGGGCCCCGGCATCAACAGCATTTCCAAATCCAAGGATCTGGTGAAGCTCATTGAGCTGGAGGGCGAGGAGTTTTTGTACTATCAGCTTCCCAAACTCAATGTCGCGCTGATTAAGGGCACGGTCGCCGACAAAAAGGGCAATATCTCCTTCGATGACCAGTTTATGTCCGGCGACGCCCTGTCCGTCTGTCAGGCAGTCAAGGCCAATCACGGCACGGTCATTGTGCAGGTGGATCGTCTGGTCGCAACGCCGTCCAGACCGAGAAATACCATCATTCCGGGCAGTCTGGTGGATGCGATTGTGGTGGTGGAAC
This sequence comes from Oscillospiraceae bacterium, assembly GCA_029098185.1. Taxonomy (GTDB): domain Bacteria; phylum Bacillota; class Clostridia; order Oscillospirales; family Acutalibacteraceae; genus UMGS1071. Next base: position 1,331 of record JAQXNV010000021.1, read on the forward strand.
CAGAGGAGCGTCCGGTATCGTTCCGCGCGCTGACCGGTGGCTTTGAGATTCCGTACAGCGAGTGGAAGGGCTGGAAAACGATGATCGACGAGGTCAGCAATACCCACGCCAAGACAAATCCTGCCTTTCGTGTGATCGGCAAGCGCGCCGCCAAGGAATTGCGGGAGGACGATCTGGTGAATATCGGCATCGGGATTCCGGAAAATGTGGCAGATTACGCCAGAAAGAGCGGCATTTTGCAGAATATCACCATGACGGTAGAATCCGGCGGCATCGGCGGTCTGCCGGTATCGGGCAAGGTATTCGGCGCGATGATCGGCGCGTCTTCCGTATACGACATGGCAAACCAGTTTGACCTGTATGACAGCGGCAGTTTGGATATTTGTTTTATGGGCGGCTTTGAGGTGGACAGGCACGGCAATGTCAATGCGCACCAAAGCCCGGTGAATTTCTCCGGTATTGGCGGATTTGCGAATATTACGGCAAAGACGCCGAATGTCGTTTTCTGCCTGACCTTCAACACGAAGGGGTTATTGGTCAGCCGGCAAAACAACGCTGTGACGATTCAGGAAAACGGCACGATCCCGAAATTTGTGGAACAGGTAAGCAGCATCAGCTTCAACGGCAAGCGCGCCATCGAGAACGGACAGCGGGTGCTGTATGTAACGGAGCGGTGCGTTTTTGAGCTAGGTGAAAATGGGCTGAAGCTGGTGGAGGTTTATCCGGGGATAGATGTGCAGAAAGATATTCTGGAGTTACTGCCGTTTGCGGTAGAATACCCGGCGAAGATTTCCGAGCGGAGAAAGAAAAAATAAAAGATTTTGCCATCGCCCAACCCAAAGTTTTCGTTCACCTTTTCAAAAGGCGGCGCCTTTGATCGCAGACCGCAGTTTGCAAAACGCTTTTTGCTTTGTCTTAATGCCAAAGTAAGCGTCAACTGCGGTAACGTACAAACCCCCATCTGATTTCAGTCAGATGGGGGTTCTGCATATCAGGATCGAGATTTTACAAGGCATCAATTTAGTGCAAATTCCCGTGTCAGCTAATCTTCAGCACATCGGATAGCCAGTTGGACATAGTCTGCCGGGAAAGCAGTAACCCTTTCCGATTTCACTCTTGCTCCTGTCGGTACAGCGGAGAGGTCATCACAAATTTTTGCACAGCAAACCCGTTACAGAATTGCCTCAGCCGGTTTGATCTTCAGACGCCCATGAACCTTTTGTCCAATGTCCTCCATGGTCTCTCCGCACAGGGGACAGGTTCTCTGTTCCTCTGTTTGCAGAAGTTCCCGATTAGGATTTTTATTTTCAGGGCGTTATCGGGGATTTCCGTGGTCGGCGCATTGGGAATCGCCATATCCTTCTCTGCATAAATACGCGATTTTCCAGCATTTATCAGAAAAAGAAAAGACGGCTTAAAGGCCGTCTGCTTTGGTGCGCAGAATCGTTTTTTGCAAGCCTGCTTGCGCGGGGGCAGGCTGACAAAAAAAGAAAGCCTCCACGCAAATTGCGTGTCGAGGCTTCTCGACTGGTGCGGGCAACAGGACTTGAACCTGCACGGGGATTCCACCAGAACCTAAATCTGGCGCGTCTGCCAATTCCGCCATGCCCGCGGATACAACGATTGTTATTATAGTACATCGCTGCATCGCTGTCAAGGTTTATCCCAATAATCCTTTTTCCAGCATGGATTGCGCCGCCAGCATGGCGCCCAGCTTGCCGCTGTGAAAATTCAGTCCGCCCTGCATCCAGGCGGCATATGGCTCCCGCAGCGGCGCGTCAGCCGACAACTCAATAGAAGCCCCCAGCGTAAAGGCACCGGCCGCCATGATGACCTGGCAGTCGTAACCGGGCATATCCCACGGCTCCGGCACAACAAAAGCGTCTATGGGCGCGCCCTTCTGAATGCCCTGACAAAAAGCAATCAGGGCTTCTTCCTTTTCCAGCAAAATAGCCTGGATGATGTCCGCTCGCTTTTCCAGGGGCCTTGGCGTGACCTGATAGCCAAAATGCTCCATCAGCGCCGCAGTAAACGCCGCCGTCTTTAGGGCTTCTCCCGTTGCGTGAGGCGCATGGAAAGCGCCCAGGAACAACTCCCGATTATTGCCCAGCGTCGCGCCGATCTCCTTGCCCGTGCCCGGTGTCGTCAGCCGATAAGCACAGCTTTCCACCAGATCTTTTCGCCCGGCAATGTAACCGCCGGTGGGGGCGATGCCGCCGCCGGGATTTTTGATGAGCGAGCCAGCCATCAGATCAGCGCCGTGACTGGTGGGCTCATCCTTTTGAACAAATTCACCGTAGCAGTTATCTACCATAACAATGCAGTTTGGCGCTTTCCGCTTGGCGATCTCAGCGATTTTCTCGATCTCCTCCACAAAGAGGGACGGCCGCAGACTGTAGCCCCGGGAACGCTGGATATACACCATCTTTACGTCGGGACGGATCCCTTGTTCCATGGCCTCGTAATCCGGTGTGCCGTCGTCCTTCAGGTCGATCTGCTCATAGTGGATGCCGAATTCCTTTAACGAACCGTTGCCGTCACCGGTGATGCCCAGCACGCCCCGGAGGGTGTCGTAGGGGATACCGGTGACGCTGACCATGGTATCGCCGGGACGAAGAACGCCAAACAGCGCTACTGTCAGGGCGTGTGTGCCGCTGACAAAGTTATGGCGCACAAGGGCGTCTTCGGCGCCAAGCGCTTTTGCAAAGACGACGTCCAGGGCATCCCGGCCCCGGTCACCGTAGCCGTAGCCTGTAGAGGCCACAAAATGACTTTCGCTGACGCCGGCTTCCTGAAAGGCAGCCAGCATTTTTTGCTGATTATATTCGGTGGTGCAGTCGATGGATGCAAAGGCAGGCTGCAGTGTTTCGAGGACGGTATCGGCCGCCTGCTTGATTTTATCGTCGATAGGAAAATATGGATAGAGCAACAGTGGAAACTCCTTTTTTCTTGATTTAAAGTGATGAAATAGACCGGGTGCACCCTTGCCTCCCCCATAGGGGGGGCCGAGAATGGGCTTAGCGCAAAGCCTTTGTCCCGGGAGCGTCTGGGCGCCTTGGCGCCCCCAATAGATGATGGCCGGCGGTTCCCGCACGGGGAATACTCCAGCAAAGGGGGTGGAACCCCCTTACTGGTTCCCTTCTTTCTTTGCTGCCTTTCTTTCTTGGGAACGCAAGAAAGAAAGACAGTCCCCCGGAAGGGGTGGGAGCGGCGAGCCTGAACGGCTCGAAACCTGTTGCGGGGAAGCGCAACCGTAATTGTCTTTACTTTTTCAAAGTTACTTTCGATCACCCTTCAGTCCGCTTTGCAGACAGCTCCGCAAAAAGAAAACCCCTCAGTCGCAACTTCGTTGCGCCAGCCCCCCTATGAGGGGGGCCGAGAATGGGCCGGGTGCAAAGCCCCTTGCCTCCCCTATGAGGGGAGGTGCCGTCGCAGACGGTGGAGGGGTAAACGGGAGTAGCTGCCCTGCAAAAAGAAAACACCTCAGTCTGCTGCGCAGACAGCTCCGTAAATTCACCCCTCAGTCGCAACTGCGTTGCGCCAGCTCCCCTACGAGGGGAGCCGAGAATGGGCCGGGCGCACCCTTGCTTTCCCCTACGAGGGGAGGTGCCGTCGCAGACGGCAGACGGAAGGGTAACACGGGAGCGGCTGCCCTGCGGCAGTTTTTGCTATAGTCACCCCTCACTCAGATGCTGCGCATCTGTCAGCCTCCCTATGAGGGGGGCCAAGAATGGGCCGGGCGCAAAGCCCCTTGCAAGGGGACCCCAAACGCCCTACCGCCGGATCTCCGCCCAGGTGCCGCAGGGGGTAAACCCGATGGTCTCATAAAATTCTTTGTTTTCGTCTGCGGCCCGGAACACATAAATATCGTTCTGCGGCAGCTGCGATAACAGCGCTGCAACGACTTTTTTGCCGTAGCCCTTGCGCCGGTGAGACGGCGTAACACAGATGCCGCCTAAAATGGCGTTGACGTCTGTTTTGGAGACGGTAAAGCCGCCGGCACAAAGATGGTTATGCTCGTCCCGGATGCCCACAGACAATGCGCAATTGTGGCGGATGCGGTGGGACAGATCGAGATAAAATGGTTCCCAGGGCGGCACCGCAAAGGTGGGCGATTTGCATTTTTTCAGCACATGGTATAGCTCTTTCAGGGGCGGATTGCGGTCAAAGGCAAAATCACATTCCAGCAGTTCGCTGTTGTCGTAGTGGAGGATGGGACCGCTTGTCAGTTCATCTGCAAAAAACCGGGCGGCAAAATCGCCGTCACACAAGATGGTCCGGGCATCGATGGCGTAGAGAAATCCGGCCAGCTCATCCTCGTTGCCGTCGTGGAAATGGGCCAGCGTCAGGACGTCGTCCAGTTGGCACAGAACCGTGTTGAGCTGTCCTTCCTCGGTCTGCACCCAAAAATCGGCCAGTTCCGTCTTGCCGTAGGCCAGATAAGTGGAGATGATCCGGCTGAGGAACAGGTCCTGCCGGCACATGGATTTCAGGACAGGAATATCATTATCAGTAAAGGTACGTATCATAGTTCAGAACCCCCAGCGATGGTATTTGCGAGAGAGGAGATCAATGCTTGTGCCTGATGAAGATCAGACTGGGCGATCAGGCCCATTGGCCCGTGGAGATACCGGCAGGGCAGCGACACCGCAATGGTGCGCACGCCGCCTCGGCTTTGGTGGATGGCGCCGGCATCGTTGCCGCCGGCCACCATGTGCTTTGTCTGGCAGGGAATACCCTTTTGTTTAGCCAGCGCAAAGGCCAACTGATAATAGCTGCGGTCGTAGATGGTGGAACGGTCCATAAAGGATACCACCGGACCTTTCCCCACACAGCATACCTGCTTTTCGCCTTCGACACCGGGCAGATCAGCGGCAGTGGTGCTTTCTACCACGATGGCTGCCTGCGGATCGACGGTATAGGCGGCGGTGCGGGAGCCCCGCAGACCGACCTCTTCCTGCACGCAGAACACAAAGGTCATGTCGTAGGGCAGGTCCTGCTTTAGCAGGTCGATCAAGATCACACAGCCGGCCCGGTCGTCAATGGCCTTGCCCAGCACCATTTCACCGGGAAAGCTGGTCTTTGCTGCAAAGGCTACCGGATCGCCTAATGAGACAACGCTTTCGGCTTCAGCTCGGTCCTTGGCGCCGATGTCGATAGCCATGTCGTCCAGGGGGATGGCACTGCCTTTTTCATCGCCCTTTAACAGGTGGATGGGTTTTGCGCCGATGATGCCGGGGATCCCGTTGACCATTACCTGCTTGCCCGGCAGGATCCGCTTGTCGATGCCGCCGACAGGGGTGAATTTCAGCTTGCCGTCGTCGGTGATATGGGTGACGAGAAAACCGACCTCATCCATGTGGGCGCTGAGCATCAGCTTTGTTTTGGCAGGGGCAGCCCCTTTTTTAAAGGCGATGATATTGCCTAGTGGGTCGATCTGCAGCGCTGTCACATAGGGCGTGATCTCCGCAACGATCCTATCCCGCACAGCGTCCTCCCAGCCGGAGACGCCGTTGCACTCGCATAACGTTTTCAATAAGGTCAAATCAGCCAAAGAGACCACCTCCCATTCCGTAGGCCGTCAGAAAGGCGGCCACTGTGGCAACGTCGTTTGTATCGATCACTTCTGCCGGCGTGTGCATATACCGTAGAGGGATAGACAGCATGGCAGTAGGGATGCCGTTTCGGGAAAGGCCGATGTTGTCGGCGTTGGTGCCGGTAGAGCCGCCCATAACTTCGATCTGGTAGGGAAGCTGCTGGTCTTTCGCGATCTGGAACAGATGGTCTTTCATGGCCCGGTTGAGGGACGGCGCGATGCCGATCATGGGGCCAGCGCCCAGCTTGCCGGTCTTTTCTGCCGGAACGCCAGGCTGATCGCCAAAGGTCACATCGATAATGAGGGCTTCTGTGGGGCGCACGGCGTAGGCTGCCGTTTTTGCGCCCTCACAGCCGGTTTCTTCCCGGCTGGTAAAGGTGAACGTTACGCCGCAGGAAAGCGGTTTCCCGCTGAGGGCTTCGGCGCAGAGGAGCAGCGCGGCACAGCCGGCCCGGTCGTCGAGAGCGGCGCCGGTGACCCGTGTGCCCAAAAGCTGCTGGAACGGTCCGTTGACGCATACCCGGTCGCCGAGAGAGATAAGGGACTGGCTTTCTTCCTTTGTCATGCCGATGTCGATAGCAAGGTCGGCAAATTCCGGATAAGTGTCGCTGTTGTCGGTGAGATGCGGCGGCAGAAAGGCGATGGTGCCCGGCAGGGGCTCTCTGCCGTAGACGGTGACGCTGGCGCAGGGCAGCACACGGCGATCCATGCCGCCGATTGGCGCAAAGCGCAAAAAGCCGTCGTCGGTGATGTGGGTGACAACAAGACCGATCTGGTCTAAATGGGCGTCCATCAAGATCTGGCAAGGCGCGTTTTTGTCGCCGAGAAAGGCGATCACATTGCCCAAAGCATCCCGGCGCACATCTGCTTCTGGAGCATGGGCGCGCAGCTCGTCTATCACGACAGCGCCGGCATCATCCTCCCAGCCGCTGGTGCCGGGGGCGGCGCAAAGACGGCGCAGTATTTCTGATACAGGATTTGACATAGGATCTCCTTTCGTTATTGCAGGGCGTTGACCACAGCTTTAAAGTGGTCGCCTCTTGCTTCAAAGTTGGGATAAAGGTCGAAGCTGGCGCTGGCTGGCGACATGGAAACAATATCGCCTTCCTGGGCGATCTCCGACGCTTTTTGTACGGCTTCTTCCATAGAGGACACCCGATAGATCTCCGGCTTGCCCGGCTGATATTGACTGGAAGCTCTGGTAGCATTTTCGATCTTGTCGGCGGTAGCGCCCATTAAGATGAGGGCCTTGACCTTTTCGGGCAGGATCTCGCCCAGCTCGTCGTAGGACAAATTCTTGTCATAGCCGCCGGCGATGAGGATGATCTTCTGCTTGTAAAGCGACAGCGTGCCCTTGATGGTCCGGGTGGGACTGGTGCCGATGGAGTCGTTGTAATAGGTGACGCCGTGGAACGTGCGCACCAGCTCCGCCCGGTGGGCCACACCGCCAAACCGCTGGGCCACAGCCACGATGGCTTCTGGCGGGACGACGCCCCACACAGCGCTGATGGCGGCCAGATAATTTTCCACGTTGTGCATCCCGGGGATCCTGATCTGGGACTGGTCCATTAAGACGCTCTCGTGACCGTTTTCGGCAAAGATGATCTTGCCGTCCCGGAGATAAGCGCCGTTTTTACAGGGCAGACGGCGGCTGAAGGTGAGGAGCTGACCGCGAACATCGGGGGCAAATTCCATGGTGAGGGCGTTGTCCTGGTTGAGGACTGTCCGGGAGAAAGCGGTTTGATGGAGCAGGATGTTTTTCTTTGCGCCAATATATTCGTCCATATCCCGGTGAATGTCCAGGTGGTTGGGGGACAGGTTCGTCACGATGGCCACGTCGGGACTTTGCCGCATGGAGATGAGCTGGAAGCTGGACAGCTCCACCACAGCTACGTCGTCGGGGCCGATGGATTCGATCTCCGGCAGCAGGGGCTTGCCGATATTGCCGCCAAGATGGACCGTTTTGCCAGCTTCCTTTAAAAATTCTGACAGGATGGTCGTTGTGGTCGTCTTGCCGTCGCTGCCGGTGACGCCGTAAATTTTGCAGGGGCAAAGCTGGAAAAAGACCTCCATTTCCGAGGTGACGGCAATGCCTTGTGCTCTGGCGGCGTTGAGGGCCGGCAGGTGATATTTCATTCCCGGCGTGCGGAACAGGATGTCCACATCCAGGTGATCGAGATACGTCTCGCCGGTTTTGAGGGATACGCCCATAGTCCGTAATTCTTCCACGATCTGGCCCAGTTGTGCTTCTGTGCGGCGATCGCAGGCGATACAGACGGCGCCCTTTTGATGGAACAGACGGATCAAGGGCAGGTTGCTGCGGCCAATGCCGCAAAAAGCGACCCGTTTCCCCTTTATCTTCTGGAAAAATGCTTCTGCTTTTTGATTTATCATAAATTAACGCCCCAATTCCAAATTTTTCACAATACTTTAACTAATATATTATAGGTCCAACGGGCAGAAATAGCAAGAGGATTTCCCGGAAAGTTCCCCCAGAAATCGGGAGGGCGAAAAAGGGCAGAAGATCGCTTTTTTTGCCGGGAAAGCCAGAGGGGAAAAGGGGCAGAAACGGCGGGGATTGACTTTTTTCGATTTTTAGAAAAAAATTTTGCTGAAAATCTATGCAATTCGTTCAAAAGGTGGTAAAATATCTGTGACAGCCGACGCAGGAATGTTGAGTCGGCTAGGTCGTTTGAAGAATTGATGGATATGGAGGCTGTTTCACAATGGAAAAATTGATTTATCAGGGCAAGACAAAGGACGTTTATCGCTTGGACAACGGCAATGTACTGCTGAAGTTCAAGGATACCTGCACAGGCGTTGACGGCGTGTTTGATCCGGGCGCAAATACAGTTGGTCTGAGCATCGACGGCATCGGCAAGGCAAACCTGGAGGTTTCCGTTTATTTCTTTGAAAAGCTGAAGGAGGCCGGCGTCAAGACCCACTATGTTTCTGCGGATATTGAGAACGGCACCATGGAAGTGCTGCCGGCAACGACATTTGGCAAGGGCCTGGAGGTCATCTGCCGGAACAAGGCTGTGGGCAGCTTCTTCCGCCGCTATGGCGATTACATCGAAGAGGGTGCGGATCTGGACGGTTATGTGGAGATGACCTTTAAAGACGACGCCAGAGAAGATCCCCTGGTGACAAAGGATGGCCTGATCGTGCTGGGCGTTATGACCGACGAGCAGTATGAGGCCACCAAGGCGGAGACAAAGAAGATCAACGCTATCATCACCGAGGAGCTGAAGAAGAAGGGCCTTGATCTGTACGACATCAAGTTTGAGTTCGGCTACAACGAAGGACAGGTCATCCTCATCGACGAGATCGCATCGGGCAATATGCGGGTATACAAGGACGGCAAGATCGTCGAGCCAACCGAGCTGACAAAGCTGATCCTGGCATAAGCACAACCAAACAGAAACGAAGATACTTCTGCCCCAGCAGGGCGGGGGTATTTTCTTATGGCCAGATGTGCGCACCAAGCCTATTTTCGGCTCCCCTTAAAGGGGAGGTGCCGTTGTAGACGGCGGAGGGGTATTTCGGGAGCGACTGCCCTTTGGCAGGTTACGCTATAGTAACCCCTCAGTCTGCTGCGCAGACAGCCCCCCTGCAGGGGG